>JBGPCZ010000064.1:0-30032 GCA_041482015.1 Planctomycetota bacterium | reverse complement strand
GGCCTCCTTCGTCCTGTCGCTCGACGTGGAGGAGACGTACGCCATCCGGCTGGCGACCGACGCCGCGCGGCCGGTGCAGGTGAGCGTGCGGCGGACGTCGCGGCGGCTCGTGGCCGAGCCCTCGACGACCCTCCGGGGCGTCTGCCGGCCCGGCGAGTCGCTCGCCCTCGAGTGCGCCGTCCGCGGCGTCCAGCGCGGGAACGTGAGGCTCGAAGGCCCGCACCTGTCGCTCACGTTCCGGGGATGGGCGGAGCGGATCGTCTCGATTCAGGTGAAGAGCGAGCTGACGGTCCTCCCGAACCTCAAGGCGGTGAAACGGCTCCACCAGAAGCTCAACGACTTCATCCTGCGCGGGCTCGGCCAGCGGGCGGCGCCGCGGCTCGGCAAGGGGCGCGAGTTCGACCGCCTTCGCGAGTACAACATCAACGACGACTACCGCGACATCGCCTGGAAGGCCTCCGCGCGCCACCGCAAGCTGATCGTGCGCGAGTACCGGCTGGACCGGTCCCAGGACATCCTTGTCTGCGTCGACCGCGGCCACCGGATGGCGGCGATGACGACGCGCATCCGGCGCGTGGACCACGCCGTCAACGCGGCGGTGCTGGTCGCCTACATCTGCAACCGGATGGAGGACCGGGTCGGGATGCTCTCGTTCGGGTCGCAGGTCGACGGCGGGATCCCTCAGGGTCGCGGGGCCGCGCACCTTTCGCGGATCACCGCGTTCTCCTCGGCGGTCCGCGCGGAGTACATCCACACGGACTACCCGTCGCTCGGGGCCCACGTCCGGCGCCGCCTGCGCCGCCGGTCGCTCGTCCTCATCCTCACGACGCTGCCCGAGACGGGCGAGGAGGCGGCGCTCGTCCGCGCGGTGCGCATGCTCGTCCCGACGCACCTGCCGGTGTGCGTCGTGCTCTCCGACCCCGCGCTCCGCGCGACCGCCGAGTCGCTGCCGGCCGACAAGGCCGAGCTCTGCCGGACCCTCGTCGCGCGTGACCTGTGGACGGGCCGGCAGCGGATGATGAGCGACCTCCGCCGGCTGGGCGCGTGGGTCGTCGACGTTGGCCCGGAGGACGCGGGCGTGGAGAGCGTGAACGCGTACCTCGAGGTCAAGCGGAGGCAGCTGCTGTGAAATCATCAGGGAGTTCGGAGTTCTAACCGATGGAGCTTGACGTCTTCATCAAGGAGCGGCGGCCGCGGTGGGAGCGGCTCGGGCAGCTTCTCGACCAGGCCGAGCGGGTGGCCGGGGAGAGCTTCCCCCCGAGGGAGATCCAGGAGCTCGTCCAGCTCTACCGGACCGCCTGCTCGGATCTCAACCACGCGCGCGCTCTCACGGCCGACCCGATGCTCCTGGGCCGCCTCGACCAGCTGACGGGGCGCGGCTACCGGTACGTCTACCGCGACACGCGGCGCCTCACCCTCCGCGAGCAGCTGGTGCGGCTGTTCCTCGAGGAGGTCCCCGCGGCGTTCCAGAGGCAGGCGGGGTCCGTGGCGCGGGCGGCGGCGGCGATGCTGCTGGGCGCCGTCTTCGGGGCCGGCGCGGTCCTCTCGAACCCGCACCTCGCGCGCGACCTCGTCCCGGGGATGTTTCGCACGGACAGCCCGAAGGAGCGCGTGCTCAAGATCGAGAAGGGGAAGGAGCGGATCGATTCCGCGGCGGCCGCGTCGCAGTTCAGCGCGCAGCTGTTCACGCACAACATCCAGGTGTCGTTCCTGGCGTTCAGCCTGGGCGCGCTGACGATCATCGGGGGCTACTGGCTGCTCTTCTACAACGGAATCATCCTCGGCGCCATCGCCGCGGAGTACTGGAAGGACGGGGTGACCACGTTCTTCATCGCGTGGGTGGGTCCGCACGGGGCCCTCGAGCTGCCGTCGATCGTCTTCGCCGGGGCGGCGGGGGTCTGCATGGGCCGGGCGATCCTGCTGCCCGGCAACCTCTCCCGCGCCAGCTCGCTCCGCGCGGCGATGCCGGACATCCGGCGGATGATGCTCGCCACCGCGGCGTTGCTGGTGGTCGCGGGCCTGGTCGAGGGCTCGTTCTCGCAGTTCTCGTCGAAGACGTTCTCGTACCCGTTCAAGATCTCCGTGGCCGCGGCGCTCTTTCTCCTGATGGTGTGCTACCTGTTCCTGTTCGGCGGGCGGCGCCGCGCGCGGGGGGCCGCGGGATGAAGACCGCCGAGTCCGGCGCCCCGGTCATCCTGACGCCGGAGCACGTCCCGATCCGTCTCTTTCCCGCGGGGCTGGGGGCGCGGTTCATGGCGGTCCTCCTGGACGGAATCATCACCCTGGCGCTCTCGGCCCTCGCCTCGACGGTCCTGAACGCGCTCATCCCGTTCGGGCTCGGGGGCGGGCTGACCGTCGCGGTGGTGTTCGTGATCCAGTGGGGATACCACCTCTACTTCGAGGTCCGCGGCCGGGGGCAGTCGCCGGGGAAGAAGGCGTGCGGCCTGCGGGTCGTCGACCGGCGGGGCCTCCCGATCACGTTCCAGCAGAGCTTCGTGCGGAACATCGTGCGGGTGCTCGACTTCGCGCCGGTCTTCTACGGGGTGGGCGCGCTGGCGTGCCTCCTCGACCGCCACGGGCGGCGGCTGGGCGACCTCGCGGCCGACACGCTGGTGGTGCAGGAGTTCCGCGCGGAGGATCACTCCCGCGCGCTCGAAGGGTCGCGGCGGTTTAACAGCCTCCAGGTGCCGCGCGTGACGCGCCGGATCCGCCAGCAGGTGGGGCTGGAGGACCGGGAGCTGATCCTCTCGATCTTCCTGCGCGCGGAGCGGATGGACGCGAAGGCGCGCTTCGATCTGATGGAGGAGGTGGGAAACCACTACCGCAAGACGCTCGACGTGGACGACCCGCACCTGAGCGGCGAGAACCTGCTGCGTGGGCTGCTGGCCATTCTGTACACGGATCGCGGGTGACGTGCTAAGATTCCTTCTCCAATCGCATCCATAGGGAAGAAAGGGAGAGATCATGCCCTGCACGAACCATCCCGAGGTGATGGAGGGGCTCAACAGCTGCACCCGCTGCGCCAGGAAATTCTGCGGGGACTGCCTGGTGGAGCTCAAAGGGGGCTCCTTCTGTGCCGCCTGCAAGTCCGAGGAGGTGAAGGACATCCAGTCCGGGGTCGGTGATCCCAAGGAGCTGGTGCTTGCCGGTTTCTGGCGTCGGTTCTGGGCGTACTTCGTGGACAACCTGCTGTACACGATATTGGTGATCCCGTTTCTCATCTCATGGGGTCTCTTCGACCTGGCGAACCAGACGAAGGTCGAGGCGATCATGAGGAAGATGCAACCCCTGGCGCTGATCGTCACGGGCGTCATCCTTGCGTACGAAGGAATCCTCCTGCAGGTGCGGGGTCAGACCCTGGGAAAGATGGCGATGGGGATCAAGGTCGTCAATCCGGACGGCTCTCCAATCGCCGGTTGGCAGGCGTGGCTTCGGCCAGCGGTACGGTTGGGTTTCGGTCTTGTCCTCAGCGTGCTCGGGCAGCTCATCGACTGCATCCCCGCCGCCTTCACGGCCCAGAAGACCAGCATCCACGACATGGTGGCGAAGACCCGGGTGATCAGGCTGAGGTCCTGATCCGCCATGCCCCCGCGCGCGCGCCTGGGACGGAGAAGGGCCGGGTACGCGGGCACGGCCTGTCCCTCGTGCAAGACCCCGTTTCGGCACGACACCCTGAAGACCGGGACGCGGGCCTGCCCGCGCTGCAACATTCAATTCGAACTCGTGGTCTTCGACCCGGTCGAAGCGCGCGTCGCCGTCGCCGAGATGGCGGGCCTGACCGTCGAGTCCGCCGCGCCCTGCGCCACTCACTCCCGGAACCAGGCGGTGGCGGCGTGCGAGCACTGCGGCAAGTTCATGTGCGAGCTGTGCAAGATCGATGCGGACCGAAAGGTCTACTGCCCCGGGTGTTTCGAGCGGTTGTCGGCGGGGGGCGAGCTGGCCAGCAGCGTCACGCACTTCAAGAACTACGAGGGGCTCGCGCTGGCGTCCATCCTCATCTGCTGGCTGTTCATGCCGGCGGCCCTCATCGCGGTCCCGATGGGGATCTACTACTGCATCCGGGGGCTGAGCGAGAAGGCCCGTCGCGATGAGACGGAGGGCCGCGTCGCCCTTATCGTCCGCCTGGTGATCCTTCTGCTCATGAGCCTCGGGGCCGTGTTCGTGGCTTTCGGCATCTTTGGAGCGTTCCGCTCGTGAAGGGAAGAAGACAATACCTGGGACGGGAGTACGCTTCGGGATCGCAGTTCCGGGTCTACCTGCTGCCGGACGCTGTCGAGGTGGACGAGCTCACCTATTCGCAGGGCGAACGGACGAGGGTCTATTTTGACGACGTGCTTCTCCTGACCTACCACCGCCGGTACGGGACTGCGTTCCTGCTCTTCACGGCGATCGTGACGGCGATCTTCCTGCTGATCGCGCTCTTCAATGGGGCCGGGACCGGCACCACCCGGAGCGACCGGGAACTCGCGGTCGTCATGCTCGTGATGGCCTCCCCCTTTGTGCTGGCGTTCATCCTGCGCGTCATCTTCAGGATCGACGTCATCACGGTCTACGGGCGGCGCACCCTCGCGCGGCTCAATTTCCACTGGCGCAAGGGAAGGGCGCGGGAGGTCTACAGCGAACTGCGGAAGAGGATCGAGGCCCGCCAGGCGCAGGTGGCGAAGGAGCAGGCCGCCCTGGCGCCGCCCCCGCCTCCGCCGGAGCCCCCCGGCCCGCCCGTCTTCCCGGAGGCGCCCCCACTTCCGCCGGCGTCCCCCCTGGATCCCACCCTCCCTCCGGCGGTTTGAGTCCAGCTGATAAGCGGAGTGCGCCGCACTCGGCTTATCAGCCGCGGGCCCCCGGTCCGGCTTCGCAGGCGTATCAAAGGGGTGAACTGAACCTCGCGGAGAACGAACCATGATCAAGGCATGCCTGTCCGTCGTCGCGCTCCTCCTGGTCGCGCAGGATTCCCCGTTCAACGGCAAGGACTTGACCGGGTGGAAGCCCAAGGGGAACAATACCGAGAAGAGCAAGTGGAAGGTCGGGAAGGCGGCGATCGACCCGGCCGATCCGAAGAAGTTGGTGGTGTCGGAGGGGAACGAGCTCGTCAACGTGGCGGCCAAGCACGGCGACAGCGTCGACCTGCAGAGCGAGGCGAAGTGGGGCGATTGCACGATCGAGGTCGAGCTCATGGTCCCGAAGGGCTCGAATTCCGGCGTGTACGTCATGGGCGAGTACGAGGTCCAGGTGCTCGACAGCTTCGGCCGGAAGGAGATGAACCAGGGCGACATCGGCGCCGTCTACGGCTACTCCGCGCCCAAGGTGAACGCGTCGAAGGCGCCGGGCGAGTGGCAGAAGTTCGTGATCGACTTCCGCGCCCCCAGGTTCGACGCCGAGGGCAAGAAGACCGCGAACGGGCGGTTCATCAAGATCGAGCTCAACGGCCAGGTCGTCCAGGAGGACCTCGAGGTCAAGGGCCCGACGCCGGGGGGCCTGACCGGCAAGGAGGCCGCGACGGGCCCGATCATGTTCCAGGGCGACCACGGCGCGGTCTCCTACCGGAACATCAAGGTCACCCCGGTGAAGTGAAGGTCTTGCCGTGATCCTCCTCCTGCTCGCGGTGGCGGTCGCCCCGCAGGAGACCGTCCAACAGCTCATCGACCGGCTGTCGTCCGATCGCATCGAGGTCCGCGAGGAGGCGTGCGGGAAGATCGAGGAGATCGGCGAGCGCGCCGTGCCCGCCCTCCGGAAGGCGGCCTCGCACGGGGACGAGGAGACGGCGGCGCGCGCCAAGGCGATCCTCGAGCGCATCCCTCTCCGCGCCGCGGCGACCCAGAACCTGATCCGCGCCGTGCCCGGCGTCATCGACCGGCTCGTCAAGGGGGAGCCGGCGGAGATCTTCCTGGAGATCGCCGCCGACTTCCGCGTCCGCGGCGACGCGCGGCAGTACCCCGCGCTCCGGCCGCAGGACCTCGAGCGCCTCGCGCCCCTCGCCCTCCGCGGCGCGGGGCCCGACGGCTTGCGCGCGGACCGGCGCTCCCAGGTGTGCGAGGAGATCGCCCGCCTCGGGATCCGCACCGCGTTCCGCGAAGCCGTCGACCTTCTCGCGACCGGCAACGACGCCGTCCGCTCCGCGGCCGCGCGGCTTCTCCAGCGTCTCGAGGCGAAGGAGGCCGCGTCCCAGCTCTGCGCGCTCGCGGGCGACGCGAACCCCGACGTGCGGCTCGCCGTCGCGACCGTCCTGGGGGCGGCGAAGGCGCGGGAATCCGTCCCCGCGCTCACGTCGCTCCTCCGCGACCGCGAGGCCGGCGTGCGCGCGGCCGCCGCCGCGGCCCTGCGCGACATGGACGCGCGCGACGCGTCCGCCGACCTGCGCCCGCTCCTCGGCGACGACAGCCGTCTCGTCCGCTCCATCGCGGCCCACGCGCTCGGCCGGCTCGGCGCGCGGGACTCGGTCCCCGACCTCGTCCGCCGCCTGCGCGATCCCTCGAGCGACGTCCGCTGGTGGGTGGTGCGCGCGCTCCAGGACCTCGACGCGCGCGACGCCACGGGCGAGATCTCGGTCCTCCTCGATGACGAGGCCCCCGAGGTGCGGCGGGTCGCCGGCGAGGCGGTCGCCGCGCTGAAGAAGTAGTCGCCCGCGGGCCGGGTCCCGGCTAATCTATCCCCATATGGCCCCGCCTGCCGTCGTCCACAGCGTCGAGGACGCGAGCGTCGCGCAGGAGACGTGTGGGCCGGCCTCCCTCCTGCGCTTCTCCGGCAAGTCCTCCCCCGCGCTGGTCGGGTGGCTGACGGAGACGCTCCGGGACGCGAAGCAGCCGGTGGCCCTCCACCTCCGCGATCTCGCCGAGCTGGAGGGCGACTTCGTCCAGGCCGTGCTCCGGGGCGCGCGCGAGGGCATCCGCCGCCGGCGCCCGGTCGCGCTCATCGATCCGCCCGGCCGCGTGGTCGAGGCCCTCGAGCAGCTCGGCGCCACGGAGCTGGTCCCCGTGCTCAGCTGTGAGAGCGCGCTCCGCGGCACGTCGTCGATCCCCGACGCCGTCCTCAAGGACCACGCCGCGCTCGCGGACCTCCTCTCGCGCACCGAGATCAACCCTCTCTGGCGGAAGCTCGACCAGGAGGCGACGTGGGTCTGCCCGTTCTGCACGAGCGACGTGCCCGACGTGAAGGTCCGCGGGAAGCCCGCGCTGCCGGCGCTCCGGGCGATGCGCGCGCACCTTCTGGAGCGGTGCCCCGGCTGGCGCGCGGGCCGGCGCGATCCCTACCCCGCGATGGTGATGGACTCGTTTCTCCTGGAGATCAACAAGAAGAAGGCGGCGGCCGAGAGCGAGCGCCGCTGGCAGCTCTCCCAGGAGATGGAAACGCTGAACCGCCGGGTCGACTCCATGGAAGACCTCGAGCGGAGCGTCGCGGAGGCCCAGCGCAAGCAGCTCCACCTCCTGCCCGTCGAGCCCGCGCCCGATCCGATCGCCGACATCGCCGTCGTCTACCGCCCGCTCCAGTCCGTCAGCGGAGACTTCCTCGACTTCTACGCGATGGAGGACGACCGCTTCGGCGTCTCGATCGGCGACGTGAGCGGGCACGGCGTCGAGACGGCGATCATCATGGGGATGGCGAAGATGGCGCTCCGCGTGCGGTCGCAGGGGCTCGGGACGGTCAAGGAGCTGATGATCGCCGCGAACCGCGACCTCTTCACGGAGTTGCGCCGCGCGGCGTTCGTCACCGGGTTCTTCGCCGTGATCGACCGCGACACGCGGGTGATGAACTACGTGCGCATGGGCCACACCAAGCCCCTCGTGCGCCGGGCCGCCGGCGGCTGCGAAGAGCTCGAGGCGCAGGGCCTCCCCTTTGGCGTCGACGCCGGATCGCGGTTCGGCGCGGGACTCGAGGAGCGGGACGTCCAGCTCGAACCGGGAGACGTCGTCCTCCTGTACACGGACGGCGTGATCGAGGCCGGGACGCCCGGTGGCCAGTTCGGCGTGGACCGGCTGACGCAGGCGCTCCTGGAGGCTCCGGCCGACCAGCCCGCCCGCGCATTCCTCGACTCCATCGTCGCGGTGATGGACGGCTTCCTGGCGGGCCAGCCGCCGGGGGACGACGTCACGCTCATCTGCCTGAAGATCAAGTAACTCATTGCAGTTCAGCTTCTTTCGGACCCGCCCGACACTCTGCTCAAGTCGATCCCACCCGGCGTCCGATCTTTACGTCAGACACCCGGCGAGGGGATATACTCGAAACTGCAGTGCGACCGGGGTCGTGAAGGAGGATTCTGCACGGTGCCGGACCCGCTGCCGCCGCTCCGCCTGGGTGAGATCAAGGACCTTCCCACGCTGCCCTCGATGGCGGCGGCGGCGCTGGCCGTGGCGGAGGATCCGGGCTCGACCGCGAGCGATCTCCTCCGCGTGATCCTCTCCGACCCGCCCATCGCGGCGCGTGTGCTCCGGGTGGCGAACTCCGTCTTCTTCCACCGCGCGGCGGGCGGCGATGTCACCGACCTCCAGACCGCGATCGTCCGGCTCGGGTTCTCGAACGTCAGCAACCTCCTCATGGGCGTCTCGGTGATCCGCTCGTTCAACGCGTTCTTCGTCGACTCCCCCTACACGCGCGAGGACTTCTGGGTCCACTCGATCTCGGTCGCCGCGCTCACGGGGAGGCTCAGCCGCGCGGACGAGCGGATTTCGTCCTCCACCGCGTTCGTGGCGGGCCTGCTGCACGACATCGGGAAGTTGATCCTCGACCGCTACCACCGCGACCCGTTCACCCACGCGCTGCGGCTCGCGCAGGGGGAGCGTATCCCGCTGGACGAGGCGGAGCGGCGGCGGTTCGGGTCGGACCACGCGGCGATCGCGGGCGAGCTGCTGGACACCTGGCACTTCCCGCGCGAGCTCAGCGATCCCGTCCGCTACCACCACGACCCCGAGCGCTGCCCCGAGCGTCACCGGCTCCACGCGATGCTTGTCCAGGCGGCCGACTACCTCTGCAACGTGCACGGGGTGGGCTACAGCGGCAACGCCCACCCGGCGGCGCCTCCCGCCCGGTACTTCGAGCAGCTGAAGATCCGCGAGGACGAGATCGAATCCCACCTCGAGGCGCTGAGGAGCGAACCGCTCCTCGTCGCCCTCCTCCCGGCCTGAGGGGCGGGCTAGTTCGACGCCGTCTTCCGGAGCAGCCTGGCGGCCGCGTCGGCGGGCACCGGCTTGCTGATGTGGTAGCCCTGCACCTCGTCGCACTTCGCCGCGTGCAGCCACTCGAGGTGCGCCTCGTGCTCGACCCCCTCGGCGATCACCTTGAGCTTGAGGCTGTGCGCCATCGCGATGATCGCCGAGACGATCGCCGCGTCGTCCGGGCGGGTCGTCACCTCGCGAACGAACGAGCGGTCGACCTTGAGCGAGTCGATGGGGAAGAAGCGGAGGTAGCTCAGCGACGAGTAGCCCGTCCCGAAGTCGTCGATCGCGAGGTGGACGCCGGTCTCCTTGAGCGCGCGGAGGGTGGCCAGCGCGCCGTCCGCGTCCTTCATCAGCGTGCTCTCGGTGATTTCGAGTTCGAGGTGGGCGGGCGCGAGGCCCGTGTCGGAAAGCACCTTCGAGACGAGCGCGGCGGGGTTCTGGTGCTGGAACTGGCGGGCCGAGACGTTGACCGAGACACGGATGGGGGGGAGCCCCGCGACCTGCCACTCGCGGGCCTGCGCACAGGCGGACCGGAGGACCCGCTCGCCGATCGGCAGGATGAGCCCCGACTCCTCCGCGAGCGGGATGAAGTCGTTCGGCTGCACGAGCCCGAGGGTCGGGTGGCGCCACCGCGCCAGCGCCTCCATGCTCACGATGCGGCCGGTCGCCACGTCGATCTGCGGCATGTAGTACACGAGGAACTCGTCGCGGGCGAGTGCGATCCGCAGGCTGTTCTGGAGCTCGAGGCGGGTCAGGAACTGGTCGTTCACCGCGGGCAGGTAGAACTGGTAGCTGTTGGAGCCCTGCTCCTTGGAGCGGCGCAGCGCGATGTCCGCGTTGTGGACCATCGAGTCGGCGTCCATCCCGTCGAACGGGTAAAGGCTGACGCCGATCGTCGTCGAGATGAAGAATTCCAGGCCGTTGAGGACGAAGGGTCGGTTGAAAGCCTCGAGGATCCGCTCCGCGGCCATCGCGACGTCCTTCATCGCCGGCGTGTCGGAGAGGAGGATCGCGAACTCGTCGCCGCTGAGCCGCGCCACGAGGTCCTGCCCGGGGACGGTGCCCGGGACGCTCCCGAGGAGGCGGCCCGCGATCGACTGCATGAGCGGATCGCCGACCGAGGGCCCGAGCGTGTTGTGGACGAGCTTGAAGCCCTCGAGGTTGAGCAGCAGCACCGCCACCATGCGGTTCTGCTGGCGGGCGCGCGTGATCGCGTCGGCCAGGCGGTCGTAGAAGGTCTGCCGGTTGGGGAGGTGGGTCAGGCGGTCGAAGCAGGAGGGAGGGTTCTCCTTCTGGCGGAGCGCGCGGATCGCGGCCAGCATGCGGCCCCGCTCGAGGGCGTAGAGCACCGCGTGCTCCAGCAGGCCCGGCGCGAGCTGCTCCTTGACGAGGTAATCCTGCGCGGCCCCCCTCTGGACCGCGGTGTGGGCGAGCGCCTCGCCGTCGAGATCGGAGAGGAGGAGGATGGGGATGCCGGCGATCTGCGCGGCGAGGCCGCGGAGCGGGTCGAGCCCCTGCCCGTCGGGCCCGTGGAGTCCCACGAGGACGAGGTCGAACGGCTCCCGCATCGCCCGGCGCTTCGCCTCGGGGATGTCCGGGACGACGGTGACGCACGGGATCATCCGGTCGGACTGCTCGAGGGCCTCGCGCACGGAGGCGGCCTGCGCGTCGTCGGGCTCGACGTGGAGGAGGCGGAGGGTGGGGGCGCCGAGGGCCGTTCCTTCGGACTCAGGTTCCGCCGACGTCACGAGGGGGCTCCTTCAAGGTGAGTCTCTCAGCGCGCTCTCTGCACTATACGTTTCCAGCCTCCATCCTTCACGCAATCGATGCATTATTAATGTCATTTTTTCACGTGGGGCGCGCCGTCCCGGGCCGCCCGTGGCCCCATTCGGAGCCCGGGGGGTCCATGGGTGGTATCATGGGGAACCTTCTGAGGAGGATCGTATGGCGCGGTTCTGTGTCGCCGTCATCGTCGCGTCGCTCGCGTGCGTGGGCGTGGCGACGCCCCACCAGGCCAAGGGCTTCCCCGAGGCGCGCAACGCCGCGATGGCCCCGGCCGACACGGCGAAGGCGATGAAGCTCCCCGCCGACTTCACCGCCGGCGTCTTCGCCTCGGAGCCCGAGGTCCACCAGCCCATCGCGATGGCGTGGGACGACCGCGGCCGGCTCTGGATCGCCGAGATGTACTCCTATCCCACGTGGGCCCGCGAGGGGAACGACCGCATCCTCATCCTCGAGGATACCCACCACGACGGGAAGGCCGACAAGGTCACGGTCTTCTATGACAAGCTCAACTGCGTGACGGCGCTCGCGGTCGGCTTCGGCGGCGTCTGGGTCGGCTCGAACCCGGACCTCCTCTTCATCCCGTTCAAGGACGGCGGGGACAAGCCCTCCGGCCCGCCGCAGGTGCTGCTCGACGGCTGGGGCCACAACGACATGCACGAACTGCTCAATTCATTCACGTGGGGGCCCGACGGCTGGCTCTATGGATGCCACGGGATCTTTACGAACTCCACGGTGGGAAAACCGGGCACGCCGCTCGAGGCGCGCGTCAAGATCAACGCGGGCGTCTGGCGCTACCACCCGACGCGCCACGAGTTCGAGGTCTTTGCCGAGGGGACGAGCAACCCGTGGGGGATCGACTTCAACGACCGCGGCCAGGCGTTCATCACGGCGTGCGTGATCCCGCACCTCTTCCACATTATCCAGGGGGCGCGCTACGAGCGGCAGGCGGGCAAGCACTACAACCCGTACACCTACGACGACCTCAAGACGATCGCCGACCACCGCCACTGGGCGGGCGCCAACTGGGCCGACTCGCGGGGCGGACAGGGCGACCACAGCGCCGCCGGTGGCGGCCACGCCCACGCCGGTGCGATGATCTACCTGGGCGGCGCGTTCCCCAAGGAGTACCGCGACACGCTCTTCATGTGCAACATCCACGGCAACCGCGTGAACAACGACCTCCTCGAGCGCACGGGTTCGGGCTACGTCGGGAAGCACGGGAAGGACTTCCTCCTCTCGGGCGACGAATGGTTCCGCGGGCTCTCCGTCAAGTACGGCCCCGAGGGCGCGGTCTACGTCTCCGACTGGTACGACAAGTTCGCCTGCCACCAGCAGAAGCCGCAGGACCGCACCAACGGCCGCGTCTACCGCGTGGCGTACAAGGACGCGAAGCCGGTCGCGGTCGACCTCGCGAAACTGAAAAGCGACGAGCTTGTCACGCTGCAGCTCCACGAGAACGACTGGTACGTGAGGCAGGCGCGGCGGCTCCTCCAGGAGCGCGGGCCCGACCCCGCGGTCCACGCGGCGCTCGCGAAGATCTTGGCCGGGAACCCCGACGAGACGCGCAAGCTGCGCGCGCTCTGGGCGCTCCACGTCACCGGCGGGCTGACCGAGGCGATCGCCCTTGAGCAGCTTAAGAGTCCTTCCGAGTTCGTCCGCGCGTGGATGATCCAGCTTCTTGCGGAGAAGAAGGACGTGTCGGAGGCGGCGCTCGGGCGGTTCGAGTCGATGGCGAAGGAGGACGCCTCGCCGGTCGTACGGCTCTACCTGGCCTCGGCGGTCCAGCGGCTGCCGGCCGAGAAGCGCTGGACGATCCTGGAGAACCTCGCGGGCCACGAGGCGGATGCGGCGGATCCCAACCTCCCGCTGCTCATCTGGTACGCTCTCGAGCCTCTCGTCGCCTCCGACTCCGCGCGCGCGCTCCAGTTTGTCCCGAAGTGCAAGCTCCCGAAGCTGGTGCAGTACATCGCCCGTCGCGCTACGGCGAAGTAGGCCATAAAACGCCCCGTCTGTTTTATGGCTTTCGGACCCGGCGAACGCCCTCGACCAGGTTGGCAAGCTTCTGCCGCGCGGCCCAGCGAGCCGTCTGGGAGAGGCCGCAATCGGTCGATAGAGCGAGCTTGCCCGCCGGCGCGTGCTTGAGGCAGAGGCGGACGCGATCGGCCACATCCTCGGGCGTCTCCACGTAGTAGTTCTTCACGTCGATGATCCCGACCGCGACGTCGCGCCGGGCCGCGATCGCGGCGATGATCTCGATCTCGGCGAACTCTCGGCTGGCCATCTCGACGTGGATCTCGTCGACCTTGACGTCGAGGAACGCGGGGAACATCGGGGCGTAGCGGCGCGGGGCGACGGCGCGCGCCTTGTAGTTGCCGAAGCAGAGGTGGGTGGAGAGCCGCGTCTTCCCGACGACGGGCTCGACCGTGCGGTTGAAGATGTCGACGAACCGCTTCGGGTCCTCGCGGTACGCGTAGCAGCTCATCGACGGCTCGTCGACGCAGACCTCGCGGCAGCCCGCTTTCACGAGGTTCTCGAGCTCCGCGCGGACGATCGGGACCAGCGCCTCCGTGACCGCCCACCGGTCCTTGTACCGCTCGTTCGGGGCGAGCCGGCCGGAGAGCGTGTAGGGGCCGGGCACGCTCGCCTTGAGCGTCGGGCCGGGCGGCGCGAGCCTTTTGAGCCGCTCGTACTCCTCGACCACGCCGAGGCCCCGCGGCGCCCGGAGTTCCCCGGTGATCGCGTGCTTTCCACGCTGGTCGTGGGCGGGCGGCCCGAACCGTCGCGGAGGCGCGGCCTCGAGCGCGATGCCCTGCAGGAATCCATAGAAGGAGAGGTTGAAGTCGAGCCGCGTCTGCTCGCCGTCGGTGATGACGTCGAGGCCCGCCGCCGTTTGATCGTGGATCGCCGCGATGACCGCGTCGTCCTGGAGCTCCGCGCGGTCGTCGGGCCCGAACTTCGAGAGGTCCTGGCAGGCGGCCTCGAGCCAGCCGGGGAAGGGATAGCTCCCGATGACGGTCGTGCGGAGCGGTCTCTCGTTCATCGCCGCAGTCTACGCCTGCCGCGCGGGGGCGACAAGCGTTTGGCGGCGCCGGATCATCCGGAGAAAGACCCACGCGGCGAGCGCGCCCAGGAGGTGCTTGAGCGTGTGGCCACTGAGGAGATGGCCCGCATGGTAGACCGGCCCGTCGAGGATCTCGAAGACTTTCGCGAGGCCGTAGAGCGCGATGACGACGAGGAGGTCGCGCCCGCCCGTGTAGCGGGGCGGGAAGAGGAGGACCATGAGGGGGATCGCGAGGACCGAGCCGGCCTGCATCAGGAGGTAGAAACGGAGATCGCCGGGGCCGGCGGCGTTGGTCCAGTACCAGTAGATCACGCCCGCCACCCCCGACGCGACGAGCGGGAAGAAGAGGATCGCACCCCAGCGGAGGCTGACCCGCTCGATGACCGTCGCGGCGAGGAACGAGCTGAAAAGGATCGCGAGCGGCAGCCGGTCCCAGAAGAGTGTCCGGTCGTTCGGGTGCCAGTGGTAGAGGCTCGAACCGAGCCCGACCAGCAGGAACGCGACCATGAGGACCGCCACGGGCCCGCGTTCCCACGGCTCGCGGAACGCGCCGGCGGGCGGCCTCGCGAGGAACCGGAGGCCGAGGATCCCGACGACGAGGAACGGGAGATTGGAGAGGACGTTGAGCGCGTTCGGGAGTCCGAGGAATCCGCGGGCGTCCGCGAAGTCGTGGTAGTTGTTCCACTGGTGGATCGGGGGGAGGCAGAGGGTGACCGCGAGCGCGGCGAGGCCCAGTCCCGCGAGGAAAAGGGCGCGGGGGTTATATCTCATCCTCTTCATCCTACGCATGAGGGCAAGGGGCGTGCCACGCGCGGGGCGCGTTTTCCGCCGGGGTCGCTGGGAAGGCCGGTGCACAGGCCGGCGCCGAAGTTCAAGATATGCTAGAATAGATGCAATAAAATATGGGCCAGGAAACCTTCTATTGCGCCCGCTGCCAGATCCGGCTCACCGGCGCGGACCTGGAACGCGGCGGCGCCATCCGGGTCGGCAACCGCGTGGCGTGCAAGGGTTGCGCGGTGGACCTCCTGGCGTCGCTGCCCCCCGAAGAGCAGGAGCCCAAGTCGGGGAGCCGCGTCCGGAAATCCACCGGGAGGATCCCCATCATCCGCTCCGCGCGCCCGCCGTCGACGACGCGGATGGTCGCACGGCCGAAGGGCTCTGAGCCCCCGGCGGGAAACCGGAACGTCTGGATCGTCGCGGGCATCGTGGGGGTGCTCGTCCTGGTCGTCCTCCTCGCGGTCCTCATGGGCCGCTCTCCCGAACCGGCGCCACCGACCGAGCCCCCGCCCGTGCCCTACGTCTCGACGCCGCCGAGGACGACCCCGCCCGCCCGGGACGACGGACCGCACCGCGAGGTCCGCGCGGCGATCGAGGCCGTGAAGAAGCTCGTGAAGGACCAGCCTGCCGACCTCGAGGCGCCCATCGCGGCGGCGGAGGAGGCGGCGAAGAAGGCCGCGGGTACGCCGCACGAACGCGAGGCGGACGAGCTCAGGGAGGCGATGATCGTGCGGCGGCGGAACGCCTACACCGAGGAGCTGTCGAAGTCCGAGCGGGAAGCTGGAGAGGAGGAGGCGCGCGGCGAATTCGGTCGCGCCGCGGCGATACTCGAGGCTGCGAGGAAGGTCCGCCCGGGCCCTGAGTGGGGCGCGAAGGTGGATGCGGCGCTCGCGGGGCTCCGGCGTCGCGAGGCGGAGCGGACCGGCGGGCTCGTGGGCTGGTGGAAGCTGGACGGGACGGCCGCGGACTTCACGTCCCGCGCGCGGAACGGGACCGTCAAGGGGAACGTCGAGTGGGGGGAGGGAAGGTTCGACCGCGCCGCCCATTTCCCCCACGCGGGGGAGATCGCGATCGCGCCATTCGCGTTCTCCTCGAAGTCGATCACGCTCGCCGCGTGGGTGCGGCACGAGTCGCTCGACAACCACGTCCAGCGGTACGTATCGCTGGGGGACGAGGCGGCGGTGATCCGGCACGAGAACAAGAACCAGCGCGTCCATTTCTACATCAAGACCGACGGCCAGCTCCGCCACCTCGCGGTGGACCAGGCGCTCGACGTGGGGAATTGGCGCCACGTTGCGGGCACATGGGACGGGACCACGCAGCGGGTCTATGTCGACGGCGTCCTCCGCGGATCGGCCACGCCTCCGGGCGCGCTCGCGGAGGCGGACCGGCTGGCCATCGGGTCCGGGGGGGAGCCGATGCACGGATGGCTCGACGACGTGCGGGTCTACGACCGGGCGCTGTCGGCGGACGAGGTGCGGGAGCTCTGCGGGACGCCCGCGGCCGAGAGGCCATGGCGCGCGCTGTTCGACGGAAAGACGCTGGGCGTGTTGAATACCCAGTCGCACGGGGGCTGGAAGGTGGAAGGCGGGGCGATCGTCAAGTCGGGCAAGGACGCGGGCCAGTCGGCGGAAGAGTTCGGCGACGGCGAGATCCGGTTCCGGTTCGAGGCGGAGGGGCTCGACTCCGGCTACTTCAAGGTGAGGCAGGGGGCGGAGGGGGGGATGTCGGTCGTCTTCAACACGAGCTCGTTCGCGCCGCTGGCCGGGAAGCCGCACGACCTGGTCTTCACGTGCATCGGCGACCGGGTGACGGCGACCCTGGACGGAAGCCCGGTGTCGGTGGTCGCGGATGGAAAGCCGCGGAGCGGAAGGCTCCAGTTCAACGCGCAGGGGACGCTGCTGCGGCTGCTGTCGATCGACATCCGCTAACTGTTAACGAAATCGCCGCCCATCTTCGTCAACACTCAGATCTTCAGGAAGATCTTCCGGCGGTACATCCAGAAGAGGATCAGCCACAGGACGGTGGTCCAGGCCAGCGATGCCCAGATGGGGCCGTAGGGCGTGTCGAACAGGCGGTGGCCGAAGTGGGTCTGGATTTGCTGGAAGACCCACCCTTTGAGCATCTGCCACATGCAGTACATCGCGGTGCAGTTCATGCCGACCACCACGAACGGGAACGTCCACCGCTTCCAGCCGCGGACGTCGATGATCCAGTAGAAGCCGGCCAGGATGCAGAAGGTCCAGCCCGAGCAGAAGAGCGCCCAGGAGGGGGTCCAGTTCCGCTTGACGATCGGACAGATCACCCAGCCACGCGTCACGTAGGGGAGGATCTGCGGGTCGCAGAGGATGCTGACCCCGAAGCAGGCGGCGCCGGCGGCCAGGAGGAGCTTGAATTTCTCCATGGGGAGCCGGGGTCCGCGGAGCAACTCGCCCCCCATGACCCCCAGGAGCATGGTCGCGGTGGAGGGGATGAAGTTCAGGGTCGCGTAGCCGCCCGAATTACCGGCGAATTTGTGGGGCGGGAAGAGATTGAGAAACCAGAGGTCGAAACGCGCGCCGAAGTTGTCCTTCAGGCCCCAGTGCCCTTCAAAGGCGGTCATTCCCGGCGGGGTGTAGAGCGCGAAGCAGAGCCAATATCCCACCAGGATGGAAGCCAGGGCCGCCAGCTGGAGGCGGAGACCGCGGCCGTGGAGAAGGACGAGACACGTGTAGCCCAGGCCGATCTGGCTCAGGACGTTGACGAAGGTCCAGTCGGTCTGCTTGACGCTCGATCCGCTCGAGGAAATGAAGACGCCGAGGAGGACGAGGAGGAGAGAACGCCAGAGGGCGTGGGCGAGGATCCGGCCCTCCGAATCCCCTTTGACCCGGCGGCTGGCGACCGAGTAGGGGACGGCGATGCCGACCATGAACATGAAGGACGGCTGGACGAGGTCCCAGAACGAGCAGGAGCGCCAGGCGGGGTGGTTGAACTGGTACGAAATGAAATTCCAGATGGGTCCGGGCTTGAATTCCGCCTTGATCTTGTGGACCTGGAACGCCGACGTGGCGAGGACGAGCATGAGGAACCCGCGATACGCGTCGAGCGACACGAACCGCTCGGCCTTCCCTTGTTTCGGAGGAGGCTCCAGGGGCGGCGGCGTGGCGTCCTTCTCGAGCTCCATCGCCTTATGGGTGTCTCAAGGGGTTCCGAAAGTAACCCTCAAGGAAGCGTCTCCTCGCGGCTCTGGGAGTGGCGGACGAAGGCCTCGGCGAACTTGTAGCCGCCTTCCATGCCGCGGAACCGCGCCATCGGCTCGTGGTAGCCCTCGTAGAACCCCTTTGGATTCTGGCTCTCGTGGCAGTAGCACGCCTCCCGCTTCCGCGGCTCGACCGACGTGATGTTGACGTAGTGCGTCGGGTGGAACGTCTGCGTCTGGGCGCCGAGATCGACCTCGAAGTAATAGAGCGCGAACTTCTTCCCGAGACGCAGCCACGCGTCGTAGACCAGGAGCGAGATCGCCCGGTGGTCGCGGTGCGTGTCGACCGGCCAGTGGGTGAGGACGACGTCCGGCTTCTCCTCGTCGAGGATCTTCCGGACCTCGTCGTACCGCGCGACCGAGATTTCCGTCGCCCCGTCGATCTGACCGACGAAGCGCGCGCGGCACTTGAGGACCGCGCAGGCCTTCTCGATCTCCGCCGAGCGGATCGCCGCCGCCTCGTCGTGCGTCTTCCCCTTGATCCCCGCCTCGCCGCGGGTCAGGTAGAGGTTGATCGCCTCGTGGCCGAGGTCGGCGTAGCGCGCGATCGTCCCGCCGGCGCCCGTCTCCGGGTCGTCGGGGTGACCGCCCGCCGCGATCACCTTGAGTTTCTTCTTTTCCTGGGCGGCCTCGCCGATCAGCGGAAGGAGTCCGGCCGCGAGGCCGGAGCCCAGCAGCGCCCGTCGCGTGATCATTTCTTCATCAATTCGCGGACGTAGGCCGCATTGGTCGCGAAATCGTCCTTGACGACCTTCGTCGGCGTCGAGGTCTCGAGCATCGCCCACCCCTCGAAGCCGGTCTTGAGGACCGCCTCGATGTACTTCGGGTAGTCGATCGGCCCCTTGCCGAGGAAGTTCGCCCCGTCCTTCAGATGGAGCTGGCAGACGCGGTCCTTGCCCAGCCAGGCGATCTCCTTGTAGACGTCGTACTTCTGGCTGAACGAGTTGCCGACGTCGTAATAGACCGACACCGCCTTCGACTGCACCTGGTCGAGGATCCACGCGTTGTCCTCCGCCGAGATCGTGTTCTCGAGACCGAGGACCACGCCCGCCTTCTCCGCGAGCGGCGCGAGCACCTTGAGCCGGTCGGCCGTCGCCTTCTGCTCCGCGCGCTCCTTGATCTGTTGCTTTCCGAAGAAGGGGAGGAGGATCACCTTCGTGCCGAGCGCCTTCGACGCCTCGATCGACTGCTCGACCCACTTGGGCCCGTTCGCGTGCTCCTTCAAGTTATCCTGGTGCAGGATTTCGAGGCACGTCCCGCCGATCGGCATCCCGGTCTTCTTCGACTCCTCGAGCCACAGCTTCTGTTTCTCGGGGTCGCACATCGGAAGATTAGCGAGCTCCTTCGCTCCGCGGCCGCCGAGCGAGACCTGGACGCCTTCAAGGTTGGATTCCTTCGCCGTCGCGAAGGCCTCGATCTTCCCTTCCAGGCGCAGGCTCCAGTCGGGTCCCCCGATCTTGATGTTCGCGCGCCGGCGCGCGGCATCGGTCCACGCCATCGCGTCGGGCTTGAGCCCGAGCACGGTCATGAAGGCGGCGCCCACGGCGGACTGCTGGATGAACGAGCGGCGAGAGATATCCATGAATTCTTCCTCCCCAGCTGCCAGATGAAAGCCGACGGCCAAACTCCGTGGCTTATATCACAACGATTTCAGGAACGCCACCAGATCGGACAACTCCTCCGGGGCCAGGGCGGGCTTCCCGCTCAGCTTCTCCGGGGTGTGATGCTGCTGCAGGACTTCCTCCAGCGTCTTCGCCCGGCCGTCGTGGAGGTAGGGCGCGCGCCGGCCCACGCCCCGCAGGCTTGGCGGGTTGAAGCCCTTGAAGACGTCGTCCGGCGCCTCCAACCCGACGACGTAGGTCTCCCGGTCCATGTAGAGCGGCGGCGCATGGCACGAGGCGCACTCCTTCGCCTTGAAGACCGCCTCCCCGCGCTTCACCGCGTCCGTCTTCGAAGCCTGCGGGGGCGGCACGAAGTCGATCGTCTCGAGGTAGGCCAGGATCGCCTTGAGATCGTCGGGCAGCGCCTGCCCCCGACCCATCGTCCGCGTGAACGATCCCTGCACCGACTGCCCCAGGTTCGACTGGCGGCCGTGCCAGGTCCACGGGCCCGTCTTCGCCACGCCTCGGAGGCTCAGCACCCTCTTGGGATTGCCGTACTTCCCGTCGTTGAAGGTGTCGTACATCCCGCCGTTCTCATGGCCGTCGACGTGGCAGGTGGCGCACGAAAACCACTCGTGCCAGCCCCGGTAGGCGTCGTGGAAGATCGCCTCGCCCTTTCTCTCGAGTGTCACGGGCTCCGGCGGTCCGCCGAGCGGGATGGACCCCGTCACCTCCCCCTTCTCGACGTCGACGAGCTGGAGCGAGTTCAGAAGGGCGTTGGCCACGACGATCCGCTTCCCGTCCGGAAGGAATGCGATTCCCAGCGGGCGTCCGCGGACGCCCAGCACACGGCGGTAGTGTTCCGGATCCTTGCGGAGTTCCTCGGTCATGTGGTCCTTGGGGGAGACGGCGAATGGCAGGGGGAAGTGGAGGAGGGTGAGCGTGCGCGTCCCGGAGACCGACAACGCGATCGTCTGCCCGTCGGGACTCACCGCCACGCCGTCGAGATCGCCCGAAGCGAAGCCCCGCGCGTCGAGGGCCATCGCCTCGCGCGGCCCGTCGGTCGTCAGCGGCACGCGGGCGAGCCGGTTCTCCAGGACCTTCCCCTGCTCGATCGACGGGACGGTCGTCGGCCCCAGCCCGTCGATGATCTGGGGCACGTAGGCCCACGCGCCGTCGGGGGAGATCGCGATGTGGCGGAGGTTGCGCCCGTTCACCGGCACCGTGCGCACGACCTTGAGCGTCGCGGTCTCGAGGAGGGTGACGTCCTGCGATCGCGTGTTTCCGACGACGAGGCGGCTCCCGTCGGGCGTCGCGGCGATGTGCCAGGGTTCGACGCCGACCGCGACGCGCCCGACCACTTTCCGCCCCTTCAGATCCACGGCGACCACCGCGTCCTCGCCCGAGAGGGCGATGAAGGCCCGGTCCCGGACGATCGCGACGCCGCGTGGTTGGTATCCCACGTGGAGGGTCGCCACGGTCGTGAGCCTGGGAGGGGCGACGTCGAGAAGGGTGATCGATTCGTCCAGGAAGTTCGTCACGACGGCGGTCCCGTCGCGCCACGCCACGGCGAACGGCCGCTTGCCTACCGGGATCGCGGCGGCGACTTTGCCTTCGACCAGGTCGACGAGCGCCGCCGAGTCGGAGGTCGAGTTGGCCGTGAGGGCCCAGTGTCCATCGGCCGAGAGGGCGAGGTCAACCGGCGACCGGTCCTTCAACTCCTGGGGCGAGGCGCCGATCAGTCCGGCAGCCAGGGCGATCCAAAAGGGTCTCATGGGAGCTCACCCATTATACGGAAGGTTTGCAGGACGGTTGCAAAACGTGTCGCGGCCCCTTAAGCTTAGGGAAACCATTCAAAAAGGATTTCCCCGCATGAGAACCGTCAGCGTCCTGTTCGTGATGGTCGCCGCGGCCGGCTGCAGCGGCGGCGAGTTGTACATGGAGACCGACTTCATCGAGCTCAAGGGGTTCATCCTGAAGGTCGCGGACAAGGTCGACAAGTCGCCCGGGCGGATCCAGGCCGGCCAGCTGGAGTACGAGGGCGAGGGCGATCTCAACGCGACCTACCGCGTGTTTGTCGCCGAGATGGTGAAGCACGGCTGGTCGAGCTCGCAGGATAACATGTCTGGCGACAAGGCGACGGGCGTGCTCTCCAAGGATACGCGGAAGTGCGCGTGGAGCCTCACGAACACCAACGGCAAGATCCGCGCGGTCTTCACGATCTCGCAACCGAAGTAGGCCGTCATCCCGAAGACCGGCGACGCCGTCCAGACGACGCCCGAGACCGGGACCGAGACCCGGCTCGTGCCGATGCACCGGGTCCTCATCCACAACGACGACGTGACGCCGATGGACTTCGTCCTCCTGGTGCTGCGCTCGATCTTCTCGCTGGACGCGATGCGCGCGGTTGAGGTGATGTGGGAAGCGCACCGCACGGGCGTGGCCCACGTCGTGACGGAGCCGCTCGAGAAGGCGGAGTTCCACGTCCAGCAGGCCCGCTCGCTCTCCCGGGGCCGCGGCTGGCCGCTCAGCTTCTCGATCGAGCCGGAGGAATGAACCGTACAAAACAGACCGTCTGTTTTGTACGCCTACCCCAGGACCTCGGCGGATAGCTTGCGGAGGACCCAGACCGTCCCCGTCTCCGCGACGCCCGCGCCCAGGTAGGGGCCGCGGATCACGTCGTAGTCGCCGCCGAGCCGCGGGATCGTCAGCCGCCCGGAGCCGCCCTGGAGGGCCGGGGCGCCCTCGAGCACCTCGGCGAACGGGCTCCCCACGAACGTCGAGAGGTCGAACTCCGCGAGCGCGAGGAACGCGGGGTTGGCCTGGAGCACGTTCCCCTTCGAGTCCACGATCACCACGGGCGTGGGGATCGACTGGAACGCCGACTGCCACACGTCTCGCGTCTGCGTCAGGAACCCGTAGAGCGCGGTGTTCTCGATGCAGAGGCCCGCGTGCTGGACGAGCACCTGCGCCGCCTCCTCCTCCACGCGCAGGTGGACGTGCGGCTTGGGGAACGCGACCGCGAGGCACGCCTGGCCGCCGCCCACCCGGTCGGTGAACGGGGCGAGGAGGATCTCGTCGAGCGCGTTGCCCTGGCCGTCGTCGAACCAGCCGGCCGTCGCGGGGTCCGTCGTCGAGGCCGCCACGCGCATGATCTCGCCCTTCTGGATTGCGCGGTGGAGCAGGGACCGGTCGGGCGGCGCGGAGGCCCAGCGCCGGGCCATCTCCTCGGGGAAGCCGGGCGCGGTGGCGACCCTGAACGCCGATTCGGACTTCGGCAGCGAGAAGAGCGCCGCGTAGGGCGCGCCCAGCATCGTCCGGGCGGTCTCCGCGATCGAGGCGTGTGCGCGCGCCGGATCCTGCTCGAGGAGGAAGGTCGACGTCAGGGCCTGTACGCGGCTCATGCCGTGGAGCTCCTTCTGGAGGCGGTCCTCGGCGTCGAGCCGCTGGCGGCGCTCTTTCGCGACCGCCTCCGAGACGTAGCCGACGTAGATCGCGATGACCAGGAGCACGGGCAGGCCCGTCAGGATCGTGGCCATCTGGTCGTGCTCGCCCGGAGAGTTGGCGGAGAACCAGATGTAGAACGACGCGATCGCGGCGAACCCGCCGATGGAGATCAGAAGGCGCTGGCCCGCCGACGCTAGCAGGACGACGAGGAACATCGCCAGGAAGAGACCCTGCCGGTACTCGTTGAGGTAGTGAAGCGAGAGGACGAGGACGAAGATGTCGAAGCCCAGGAGGCACGCCTGCACGCGCTGCGTGAAGAAGGCGGCGCTCTTTTCGAAGACCATCGCCACGTGGGTGATGAAGTAGGCGAGGAGGATGATGGGGAGGACGGGGGAGAGGGTGCCTTCCTTGAAGGGACGGATCGCCATCGCGGCGATCAACGCGAAGAAGACCGCCCGGACCAGGACCAACACGCGCTTGTGGCGCACCATGACGCAGCCCCTGCCTTTCGGCCGCCCCGTGTCTTGCCCCGGTCGGTGATCGCTCCAACCCTAATTCTAGCACATGGCGGGGGTGAACGGGGCGATGCAAAAACGGACCGTCTCCTTTTGCTTGGATGGAGCGCGGCAAAAACAGACCGTCCGTTTTTGCATCGCGCAAAAACGGACGGTCTGTTCTTGCCGAGTCGGCCCGCATTTCGCGGCGACTCATCCTTGACCAAACCGGGGCCTCGAACCATGATTCATAGGGTATGCCTGAACTGCCGCAAGGCATCGATCCGGAGATCTTCGAGGACCTCTACAATTCGATCGCCGGGCTCTCGCTCTGCATCGTGCTCCAGCGGCCCGCCGACCTGTGGGAGATGGTCCAGCTCGTCCGGACCGAGCGGGCCATGGTGCGCGGCGAGATCTACCGCTACGACGGCCTCCGCGACGCCTACCGGGCGGCGGGCATCGCGCGCACGATCGTGTCGAAACTCGAGGGGATCCGCGAGCGGTCGGGGGCGTCCATCACGGCGCTCCGCAAATTCCTGGTGCAGGTCGAGGGATCGCCGCGCGAGTCCGATACCCTGGAGCTGACGATCGCGTTCATCACGATCTCCCAGAAGGGCCGCGAGGCGGTGGCGCGGTGGATCGCAGACCCGCCCGGCCAGGCGGCAGACGCGGCGGGCAAGATCAAGGCGATCTCGGGGATCGTCGAGGGGTATCGCAAGGCACTCCGCGAATGGAAGCCCGTGCCCCCGCCGCCGTCCAGCCCGCTCGACAAGGAGTCGAGGCCGCAGCTCCAGCCGCGCTTCCAGCTGGTCGAGCCTCCGCTGGCCGGCCCTCTTCTCCCCTCCGCGCACGCCGCCGTGGCGGCCCCCGTCGCGCCGCCCACGCCCCCGTCTCCCCCCGCGCCCAGGCCGGTCGAGCACAAGCCGGCGCTGCGACCGTCGGAGTCGGTCTCGCCGGTGACGCTCATCCTGCCGCGCGGGGTGAACCCCGACATCCTCGAGGACGTGCGTCGCGTCGACCAGTGCCGCAAGATCTTCGAGGAGACGCACCAGGAGATCGAGGTGTGGGAGGTCTTCTGCCTGGTGATGCTCGAGGCGGAACTGACGCGCAGCCAGCTCGAGAAGCTCCTCGCCCAGAAGCAGGCCGGCGAGCAGCAGCCGTTCGTCGACGGCGCGATGCAGCTCTTCGAGCGGCTGCTCAAGGTCCGGGCGCAGCACGGCAAGTTCGTGCGCGAGCTCCGCGCGTACCTGGCCGCGCTCCCGATCGGCACGTTTGGGAAGGAGACGATGGAGATGGCGCTCGGCTTCATCATCGCCTCGCCGCGCGGCCGCGACCGCGCGCAGCTCTGGCTGACCGACGGGAGCCGCTACCGGCAGGAGGCGGCGGGCCGCCTCGAGGACGTGGTCAGCCGGACGATGAACTACCAGACGGCGCTGCGGATGGTGCCGGGGTAGGGCGAACGCCCAGCCTTAAAATCCCAACCTCCAAATCCCAATGAAATCCAAAATCCCAAAGCCCAAACCCAACTCCCGAAGGGATCCACCAGTTCGTTCTCATGAGCGGTAGTCTTGAGGCCGAGGTTGGAGGAGCTCCGGAACCCATCCGAGCGGACGTGCCCTTGGAATTCTTCTACTACGGGGCGCGGGGATCGACCGCTCCGCAACTGCAGAAACTCCGGTAGCCCAATCCCTACGCCGTCGCGACCGCCCTCCGGATCCGGAGGCTGCATGCGAGGATCGCGCCCGCCATGAAGAACCCTGCAAGCGTGAGCAGACCCTTCGTGTACGATCCCGAGGGATCCTTCAGGTGCCCCATGATCGTGGGCCCGGCGTAACCCCCGAGATTGCCGAGCGAGTTGATCAGGGCGATGCCTCCCGCCGCCGCGGTCCCGCTCAGGAACGCGGTCGGCAGGCCCCAGAAGGTGGACGTGCAGCTCCACCGTCCCGAGACCGCCATGCACATCCCCACGAGGGTCATGACCGGACCCTTGGCCAGGGCGACGATGAGGAGCCCCGTGGCGGCCATGGCCATGGAGGCGCCCACGTGGAGACGCCGCTCACCGGTCTTGTCCGAGTGGCGCCCCACGAGGACCATCGTGATCGCCGCGCACAAGGACGGGATGGCCGAGAGGAGCGTGATGTGCTCTTCGTCCGTCCAGCCCGTCCGTTGCTTGATGATCGTCGGAAGGAAGAACTCAAGGCCGTAGCCGCCCACGACATTGGTGAAATAGAGCAGGCTCAAAAGCAGGACCATGGGATTCATCAGCGCTTGCCCCAGCGTCATTCGGTGGTGCACCTCGCGCTCGCTGCGCTCATGGACCAGCCGGTCCTTGAGCCAGAGCCGCTCGTCCTCGGTCAGCCAGGTCGCCTCGGCGGGTCCGTTCTTGAGATAGAAGAGGACCACGATGCCGAGGAGGGAGGCCGGGAGGCCCTCCAGGACGAAGAGCCACTGCCACCCGGCCAGGCCGCCCATCCCCGCCATTCGTTTCATGATGAAGCCGGAGAGCGGGTTGCCGATGACGGAGGAGAGGGCCGCCGCGGTCATGAAGAGCGCCACGGTGCGCGTGCGGTATTTTGTGGGAAACCAGTAGGTGAGGTAGAGGATCATCCCCGGAAAGAATCCAGCCTCGCCGATGCCGAGCAGAAAGCGGGCCCCGTAGAAACGAGCGGGGGATTTGTCCACGAACATCGTTAGGGAGGTGATGATGCCCCAGAGGATCATGATCCGGGCGATCCAGATCCTCGCGCCCACTTTCTCCAGGATGATGTTGCTGGGGACCTCGAAGAGGAAGTAACCGAGGAAAAAGATGCCGGCCGCGAGGCTGTAGACCTTGTCGTCGAACTGCGTCATTTGCAGCTTGGCCGACCCGAGATTGGTCCGGTCGATGAACGCGACGAAGTAGCAGAGGCACATGAACGGAAGGAGTCGCCAGGTGATCTTCGAGATGACGCGTCGTTCGAAGTCCGGGTCTTTTTCCACGCCCATGTAGTAAAGCAACGGCGGGGAAAATCGAACAGTTGTATTTTCCCCGCGCTACAATGATTCCTCCGATGAAGACCGTACTCTCCCGCGTGCGCACGACCCGCGATGCCAGCGAGGTCGATATCCACATTGCCGATGGGAAGATCGAGGCGATCCGCCCGCAGGGGTCGCCGATTCCAGAAGGCGTCCGGAAGATCGACGGGCAGGGGCTCACCGCCGTCCCGGGGTTCGTCGACCTCCACGTCCACGGCGGGCGCGGCAGCGACTTCATGGACGCCACCGAGGAGGCGTTCCGGATCTCCGGCGAGTACCACGCCGCCGGCGGCACCACGAGCTACCTCCCCTCGACCGCGACCGAGTCGCCCGGGGCGATCTTTGCCTGCGTCGACATGGCCGCGCGGTGCCGCGACCAGCGGATCGGAGGCGTCGACATCCTCGGCGTCCACGTCGAAGGCCCGTACATGGCGCTCAAGAAGCACGGCTGCCACGACCCCGGCTTCGTCCGCGAGCCGTCCAAGGCGGAGAACCGTCAGTTCCTCGACCGCGCCAACATCATCAAGCGGATCACCCTCGCGCCCGAGGTCCCCGGCGTCCAGGACTTCATCCACGAGGCCGCGCGCGCCGGGATCATCCTCTCCGGCGGCCACAGCGACGCGACCCTCGAGGACACGCGCCGCGCCATCGGGAACGGGATGACGCTCATTACGCACCTCTACTGCGCGATGTCGACGATCGTCCGTGACGGCCCCTTCCGCATCCCGGGGATGCTCGAGACCACGCTCCTCGACGACCGCCTCGCGACCGAGCTCATCGCCGACCTCAAGCACGTCTCGCCCGACCTCATGCTGCTCGCGATGAAGGCCAAGGCCGAGCGCACCGTCTGCTTCGTCACCGACGCGATGCGCGGCGCCGGGATGCCCGACGGAACGTATCTTTTCGGCTCGTCGCGCGGCACGCCCGCGATCGTCGAGAAGGGCGTCGCGCGGAACGTTGAGAACACCGGCTTCGCGAGCTCGACCGCCCGCATGATCGACCTCGTCCGCAACGCCGTCGAGGTGATGGGCCTATCGCTCGAGGCCGCCGTCCGGCGTGCGAGCCTGATCCCCGCCGCGATCGCGCGCGTCGACGACCGCAAGGGCTCTCTCGATGTCGGCAAGGACGCGGACATCGTCCTTTTGGAGACGAGGCCGCGCCTCGAGGTCCGCAAGACGCTCGTCCGCGGCGACGTGATCCATGCCCTCTGACCTCATCCTCGCCCTCGACGTCGGCACCTCGTCGGCGCGCGCGGGGCTCTTCGACGACCAGGCCCGGTCCGTACCGGGAATGGTGGCCAAACGGCCCTACGCCATGCGGACGACCCCCGACGGCGGCGTCGAGGGCGATGCGCCCTTTCTCCTGGGGTTGCTCGAAGAGGCGATCGACGAGGTCCTCGCGAAGGCGGGGGGGGCGAAGATTGCGGCGGTCGCCTGTTGCACCTTCTGGCACAGCCTCATGGGCGCGGACCCGGAGGGCGCGCCGCTCACGCCGGTCTACACGTGGGGCGACATGCGGGCCGAGCCGTTCGCCGCGATCCTCCGCCAGCGGATGGATGAAAAGACCTACCACGCGCGGACGGGCGCGTTCTTCCACCCGCTCTTCCACCCGGCGAAGTATCTCTGGCTGGGGCCGGCGAAGGCGCCGCGCTGGAGGTCGTTCGGCGAGTGGGTCTACGAGCGCCTCTTCGGCCGGGCCCTCGCCACGGTCTCGATGGCCTCCGGCACGGGGCTGCTCGACATCCACGCCTGCCGCTACGACGCGGAGACGCTCCGCAGCGTGGGCCTCCGCGAGGATCAGCTTCCGCCGCTCGGCGATACGAAGGACTTCTTTCGCGGCCTGCGCGACCCTTATGGGAAGCGCTGGCCCGCGCTCAAGGACATCCCGTGGATGCCGCCCGTGGGCGACGGCGCGTGCAACAACATCGGGAGCGGCTGCTCCACGCAGGAGCGGATCGGCCTGATGATCGGCACGTCGGGCGCGATGCGGGTCGCCTACGAGACGGATCGCGTCGAGATCCCGTGGGGTCTCTGGTGCTACCGCGCCGACCGCCGCCGCGTCGTCCTCGGTGGCGCGCTCAACGACGGCGGAAACCTCGTCGAGTGGTGCCGGAACACGCTGCGTCTGGGATCGCCCGAGGAGGTCGAACGCGAGCTGGCGGCGAAGGAGCCGGACTCGCACGGCCTCACGTTCCTCCCGTTCCTCGCGGGCGAGCGGAGCACGGGCTGGGCGGCCCACGCGAGGGCGGCGATCTCGGGGCTCCATCTCGCCTCGACGCCCGTCGAGATCCTGCGCGCGGGGATGGAAGCGGTGGCGCTCCGCTTCGCGCTGATCTACGAACTCATGCCCGCGGCGCGCGAGATCGTCGCCTCCGGCGGCGCGCTTCTCAAGTCGCGCGCGTGGACCCAGATGCTGGCCGACGCGATCGGCCGGCCGATCGTCCCCTCGGCGGAACCCGAGGCGTCCTCGCGCGGCGTCGCGCTCCTCGCCCTCGAGGCGCTCGGGGTCATCAAACGCCTGGAGGACCTGCCGGCCACGGTCGGCCCGGCCGTCGAGCCGGACCGGGAGCGCCATGTGAAGTACGTCAAGGCGCTCGCCCGCCAGCGCGCGCTCTACGACCAGGTCGTGCGCCGGTGATCGCGCTCTTCCTGTTCCTCCAGGCCGTCCCCGGCGCGACGTGGGAGGAGAAGACGCCGGAGCAGGCCGGGCTCGTCCTCGCGAAGCTCGACGCGCTGCGCGACCACGTCGGCGGCCGCGGCTGCGTGGTTCATAAGGGGTTCCTCGTCTACTCGTGGGGCGACGTCTCCAGGAGCGGCGACGTCGCGTCGGCCGTCAAGCCGGTGATCAGCACGCTCATGCTGCTCGCGGTGCAGGACGGGATGCTCAAAGGGGTGGAGGACAAGCTCTCCGAGGTCGAACCGCGCCTCACGGGGAAGAACGCGGGGATCACGTGGCGGCACGTCGCGTCGCAGACCTCGGGTTACGGCCTGGCCGAGGAGCCGGGGGCGGCCTACTCGTACAACGACTACGCGCTCGCCCTCTACTACGATACGCTGATGCAGAAGGTCTACAAGGAGGACGGCACGGCCGTGCTCAAGAGGAAGCTGGGCGATGTGCTGCAGTTCCAGGACAAGGTCACGTTTGATGCCTTCGGCTCGAAGGATCGGCCGGGGCGGCTCGCGATTTCCGTCCGCGACTTCGCGCGGTTCGGCCTGCTCGCGCTGCGGGGCGGCCGGTGGGGGGAGAAGCAGGTCGTCGATGCGCCGCTGATGTACCTGTCCATCTCGACGCCGATCGCGGCCGAGATGCCGCTCACGGAGGGGAAGGACGGCGAGATGATCCCGGGCCAGCGGACGCTGGGCGGCACGAAGAACATCACGAAGGTGGGGCCGGGGTACTACAGCTACAACTGGTGGCTCAACCGGTCGGACACCAAGGGGCGGCTGCTCTACGTCGACGCCCCGCCCG
>JBGPCZ010000063.1:0-30131 GCA_041482015.1 Planctomycetota bacterium | reverse complement strand
CGCGATCCATCCCTTTTCTCCCTCCACCCCAGTAGTGCGGGACCCCCCCGAAAACTCGACAGGGAAAATGCACGGATTGCGAATTTGGGTGAGTAAAGTGGCGCGATGTCGGGGGACGGATGACTCAACAGAACGGATTCCAACGGTCACGGTAACGGCCGTCGTCCGACGGCGTACATGGCCGTGTTCGGAGTTTCTTCAGGATTGAGGGAGATCTCCCATGAAGAGAATCATTCAAATCAGGCGCTCGGTCAAACGGGTGGTCCGGACCCTTCCGGGTGACCTATTGTCCGGTGGCAAACCGCGCCGTGTGGTCATCACCCGGACGACCACTTCTTCCCGGCGAACCGTGCGCTAACTCCGGGTTCCGGCATTCGCGACGCAGAGGGGGTGCCGAAAGGGTTACTGGACCCTTCGACGGCGCAGCGGCTTCGCAACCCCGGCCTCGATGAGCATCGAGGCGATCTGCGCCGGACTGACCCGGCGGCCCGTGAGGCGGGCCTGCTCCTCGGCCAGACGGCAGAGCCGTCTCCAGGTGGCGGTCCGGAACTTCACAATCCGTGGCAGCGTGGCCTCGGGATTGGAGGGCCTTCCCGTCCCGTGAGGGCCCGTCGAGCGGAGCCGCCGGACGCACTCGGCGAGCGCCATCATCCCCAGAGGCGTCCCTTCAAACCGGCCCAGGGGCACAATCCGGCTCGCCCCCAACGCCCGGGCGACCCGCTCCACCTGGCGTTTTCTCACGCGTCATACTCCGTGATGGCGATATAGTTCCCGTCCAGGACCAGCCCGATCTCGCCCTGGCCCGCCTCCCGCCCCATCCGGTGGAGGAAGCCCCTGAATTCCGCCAGCGCTGCGGGGTTCAGATCGAGAGGAGCCACGTAGCTGAACACGATCGTGGTCTGGTCGAACACCAGGTTCCCCCCGGAATCATCGTCCCGCCAGACCCCCAGCCCCTGCGGATAGGCGGTCGCCCCCCGAAACAGCCGCCCCAGAATTCGCAGGGTCGGCCTGACCCATGAGATTCCCAGCTTCCGCCCGCGCCGGTCGGTGGTCGGGACGAAGACCACGAGGTGAGCCGTGCCCAAGGGCTTTCCCGCCCCCAGGGCCCTCGCCGCCGCAACCGCTCGAGTGCTTACCATACCCTATTTCAATATAGAAATAAAGCCCTTCTCTTCCCCTCCACCCCAGTAGTGCGGGATCCCCCCGAGAACTCGACAGGGGAAAAGCATGGAGCGCGAATTTCAAAAAAAAACACGGGGAGCGTGAAAGGGGAAGAGCTTCCAAGCGATATCCTCCGTGGAAGGTTGTGGATTCGTTGCACCCTTCCCGCGGCAAGGTTATCGTGATCGGGCGACCGGGGTGTCCAGGAGAAGGGAAAGGCCATGGACCCCCCCGCGTCGGTCATACCCGCCCCACCTTCCCGCATTCCCTTTTGAAATGAGAGGAGAGGACCCATGGCCAAGACCACCTTCGCGCCCGGAGAGCACATCCGCACCGTGCCGCTCCACCATCCCAAGCCGTCCGTCACGTTCGACGAGCTCGCCCGCTCCAAGCGCAAGGAGAAGGAACGCGACCTCTTCGACGGCCACCCCCATCCCGCCCCGGCCAGCGCGCACCTGGACTACAACGGCGGCCCGCTGCTGACGCACGTCCAGGTGTACACGATCTTCTGGGGCACGAAATGGTCGTCGGCCTCGGGCACGCACCTGATGGGCAAGCTGAACGCGTTCTACCAAGCCATCCTCGTGAGCCCGCTGATCGACCAGCTCGGCGAGTACAGCGTCCCGGGCAAGGCGATCGGCCACGGGGCGTACATCGGCACGAAAGTCATCACCGCCCAGGCGCCCGTCGGGAGCATCACCGACTCGGTCATCCGGACGCGGCTCAAGAGCTGGATCGCCGCCGGGACGGTGCCCAAGAACACGAAGAACACGCTCTACTTCATCTACCTCGATCCCGGCATCATCTCGATCATGGGCGGCAGCAAGTCGTGCCAGAACTACTGCGGCTACCACGACCACACGGGCAGCGTCTACTACGCGGTGATGCCCTACCCGACCTGCTCGGGCTGCCTGGGCGGAATGAAGGCGTTCGACGCGCTGACGGGGACGAGCTCGCACGAGCTCTGCGAGGCGATCACCGACCCGGTCCCGGGCTCGGGCTGGTACGACGGCGTCAACGGCGAGATCGGCGACATCTGCGCCTGGAACTTCAAGAAGGTCGCGGGCTACACGGTGCAGCTGGAGTGGTCGAACAAGAAGAACAAGTGCGTTTGAGCCGGGCGAGCTACATCAGGCGGGGGGCCAGCAGCCGCTCGATCAGCAGGCCCGCCGCACTCGCCAAGACGAACGCGGCCAGGATCAAGAGAAGGCCGAGCCAGGTGGAGATCCGGCGCTTCTTCGGGGGTGTCGAATTCATGGGCGCGCGATCCACAGGGTGAACGTCACGGGGAGCAGGACCGTGTCGAGCCCCAGGCTCAGGGGAAGATCGAAGAGGCAGAGCAACCCGACGGGCCAGAATCCCCAGTAGCTCGAGCCCCCCTTGTCGTTGGGCATTCTGGGGTCTGCAATGAACCCGACATCCGACTGCACTCCGCCGTAGACCCGCTGCTTCGAGGAGATGTCGATGATCGTTCCACATCCGCCGAGGAGGGCGAGCCCCAGCACGAGCGGGAGAAGTCGGAGGCGTCGTCCGATCATGACGTCGTTTCGATCCTCATGGAATGGAGTCTACCTCGTGTATACCTTCCGGCGTCGCAGGATCATCCTGATGGGACCGGACCCTGGTGGCATAATTAGGCTGTGGCCGCGATCCTCCTCCTCCTTGCTCTTGCGTCTCAGGACGACTCCGCCCGCGAGCTCGTCGAAAAGCTCCGCTCCGACACCGTCGAGGCGCGCGACGAGGCCGCCCAGAAACTCAAGGCCCTCGGAAAGAGCGCCGCGCCCGAGCTCGAAAAAGCCGCGAAGGACCCCGACCCCGAGGTCGCCGACCGCGCGCGCTTCCTCCTCCGCCTCCTTGACCTCCGCGACCGCCTGACTCCCAACCTCCGGCAGATCTTCCCCGGTATCGACGAGCGACTCGCCGCCGGCGGCGACCCCGCCCACGCCGCACTCCTGGCTCTCATCATGGATCGGAACACGGGCGAGCGGCCCATCCCCGGACTGGAGGCCCGGGACCTCGAGGCCCTCGTCGCCCCCGCCGCCCGCGGCGCCTCCCTCCCCGAGGAGAAACAGGCCGTCTGCTTCGTCGCCGTCCACTTCCACCTCCGGTCGGCCGAGCCGGTCCTCCGGCGACTCCTGGCCGACCCCGATGCCTCCGTCCGCGAGTTCGCGGGCCGAGCGCTGGGCGAGATCGGAGCCCGGGGGAGCGCCCCGGCCCTCCTCGCCCTCCTGGGCGGAGCCGGGCCGGGCGGCCGCCGATGCGCCCTCGACGCGCTTGTCGATCTCCACGCCCGGAACCTCATCCCCGACATCGAGAAATTCCTGGAAGACCCCAACCCGGGCGTGCGCATCGACACGATCCGGCTCCTGGAAAAGCTCCACGCCGTCGGCTCCCTCCCCGCCCTCCGGAAGCGGTTCAAGGACGGGGACGTGGGCGTCCGCTGCGCGGCCGTGCAATCGATGGGCTCCCTGGAAGACACCGACCCGGGAGGCGACCTCGTGCGGCTCCTCGAGGACCCCGACGAGAACGTGCGGTCGGACGCGCTCCGGGTGCTCGGGGGAATCCGAACCCGGAGCGGCTCGCTCCCCCTCGCCCGATTCCTCAAGGACCCGTCGGAACGGGTGCGGTGGGCGGCGGTCGCCGTCGTCGGCCAGCTCCTGGCCAAGGAGACCGTCGCCGACCTCCTCCCGCTGCTCGCCGAGAAGAACGACTCCCTCCGTCACGACGTGGTGAGGACGCTCGGGACCCTCGAGGCCCCGGAGGCGATCCCCGCGCTCGCCGCGCTCCTCCGGTCGGAAGAAAAATACGGGCGGCTCGCGGTCGCCCGGGCGCTCAAGTGGACCGAGTCGCGCGCGGCCATCCCCACCCTGGCCGGGATGCTCGACGATGCGGAGCCCGTCGTGCGCACCGAGGCGGTCTGGGGCCTGGAGCACCTCGAGGCCCGCGGAAGCCTCCCCGCCCTCCGGCGCCTCCTGAAGGACAACGACTCCCGGGTGCGCGACGCCGCCGTGAGCGCCGTGGGACGGCTGGGCGGCCGGGAGGCCTGGAAGGACCTGGCCGCCGTCCTTCCGGAAGTTCCCGAAGCGGCGGGCGAACTCGCGCACCTGAATGAGTTGCGGGCGATCCCCTTCCTCGTCCGGGCGTGCGAGAGCGGGGACCCCCGCGTCCGCCTGGCGTCGGCGTGGGCCCTCGCCGGACTCGACGCCCCCGAGGGGGACGTGGCTCTCCGGAAGCTGCTGTCGGACAAGGATGCCGGCGTCCGGAAGGAGGCCGCGAAGCGTCTTTCCGGGAGTCGGGAGGCGGCGCCCGACCTGGTCAAGCTCCTCGAGGACCCGGACCCGGAGGTGCGCCGGGCGGCCGGCGGGTCGATCGGGGTGCTGCGGCCCGAAGGGACGGTCGCGCGATTCCTCAAGCGGCTCGACGACCCGCGGAAAGAGATCCAGGTCGAGGCGATGGAGGCGATCGTCCAGATTAAGGCGCGCGAGGCGATCCCCGCGCTCCAGGCGCGGGCCGCGGACAAGGACCCGGCCCTCCGGACCGCGGCGATCCGCGCGCTGGAGGAGATCGGCGCGGTGGAGACTCCGGGACCGACCGTCGCCGAGCTGGTGAAGACCGCCCACGGGGGGAACTACGCGACCCAGCTTTCCGCCATCGATGCGCTGGCCAGGCGGGGAGCGAAGGAGGAGGTGCTCCAGGTCTTCAAGGACGGGCTGACCGGCCGATGGGAGGCGGTCGACTCGCTCGGCGCCCTCCTGGGGAAGGACGCGATCCCGTTCCTTCGAGGCCTGCTCGACGACACGAGCGGCGTCGTACGATCCCGCGCCGTCGACGCGCTCGCGGACCTCGGCGCGAAGGGGGAGATCCCCTCGCTCCTGCCGCTCCTCGAGGACGAGGAACACGAGGTGCGGCTCCGCACGATCGTGGCGCTGGGACGGCTGGGCGCGAAGGAGGCGGTGCCGCGAATCGCCCGGTTCCTGCGGAGCCCGTCGTCAATTGCGCAGGAGACGGCGATCGCGGCTCTCGTCGAATTGGACGCCCGCGAGGTTGCCGCGGAAATCGCGGAGCTCAGGGTGGGGCCCTCGCACACCTCGGTCCTCGAAGCGCTGGTCGCGTTCCGAGACCGCGGATCGGCGCCCGAGATCGTACGCCACATGGCGGAGATGGGGAGGGACCGGGACGCGACCGCGGAGGCGCTGGCGCTCCTCGAGGCGCGGGAGACGATCCCGTCGCTCCGCAAGCTGCTCAAGGATCCGCGCCCCTACCCGCGCGCGGGCGCCGTGCAGGCGCTGGCCGCGCTCGGCGCGAAGGAGGCGGCGACGGAACTCCGCGCGCTCCTCGGGGACCCTTTCGGGATCGTGCGCCGGGAGGCTCTCTCTGCGCTCGCGCGGCTGGACGTCCGGGAGGCGATCCCGGAGATCACGGCCTTTCTCGACGCGGAGGACCGCTACGAACGCAGCCGCGCGATCTCCGCGCTCTCGGCGATGAAGGCGAAGGAGGCGGTCCCGGAGCTGGTGCGCCGGCTGCGCGGCGACACCCTGCGCGTCGCGGTCGATTGTCTCGAGGCGCTCGGAGAGATGGGGGCGAAGGAGGCGGTGCCGGAAATCGCGCGCCTCCTGGAGTCTCCGAACCACCGCCTGCGCCGGTTCGCCGTCGAAACCCTCGGAGCGCTCGACGCGCTCGCACCGACGCCGGAGGTCCTGCGGCTGCTCGACGACTCCGACCTGTGGGTGAGGCGCTCGACCGCGGAGAGGCTCTGCCGGCGCGGCTTCCGGGAGGGGGCGGCGGTCCTGGTCCGCGAACGGACGGGCCTGACTTCCCTCAACGCGCTCCGCCAGCCCGAGGCATGGAAGCGCCTGCAGGCCGTGAAGTCAAAAGGGATGACCGGATCCATGCAGGCGATCCTCGAGCGGATGGCCGGCTCCGCGGGGATGACGGTGGAGATCCCCAGGAGCCTCGGCTACGAAAAGCGGGGAGACCTGTGGTACCAGGGCGAGAAGACGGCCCTCGAAGCACTGGAGTGGGGTTTCCCTTCGAACTACGGGATCATCCTCGAGCGCGACCGGATCCGGATGGTGCCGGTTACGGAGGCGGAGGAGTTCTGGGAGAAGTGGCTCAAGGGGAAATAAGAAAGAAGACCACAGAGGCACGGAGAAGAGATTTCTAGGGCTTCTTCCCCTCCGGCTTGGGCGAGTCGGGTTTCTTCTCGTCCGGCTTTTTCTCTTCGGGTTTCTTGTCTTCAGGCTTCTTATCTTCTGACCTCTTCTCTTCGGGCTTCTTCTCGCCGTCCTTCTTCTCTTCCGGCTTCTTATCCTCGGGCTTTTTATCCTCAGGCTTCTTGGGCTCGTCGGGCTTCTTGTCGCCTTCCTTCTTCTCGTCGTGCTTGTGTTCGTCTTCCTTCTTCTCGTCCTTCTTGACTTCCTTGGGCTTGACGAGATCCTTCAGGTCCTTGCGCAGCTTCTTGAACGTCTCGCCGGAGATCACGTAGTACCAGTCGGCGAACCGGTTCGTCAGGTCGCCGGCCCGCTTCTTGCCGTCCGCCAGCTTCTTCTCGCGGTCGGTCTTCTTCCGGTCCCACTCCTCCTTGTCCTTCTTGTACTTCACGACCTCGGGCGGGTCGTCCTTCTTCTCCGCCTTGTCGTCCTTTTTTTCGTCCTTCTTGTCTTCCTTCTTCTCGTCGGGCTTGTAGCCGGGCGGCGCCGCGGGCTCCGGGGCGAGCGGCGCGACGATCGAGTCGTCGAAGGCGACCGTCACGAAGAGGAACCGCCCCTCCGTCCCGACTTTTTTCTCGTCCTTCTTCTCGTCTTTCTTCTCGTCCTTCGGGCCCGGCGGCTTCTTGTCGCCCTCGCTCCCGGCCGAGATCGCGTCGCCCTCCCCCACGATCACGTCGCCGAACCGGAGGGTGTAGGCCACGCCGTCCTCGCAGGAGACCTGGAGCTCCCCGTCATTCGAGAGCATGTGGATCTCGCCGTTGCCGAACGGCACCATGTAATAGCCGCAGGCCTGGAGCGCCCGGAGCGACTCCACCTGCTCGCGCGTCACCGAGTTCCCCTTGAGCCGGAAGTCGCCCGCCGCGCGCAGCTGCTTGACGAGCACCGCCGGCTTGGGGCGGACCCCGATGATCTTCAGGTCGCCGATCGCCGCCAGCATCCCGCTGATGTTCTCCGTGTGCGGCTCCTCCCCCTCCTTCACCGCGCTCACCTTCCAGGGGCCGGCGGACTCGTCGCGCGAGAGGAAGTAAGTCGCCCGGTTCTTGATCTCCCCTTTGTCGATGTCGACCGAGTAGTTGTCGATCGTCACCTTGCGGACCGACGGCTGCGTGACCTTGAGCAGGTCCGTCTCGATCCAGTCCTCGAACTTCGTCGAGAACTCCAGCTTGACGTGCGCCGTGTAGGTCTTCTTCTGGCCGGGGACGCGGACGTAGCGGACGCCCGAGCCCTCCTTGGTCTCCTTGCCGAAGATGTAGTCGGCGAGGACGAGGCCGTTCTGGTCCTTCAGGATCACCCGCCGGCCGCGGCCCGCGGCGCCGACATTCAGGTCGAGCGGGTCGAGGACGCCCAGGGCCTCGTGGTCCTCCAGCCGGTCGGAGCGGAACGTCTCCTTCCGGAGGTCGACCATCGACGCGGCGACCTTGCCGAGCTTCTTCTCCGCGTCGGCCGGGTAGTCGAAGTGGGACGGGATGCACCAGCGCCCGCCGGCCATCGCGACCTTGAAGATGTTGGCCTTCGCCTTCTTCTCGTCGTACTCGCTCACCTCGAGCGACATCGCCTTGAGGCCGTTGGTGAACTCGGGGTAGAAGGGCTTGCCCTGGTCGGAGACGACCGCGGCCTGCGGGCTCCGGGGGGACGTGACCAGCGCCAGGACGGCCAGGAGGATCGCGGCGCCGGCCAGGGTGAGCGTCTTCTTCAGGTCGTTCATACGGTCCTCTTCGGCTGCACGATCCACTGGACGAAGATGATGAGGGCGACGAGGATGGCCGGGATGGGCGGGAGGAGGACGGCCAGGATCTTGATCCTCTTGCGGATCAGCTTCTCCGCCTCCCTCTTGTCGGTCTCGCTCCGCTTGATGGCCATCTTTTTCTTGTCGTTGATCTCCTTCTCCTTCATCTCGTAGCGGCGCTTCTCCTGCTCCTCGACCTCCGCGACCATGTTCTGCTTGGTCGAGAGGTCGACGTCGGTCCGCTTCTTGATCTCCTCGACCGCGTCGTCGAGCCGCTTCTTCGCGTCGTCGAGCTCCTTCTTGGCGTCGTCCTCGGCTTTCTTCTCGTCGTCGGCCGCCTTCTGGACGTGCTTCTTGTCGAGCGCCTCGACGGCGGTGAGCGTGCGAAGCTTCGCGCGGCGCTTGCGGAGCTCGATGTACGACTCGTCGCCGACGAGGGAGTCCACGGAGTTCAGGACGAACGTGACGTTGTCGAACGCGAAGTCCTTGGAGTTCCGGAGGTCGAAGAACATGTCGGAGATGCAGTCGAGATCGGCGACGAAGACGAGCTTCACCTTCGCCGGCTTCTCGGCGGCGGTGCCGGGGATGTGGGCGGCCGGGGGGAAGGTCCCCTCGACGCGCGCGGCGAGGGTGAGCGCCTTCCCGCCGGGGAAGTAGTTCCGGCGGGGGTTGAGGGAGTAGCCGTTCCCGAAGGGGCTGCGCTGGATCACCTGCGAGCGCGGGAGCGTGGCGCCCTGGAGGCTCGCGGAGAGGAGCGGCGTGAACGCGATGTTCGCGAGGTCGGTCCTCGGTTCGACGTGGCCGGGGAAGATGAAGGCCATCTCCTGGAGCTTCGCGCCGATCGGGTCCTTCGGGTTGAACGACTCGAGATTCCCGCTCCCCGGCCCGACGAAGACGACCTCGTTGGGAAGATGCTGAAGGCGGCGGTGGGGGTTCCAGTGGTCGCCCACGATCGCCTCGGAGGGCCACCGGAGACCGATCCCGTCCATGAAGCGGTAGAGGTCGCCCTTGGGCTCGCCGGGGGGCGGACCGCCGAACATGTTGCCGCGTCCCCCGCCCGCCTTGGGGGCGTCGGGCGCGAGCGAGCCCCGGCTGAACTCGGGCCACGGGTCGTCGAAGAGGAGGGCCGCGTGCCCCTGCCGGAGGTACGCAAGCAGGTTGTCCATCTGCGGCTGGTTGAGCGACGAGGGCATGCCGACGATCAGGCAGTCGAGCGCGTCGGTCACCGGCTGGTCGACCGAGACCTGGACGACGTCGTACTGCTTCCGGAGTTCGGCGACGATCCGCCACTCGCCCTGCGAGCTCATGGCCTGGAAGTCGAAGCCGCCGAACATCTTCGCGTCGGTCGAGGCGACGCCCACCTTCCGGCGCTTGAGGCCCGAGACGGTCCCGATTGAGCGGGTCAGCTCGTACTCGATGGGGGTGCCCGCCTCGATGAAGGGGATCACGACCTCCTCGCCGGCGCAGGTGAAGGCCACGCCCATGAAGATCTCCTCGCCCGCGTTCTCCCCCTCGTCGACGATGCGGATCGGGCGCTCCTTGATGCCGAAGCGCTCGTCCGCCTCGCGCGCCTGGACGGAGGCGGGCTCGGTGTCGACGACCTGGAGCTGGAGGGTGCCGCCGCTCATCGACGCCATGTCGCGGAGGAGCGCGAGGAGCGTGGTCCGGGTCTCGACGTACTCGGTGGGGACCACCGGGCTGAGGAAGGCCTGGACGACGACGGGCCGCGAGGAGTCGAGGCGGTGGATGACGTCGCGGGTGGCAGGCGCGAGCGAATGGAGGCGCTCCTGGGTGACGTCGATCCGCGCGCTGGCGCGGCCCATGAGGGCTCCCAGGCTGACGGCGAGCACGAAGATCGAGACCGCGCGCGCGGCGCGGTGGAGCCAGAGGTCCGGGTGCTGCGTGTGGCGGCCGGAGAGGAGGATGAGGTTGGCGTACAGCATCAGGACGGTCAGCGAGACGAAGTAGACGATCGACCGGAGCGAAAGGACGCCCGAGGTGAACTCGGCGAAGGCCTCGTCCAGGCGCAGGCCCTCGAGCCATCCGGCCCCCCGCTGCCAGGGGATGACCGATCCCGCGTCGCCCAGGAAGACCGGCACCACGCAGAAGAGCGCGCCCAGGATGAACGCGACGGTCGTGCTCGACGTCAGGAGCGACGCGAACATGGCGACCGAAAGGAGGGCGGCGCCGAGGAAGAAGTAGCCCACGTAGGTCCCGAGGATCACGCCGTAATCGGGCGAGCCCAGGTAGATGAGGACGAAGATGTAGGTGAACGAGAAGAGGAGCGAGACCGAGTAGATCCCGACCGCGGCCAGGTACTTCCCCAGCACGAGTTCGAGGTCGGTCGCGGGGAGCGTGAGGAGAAGCTCGTCGGTCCCCTGCTTGCGCTCCTCGGCCCACGTGCTCATCGCGACGGCGGGGACGAAGAAGATGAGGAGGTACGGGAAGAAGCGGTTGAGGACGTCCAGGTTGTCGAGGTTGTTGACCCAGAAGGCGTCGGGCCAGAAGGCCATCACCGCGGAGAGGAGGATGAAGACGGCGATGAAGACGTAGCCCGTGGGCGACCGGAAGTAGCCGCCGAAGTTGCGGCGGAGGACGGCGGAGACGACGTGGTGGCGCATCATGGCGCGGCTCCCGTCAGCTGGTGAAAGACCGCGTCGAGCGAGGCGCCCTTCGCGTTCATCTCCTTCGGAGTCCCGTCGAAGACGATCCTCCCCGCGTGGATGAAGAGGACGCGGTCGGCCACGGCCTCAACCTCCTGGAGGATGTGGGTGGACAGGAGGATGGTCCTGGATTTCCCGAGCTCCCGGATCGTGCCGCGGACCTCGCGGATCTGGTTGGGGTCGAGGCCGCTCGTGGGCTCGTCCATGATGAGGACGTCGGGCTCGTGGAGGAGCGCCTGGGCCATCCCGCAGCGCTGCCGGTATCCCTTCGAGAGCTTGTAGATCGGCTTGTCGAGCACGCTCCCGAGGGCGCAAAGCTTGCTGACGGCCTGGATCCGCTGGTCCCGCCGCGCGGGGTCCATGCCGCGCATGTCGCCGAAGAATCGCAGGAGCGACGCGGGCGTCATGTCCTGGTAGAGCGGGCCGTTCTCCGGAAGGTACCCCAGGCGCTCGGCCGCGCGGAGCCGGTCGACCGCGACGTCGAACCCGGCGACCCGCGCGGTGCCGCTCGTGGGCGCGAGGAAGCCGGTGAGGATCTTCATCGTGGTGGTCTTCCCCGCGCCGTTGGGGCCGAGGAACGCCACGATCTGCCCGCCCGCGATGGAGAACGAGACATCGTCGAGCGCCTTGACCTCGCCGTACACCTTGGTCAGGTGCTCGGCCACGATCATGGGGGCGGTGGCGCTGGTGTCGCTCATATGGGGAGAATCATTAGCAGGTACGGGCCACGAGTGCAAGAGTTGGAGGTAACGGAACGGAGGGCCGGGGGGCCAAAGTTTCGCTTTAAAGCGAAACTTTGGCCGGCTGAACTCCGAGCTGAAATCAGTGCCGATGCTCACGCGCGGAGCTGTAGACCACGAACGGCGCCCGGAGAGCCGTGGAGCACCAGAGCACCCTCAGGAAGCACGCCATGAACGCGTTGCCGGAGAACAAACTCCATCGCGTCTTCGCGAGCTGGACGTCTTCAATGGGCTGAATCCTTCGACGCGTCCCGGCGACCCGCGTATAATCCTGAGTCATGAAGGTGCTCCTGGTTCTTGCCCTCCTCCTCGCCCAGGATAAAAAGACCCCGGACAAGCCGCTCCAGGGGGTCGCCGCCCAGTGCGGCACCGAGATCCCGTGGCTCGAGTCGATGGCCGACGCGCTGGCGAAGGCGAAGGAGACCAAGCGGCCCGTCGCGTGGTGGGTCCCGACCGTCGAGGGCTCGCCGATGGACCGGAAGAAGGTCCTCGCGAAGTACATGCTCTCGGGTCCCTTCATGATGCCGGGCGTGGTCGAGCTCCTCCGCGACCGCTTCGTGCCGCTCCGGCTGGTCGGCGACCCGGCCTTCCACAAGAAGTACGGCGTCCAGGTCCTCGAGTTCATCGAGCCGGGCCTCGTCTTCCTCGACGGCGAGGGGAAGCTGATCCACAAGGTCGACCGGATCACGATGTTCTCCGAGGAGTGGTTCGTCCACCTCCTCCGCGAGGTGCTGAAGAAGTCGGGCGCCGAGGTCGAGGAGAAGAAGATCGAGCTCGACCCCGCGCGCCGCGCGATCCGCGAAGGGAAGCCCGACCCGTCGCTCTTCGAGAAACTCGAGGGCCCCGAGGCGCGGTACTTCCACGGCGTCGCGCTCCACCTCGCGGGCCGCGACGAGGAGGGCCGCGCGGAGTGGCGGAAGATCAAGGAGGGCCGCTGGGCGTGGAAGGCGGCGGCGGAGCTCGCCCGCGACGGCCCGTTCGTCCGCGGCTTCGAGATCTACGAGCGGCTTCCGGCCGCGTCGCTCGAGGGGCTGCCGTCGACCACGACCCTCCCCATGAAGTCGATGGACGTGACCCGCGCGGTCCGCTACCTCCTCCAGACCCAGCGGGCGAGCGGCGCGTGGGACGACTCGAACTACAACTTCGGCGGCGACGACTCGCTGCCCAACGTTTACATGGCCGGCACCGCGCTGGCCGCGATGGCGCTCCGCGAGTGGGGGAAGCCCGAGGACGTCAAAGGGGCGCTCGAGAAGGCCGAGACGTTCATGCGCGACGAGTCGAAGATCGCGATGAAGGACAAGGACGAGATCGCCTGGGCCTACGCCTACCGCCTGCTCTACTTCGCAAAGACGGGGGATAAGAAGACGGTCGCGATGCTGATCAAGCGGGTCTGCGACCTCCAGAAGCAGTCGGGGACGTGGTACCACGAGTACGACAACCCGTTCGTGACGGCGACGGCGCTCCACGCGCTCCTCGAGGCGAAGAAGGCGGGCGCGGACGTGCCGGACGGCGCGATCGCACGGGGGGTGGCCGCGCTCAAGTCGACGCGCGACAAGCGCGGGATGTTCTCCTATGACTTCCCGGGCAAGGGGGACCCGCCCGAGAGCGGCGCGGGGCGCGCGCCCTTCTGCGAATTCGCGCTCCTACTCGCCGGCCAGTCGAAGAAGGAGGCGGTGGCGGCGGCGCTCGAGGCCTCCTTCAAGCACCACGCGCTTCTCGAGAAGGTCCGGAAGTACGACGACCATGCCGACGCCCACCACAACGGCGGCTTTTTCTTCTGGTACGACCAGTACGGCCGGGCGCTCGCGGCCTCCGCGGTCGGCGACGCGGCGGCGCTCGCGAAGCAGAAGGAGATCGTGCTCTCGATCGCCGAGATCGACGGCGGCTGGGTGGACTCGCACGAGCTGGGCCGCACCTACGGCACCGCGATGGCGCTGCTGACCCTCAAGCTGTGCGGGATGTAACGAAATCGTGCGGCGATTTCGTTACATCTACTCGCGGCAGGCCTTCGCAAACGCCTCGAGGTGGTCGTAGTTGCCCTGCCAGGTCGTGTACATGACGCCGACCACGCCCTTCACCTTTGCGCCGCTCTTGAGCCACTCCTTCACCTGCTCGACCGGGCCGTCGTAGTAGCCGGCCAGCACCTGCCGGTGGCCGCGGTCGGCGAAGAACGGCAGCGACTTCTCGCGCGCGCCGAAGTGCCAGTTGACGATCACGACGTCCTTCGACAGCCCCTCCCAGGACCCCTTGAGGTCCCCGCGCACGAGGTAGTACTTGTCAACCGCGTTGTGGAACGGGTCGAACATGTCGTTCCAGACGTAGACCGTCGAGCCGGAGAGCAGCTTCACGCACTCGCGGGCGTTGTCGGCAAGGAGCGCACCCGCGTCCAGGTTCCGCTTGACGCACGCGTCGTCCTGGTTCATCGTCCGGAACTCGTCGTGCGACATCATGTAGCCCTTCGTCCCCCACAGATCCCGGACTCGCCGGGCCTCGTCCTTCACGAGTTCCATCGTCTTGGGCTCCGAGATGCAGGCCGAGACCTGGCCGTCGTAGACGATCGCGGGGTGGTACCACGAGACGCGGAGCTTCGTGCCGTCGGGCAGCTTGGTCTTGAGGGCCGCGGGCTCGTGCCACGCATGGTACTCGCCCTTCCACGGGTCGTTGCCCAGCCGGGAATCGGCGACGGGCTCGTAGTCCTTCCCCTCCGTGTACCCCTGAACGGTGAACGGGCAGCCCGGGCGTCGGAGGACGTTGACGAGCCCGGCCTCCTCGAGCTTCCACTCCTTCCACTGGAGCGTCCCCTTCCCCCCGCCCCAGACGCCGAAGTAGACGCTGATTTTCTCGTGCTCGAGGGTGTTGAAGACGACATGGTGCTCGGTCCAGTCCTGCGTCTTCTTGACGCCGAGGTTCTGCCACTGGAGCGTGCGGTCGCCGGCGAGCGCCTTGACCTCGGGATGGCCGCTGTAGCCATCGGTCTTGATCTTGACCGAGACGTGGTAGCAGCGGAACTTCGGCAGCGTCAAGCTCCAGTTGAAGCGCGCGTTGCCCGGGTGGTCCCTGACCGTCGCGACGCCGTTCTCGACCTTCACCGTCTCGTCGACGAATCCCATCTTCGGCCCGAACGCGACGGGCGGGTCGGCCTCGACGCGGGCCTCTCCGTTCTTGACGACGAAGAGCGCGTCCCGGACCGGGAGCCCCTCGGCCAGGTTCGGGTCGTGCCAGAGCATGTTGTTCGAGTAGCCGATGTTGAAGAGCGCCGGGACGATCTCGAGCTTGAGCTCCTCGGCGATCTTCTTGACCTTCTCGGTATTGGCGGCGTAGACCTTCTCCATGCCCCCGAGGTCCCCCAGCTTGGCCATCTTGGAGTCGGCGAGGAGGATCTTGGTGTACCCCGCCTTCGCCGCGCGGCCCCAGAGCTCGCGGAGCTTGTCGACGTTGCCGGTGACCTGGAGGTTGGTCGGCGAGTAGAGCCAGAGTTCCGGCTTGACCTGGGTCTCCTGTGCCGTCGTGGGCCGGAGGAGGAGAAGGGAGAAGACGAGGAGATATCGCAAGGCTCACCCCTATCGCTGTGGACCGACCCCGCCCTACGCTTTCTCAACTATATACGGGGCCATCCGGTCCTCCGTCTCCTTGCGGAGACGGAGTTTCAGGCCGGCGAACTTGCCGCCGTTGGCCTGGACCAGGGGGTCGAGCCCCTCGGAGATGGACTTCGACGAGATGTAGAGGATGAAGTCCCCCTCGGGCGTCTTCACGTCCACCACGGGGGCGTAGCCGCGGATGCTCATGACCACGAACGGCTCCGACACCACCTCCGCCGTGACCCAGTTCACGCCGACTTTCAGGTTGGGCTTGCGTTCGTCGGCCATCCGCGGGATTCTACGCGCCCGCCCTCCCCTCCGCAACCTATGTGTTGAATTCGCCGGAACCACCCTCCTATAATCTCCGTCCCGATGGATTACTTCAACTACCTCCGCGGCGACCTCGTCTGCGAGGACGTGCCCGTCCAGAAGATCGCCGAGGAGCACGGCACGCCGACCTACATCTACTCGGCCCGCACCATCCTCGAGCACTACCGGAAGCTCCGCGACGCCTTCGCGGGTGCTGGCGCGGGCGCCGGCGAGCTGGGCCACGCGCCCCTCATCTGCTACTCCGTCAAGGCCAACTCCAACCTCTCCATCCTCAAGCTCATGAAGGACGAGGGGAGCGGCTTCGACGTCGTCTCCGGCGGCGAACTATACCGCGCCCTCAAGATCGGGGCCGACCCGAAGAAGTGCGTCTTCGCCGGCGTGGGCAAGACGGACGAGGAAATCGACTACGCCCTCGAGAAGGGCATCCTCCTCTTCAACGTCGAAAGCGAGGAGGAGCTGGCCAACATCGACCGTATCGCCGGGAAACGGGGCGTCAAGGCCCCCGTCGCGCTCCGCGTCAACCCCGACGTCGACCCGCAGACCCACACCTACATCTCCACGGGCAAGAAGGAGACCAAATTCGGCGTCGACCTGGTGCGCGCGAAGCGCATCCTGGCCTCGGCCCGCGACCTGGAGCACGTCGCGCTCAACGGGCTCCACGTCCACATCGGGAGCCAGATCACCAAGGTCGAGCCGTACGTCGAGACGATGCACCGGATCGCCGCCTTCCTCCCCGAGTGCGAGAAAGCCGGCGCGAAGATCGAGTGGCTCGACATCGGCGGCGGCTTCGGGATCTGGTACAAGGACAAGCTGGCGCGGCCGGCGAAGGAGATCGCCTCGGCGATCCTCCCCGCGCTCCAGAAGACGGGTTGCAAGGTGATCCTCGAGCCCGGCCGGTTCATCGTCGGCAACGCGGGGGTTCTCGTCACCCGGGTGGTCTACGTCAAGGAGTCCGGCGAGAAGAAATTCGTGATCTGCGACGCGGGAATGAACGATCTGATCCGTCCTACTTTATATAGCGCGTATCACCGGATCTGGCCGGTGAGGACGGACGCGGGGCACTCGGGGGAGGTGCCCGACGAGGATCACTGGACGGGGCCCTCGATCGTCGCGGACATCGTGGGGCCGATCTGCGAGAGCGGCGACTTCTTCGCGAAGGAGCGCAGGATGCCTCCCCTCAAGCGCGGCGACCTCGTCTGCGTCTTCTCCGCGGGGGCGTACGGGTACGCGATGGCGTCCAACTACAACTCGCACCCCCGGCCGTGCGAGGTGATGGTGGCCGGGAAGGACGCGCGCGTGGTGACGGAGCGGGAGTCGATGGAACACCTGCTCCGGAACGAGAAGGTCGTCTCTTTTTCGTTGACATAGGTTCTCGAGCGGCGAGAATCAGGGTTTCCGATTCACGGGGAGAATTGCTTATGTGGAAGCGCCTTCTGGGGCTGTCTCTCGTGGCCGCGCTCGGCCTGCCCGTCCTGGCCAAGCAGGATGAGTCGTTCGGCGACAAGGTCCGCCAGCTCATGTCGGAGGGCACCGACCTCTACAAGCGCGGCAAGTACGCGGAGGCCGCGTCGAAGTTCGAGGAGGCCTTCCAGATGAAGCCCTCGAACGACCAGGTCTACGCCTTCATGAAGCGCGCGGGCGACGACATCATCGCCGGCATGATGAACCACCCCGACCGGAAGATCCAGGACCTCGGCCGCCGCATCTACGAGCTCGCCAAGCCCGGCGAGCCCGAGCGCCAGGGCAAGGCGATCGTCCTGAAGTACATCGACGAGCTCAAGAACGTCGACGACTTCGAGCGCTCGCGCATGGCCTTCTGGCACCTGAAGAACATCGGGCCCTACTGCGTGCGCTGGCTCATCCCGGTCCTCGGCGACAAGCAGCAGGACCGCTTCCGCTCGCGCGTCATCCTCCTCCTGACCGAGATGGGCATCGACAGCTCGCTCGCGGTCGTCGAGGCGCTGGACTCGAAGGACGACTTCGTCCGCCAGCAGGCCGCGATCACCCTCGGCAACGTCAAGGACGAGCGCGCCATCCCGGCCCTCAAGCGCGTCGTCGAGGACGCCAACGAGAAGGCCGAGGTCCGGAAGTTCGCGCAGGAAGCGCTCATGAAGATCATCCGCACCAAGGACGCCGCCCAGTGGAAGAAGGCGACGGACTACTACTACGAGCTGGCGATGAAGTACTACTACAGCCACTCGAACGTGATCTTCTCCTTCCAGCGCGCCTACCTCATCTGGAAGTGGGACACGGCGAAGGACGTCCTCACCGAGCGCAAGGTCGCCCGCTTCGCCTACAACGAGCAGCTGGCCGAGGAGGCGATCTTCGACCTCCTCGCGCTCGACCCCAACTACACGAACGCCGGCCTCTCCCCCTGGAGCCTGCTCGCGTGCGTCGAGTTCGCCCAGGACATCGAGGCGCAGGCCGCGATCCGCGCGGCCCTCGAGGCACTCAAGGTCGACGAGCTCGACAAGCCCGGCCTCATCCGCCTGATCAAGGAGACGGAGGGGATGAAGGACGCGGACGTCATGGCCGCCATCGGCGACGACGTCAACAAGGCCGCCACGTGGGCGGAGGTCAACAACACCGTTTCGGCCTACCTGAAGAAGAAGGCCAAGGTCCTGCGGACCAACGTGGTCGCGGAGCTGCCCGGCAAGAAGTACGTCTACGAGGCGCTCTCGCGCTCGCTGGTCGACGGCAACTACCTGGTCGCCAAGGCGTGCATCGAAACGATCCAGGAGATGGGCCGGCCCGAGGACCTGCCCACCCCGCCGCTCCCGCCCGACGCCGCGAACGCCGCCGCGCCGCCCGCGGAGCAGGTCGCCGGCACCGGCGCCGCCGCCGCGCAGGGAAGCGGGACGCTGGGCCACCCGCTGGTCGAGGCGCTGGCGAACGAGGACAAGCGCGTCCGCTACGCCGCCGCCAACGCGATGGTCGCCCTCAACCCCCAGCGCCGCAAGCTGGGCATGGAGCTCGTCATCCCGAACCTCGTCGACGCGATCGGCGAGCAGGGCGTCCGCGTGGCGCTCGTGATCTACGACGTCCAGGACGACAACGACCGGAACTTCATCAACGGGTTCCGGAAGACCCTGGCCTCCGTCAACGTCTTCCCGGTGATCGTGACCTCGGGCGCCGAGGGCATCGTGAAGGCGAAGCAGTTCCCCACGGAGGACATCATCATCATCCAGAAGAAGATCTGCGGGCAGGTCTACTTCAAGGAGACCGACACCAAGAAGGGCGTGGTCGAGACGGTGTTCGACACGCTGCGGGACGACGTCCGCACGAAGAACATCGCGAAGATCGTGCTCGGCGACAGCCAGGGCGAGGTCGACCTCGCGAAGAAGGAGTACGTCGAGAAGGGCACGGCCCTCGCCGCGGTCGGCAAGGACGTCCACAAGCTCGACCTGAAGGCGCTCTTCGAGAAGGCGTTCGACACCGAGGAGGCGCGGAAGGACTCGAAGGAGCGGGCCGACGAGATCGCGAAGATCGCGGCCGAGACGTTCGCCCGGATCGACCCGACGAACACGCTCTACCCGTTCCGCGACGCGGTGGCCGCGCTCGTGACGACGATCGGCGGGAGCCAGGTGGACAACGTGAACCTGGTGCGCGAGGACTTCATCCGGATCCCGGCGGCCCAGGCGCTGGGCCACTTCGGCGACCTCCGCGGCGTCGACGTCCTGACCAAGGTGGTGGGCGAGAAGGAGGCGGACGCCGACAAGGCGGCGCGCCAGAAGGGCGTGCGCCTGGCGTGCGCGAAGGCGCTCTCCCAGATCTTCAAGCAGACGGGCACCGCGCCGTCGAAGGAGGTCTTCGACGTGCTCATGAAGAACACGAAGGACGGCGACTACGACATCGAGTTCACCTGCGGCGAGGCGCTCGGCAACGCGGTCTTGACGAACGCGCAGCGCCTGGAGCTGGCGAAGTTCCGCCGCGTGGAGCACGAGGTGGTGACGGCGGACGACCCCTAGGAGATAAGTCTCGGCAACAAAGAAAGGCCTCGGGGAATACCCGAGGCCTTTTTCTTTTCCCAGGCTCAGGAGATCGTGGGGATGAAGAACCGGAGGAGATCAGCAAGCGCAACAAACAAGGGCCCCGGGGAAGACCCGAGGCCTTTTTCTTTGGAGATGAAACAGGGCAACTCAGTAAGGCTCCGGGGACTACCCGGAGCCTTTGACATTTCCGAGGCTCAAGGGGATCTGGAGATGAAGAAGGGGAATATCACGGACTCTCCCCCTCCCCGCCTCTCCCTTCGGTCTACTTCAGCGCGATGAAGCGGTCGAGCTCGGCGGGGTCGTCGAAGATGAAGACGCACGTGAAGCCGGGGCGGCCGGGCGTCGGGACCATCACCACGGGGTGCGGGCCGGAGCGCACGACGAGCGGGCCACCGCCCAGCGCGAGCGGCGTCGCCAGGAGCGCGTGCGTGATCGAGTGACCCTTGCCGTCCTGCTGGATCGTCCAGCAGAGGCAGGCGTCGCGGTGGTGCGAGACCGCCGCGCTCGAGGGCGCATAGCCCAGCTTCGAAAGGTCGTGCGCGCAGACGTCGTAGGTCACGTGCTTCCGGAAGAACTTCTCCATCGGGCGGTCCTGGTCGGGGCTGCAATGGTCGCAGATGCACATCCGGTCGGGCCCGGTGCGGCCGCAGAAGCCGAGGCGCACCTCGTGGTGCGTCGAGGCCGCCTCGGACGCGAATGCGCTGGGCGCCTCGAGCGACGGCGTGAAGAGCAGCGCCGCCCCGAGCGCCAGGAAGAAGACCGCCGCCGCGACCGCACTCCACCTCCGGCGCGGGAGCTCGACGACGTCCGCCGCGGGCGACGCCGCCCGCGAGAGCTTCTCGTAGACCGAGGCCGGCGCCTTCTCCGACCCGAGCTGCGCCTTGAGCGCGCCCCGCAGCGCCTTCTCGCCCTCGTAGACCCCGGAGCACGGCCGGCAGAGGTTCAGGTGCTCCAGCACCTTCATGTTGTCCGCGACCGTGAGCTCGCCGTCCATGAAGAGGTCGAGCTGCCGCTTCGCCTCGTGGCACATCATGCGCGATTCTCCCCGCGAAGAAGGCCCTCCTCCCGCGCAAAGTCCGCCAGCTCCTCCCGCAGCATCCGCCGCGCGCGGAAGAGCCGGCTCATCACCGTCCCGATCGGGATCCCCAGCATCGTCGCGATATCCTTGTAGCTCGTCTCCTCGATCGTCGCGAGAAGGAAGATCACCCGGAACTCGTCGGGCACCTTCGCGAGCGCCTTCTTCGCCCGGTCCCCCAGCCGCTCCCCCAGCCGCTCCACGTCCTGCGCGGTGAGGTGCGGCACCTCCACCGGGCCCGCGGGCTCGACCTCCGCGAAGTCGGTCACCATCGCCGGCGCGCGCGACTTCTTGCGGTAGTCATTGATGTACGCGTTCGTCAGGATCGTGAAGATCCAGGCCTTGAAGTTCGTCCCCCGCTCGAACCGGTGCAGGTTTTTCCACGCCTTCAGGAAGCAATCCTGCACCAGGTCCTCCGCCGACGCGTTCTCCCCCGTCATCCGGAGCGCCGTCCGGTAGAGCGCGTCCGCGTGCGGCCGCACGAGGTCCTCGAACTCCGAAGGCGATCCGCCGGCCACGGGTTTCTAACACCTCCAACGACAGCCTTATTCCATCCCGAGAACCGTGTAAGAAAAGGGGAAATGGGGAAGGACCGGAGATCGGGGGGTCCCCCTTTTCCCCTTTTCCTACACCGGGCTCCCCTCGAGCGCCCGGAGCAGCGTGTGGATCCCCTCCGAGGCCTGCCTCAGCCGCTGCCCCATCTTCCGGAGCAGCGCCGGGAGGATCGTCATCGCCGCCGCCGGCCGCTGGTGGAGGTACGCCTGGAAGTCGGCGATCGACCACGACACGAGCCGCGTCTCCGGCACCAGCGCCGCCGTCGCGGTCGCGGAGCGCGGCCCGCGGTCGAACGTCGAGATCTCCCCGAGGATCTCGCCGCGCTCGAGGCGCGCCAGCCGGTGGATCCGGCTGTCGGCCGCCGCGGTCTTCGAGACCTCGACGACGCCCGAAACCACGACGTAGAGCGTCTCCGCAGGCTCCCGTTCGCGGAAGATCGCCTGCCCCCTCTTGTAGACCTCCTCCCTCCCGATCGCCGCCAGCGCGTCGGCGTCCGCGGGCGAGAGGGCCGAGAAGATCTCGACCGACTTGAGGAACTCCTTCGTGATCACGTTCCCCACGGTATCCGAGCGCCGGCGGGTCGTCAATTTGTAATTGACCCTTTCCGAGCGGCGCCCCTATAATCAGTCTCGCATTTATGCCCCTTCCCCCGCGCAACCGGCCGGTCAAGCGCCCGTTCCACAAGCACGACTCCAGGCCGTCCCACACGCCGGCCCCCATGCCCGCGGTGGGGCCGTCGTCGGTCTCGTCGGTCTCGCTCCTCCGCCTGAAGGCCCAGAAGAAGATGGCCCTCCGGCAGCGGATGGGCCTCCTCAAGCACAAGAGCAACGACGAGGACCTGTCCGAGGTCGAGCGGCAGATGATGGCCCACGAGCTCGCGATCGCCGAGGAGCTCCAGGCCAACCTGCTCCCCCGCAAGGTCCCGCAGATCCCCGGCTACGACGTCAGCGCCTACTACCGGCCGTCGCGCGAGGTGGGCGGCGACTACTACGACTTCATCGAGATCGACGCCGACCACCTGGGCATCCTGGTCGCGGACGTCTCGGGCAAGGGCATCCCGGGCTCGATCGTGATGACGGAGACGCGCGCGCTCGTGAAGAGCGAGGCGGTCCGCACGCTTTCGCCGGCCGAGACGCTGATCCGCGTCAACCGCGTGCTCTACAACGACATCAAGCGCGGCATGTTCGTCACGGTCTTCTACATGATCCTCGCGCTCCAGAAGGGGATCCTCTCGTGCGTCTCCGCCGGCCACAACCCGATGGTCCTCTGGCGGAAGGCCTCGAACACCTGCCACCTGGTCAACCCGAACGGCCTGGCGCTCGGCATCGACAAGGGCCCGCTCTTCGAGAAGACGCTCAAGGAGCAGAAGATCCAGCTCTTCAAAGGGGACCGCTTCGTCCTCTACACGGACGGCGTGATCGAGTCGATGAACTCCAACCACGAGCAGTACGGCCAGAACAAGTTCTACCTCCGCACCAAGCAGCTCGCCGACAAGAGCTCCAGCGAGTACCTCTCGCTCCTCGTGAACGAACTCGAGGAGCACCAGGGCGAAGCGACGCAGCACGACGACATCACGATCGTGACCGGCCGCACCGTCGCCGAAGAGGAGCCGCCGGTCAAAGAGCCCATCGTTGAAGGATAGCGATCCCAGGCCGGGCTCCCCCGCCGGGAAAATCGTCATCGTCGTGATCTTCGCGCTCGGCATCGGCGCGGGGCTCTTCGCGTCGATCTACTGGAGCCGGCCGGAGAACGCGGTCGCGGGGTCGTTCACGCAGATCCACGCGTCGTTCCTCCGCGGGCCGAAGACGAACGCGAAGCGGCTCCTCGCCCCGATAGTCGTGATGGACGGCCGAGAACTCTCGGCCGACGAGTTCCTCGCGACCTACGTGCTGCCCCCCGACGCGGCCACGATCGAGGTCACCCCCTGCGCCTCCACGCCCGGCCACTGGGCCCTCGCGATGAAGGACCGCCGCTACTGCTTCTACCGGGATGGGAAGACGTGGAAGCTGCACTGGCTGGAGAACGGCGGCTGCCGGTGCAAGTAGCGGATCAGCGGCCTTGGGGGGGATCCTCGTTCCGCTTCGCGTTGAGCACGCCGAGCGTGAGCAGGTTCATCGACGTCGCGTAAACCCGGCCGCCCTCGAAGCCCCACTTGTCCGCCGGGTCCCAGCTGCCCCAGAGGCAGCCTTCGTTGTAGCGCCGCTGGTGGAGCGCGACCACCTTGAGCACCCGCGCGCTCCAGACGCCCCAGAGCTCGCGGTCGTTCCACGCCGCCAGTGCCCGCGTCCCCGCGAACCATGCCGTGAAGTCCACGCTCGCCCCGTCCTCGGTCCACACGGGGAGGTTCCACACGAGGCGCTTCGCCGCCAGCGCGAGCTCCGGGCGATGCCGGTCCTCGCCCGACTGGAGACGCAACCAGAGCGCCGAGGCCGTCAGCCCCTCGTTTCGCTCGAACCGGTCGTTCAGCCCGCGAACGCTCGAGCTGGCCGCGCCCCGGCGCAGGTAGGAGACCTCGCCGCGGTCGCCCGTCACGTCGCCCAGCCAGCGGCGGATCCCGTCGAACGCCGCGGGATCGACCGCGACCCGCGCGTCGGGCGAGGCCGCCGCGAGTAGCGCCGCACCCGCCCACGCCGTTACGCTCGTATCGTTCTGCCCATCGCGCGAGCCGTAGCGCCACGCGAAGCCGGGGTTCCGCGACATCTCGAGGAACCTCGCCCCGCGCGCGGCGGCGGCGCGGTACGATTCATCGCCCAGCACCGGGATCGCGCGCGCGAAGGCGAGCGTCGCGATCGCGTTCCCGTACATCGACTTCGCCGTCCGCGGCCCGAAGGCGCCGGCCTCGTCCTGCCGCGCGGAGAGCCACGCGAGCGCGCGGCGGACCGGCTCCTCGTAGGGCCGCGCCTGGCCCGACTCGAGGATCGCGAGCGCCGCGAGCGCCGTCACGCCCGCGTCGTGCCCCTCGCCCCCGCGGCCGGGGCAGACCGTCTCGACGCACTCCTGGGTGTACGAGGAGGCGCTCCAGGAGCCGTCCGCGTCCTGGTGCCGCTCCAGCCAGCGGAGGGCCGAGGCGGTCGAGCGGGCCAGCAGGTCCTCGTCATGCGCGACGTCCTGGTGGAAGTCGACAAACGGCGCGGAATTCTGGGTCGAGCCGGGGAGCGCCGGGGAATGCCGCCGGCCGTCCGCCGCGATGAGGATCCAGAGGGACGCGGCGGCCGTGATGACGGACGCGGTGACGAACGGGACCGGGCTGATTCTCCCCACCATGATTCATGAGACGCCGGCCGCAGCCGCGCCCTCACCCCTTTCAGACACGGTTATCTTATCACGACCAGCGGCTTGGCGTCGGTCCCGTAGCCCACAAGTTCGATCGACGCCCCCTTTGATTTCCGGCGGACCAGGCCCCCGTCGGCGGTGCCGGCGTAGAGCGGCGGCACGTCGGGGTGCCACCACGTGACCTCCTCGACGATCCGCCCGTCGAGGTCCTCGGAGCGGACCCGGACCCGCTTCGCGGCGAGCTCCCGGTCGCCCACCTTGACCTTCTCCTCCGCGGTGTCGCGCGAGCCCTCCGGCGCCCTCGCGGGCCGGGCCGGGGATTGCTCGAGCGACTGCGGCACCCCCTCGCTCGGCCCCTCTTTCGCGATCTCGAGGAAGAAGGCCTTCTTCACGGCGCCGCCGGGCGCGACGAGCCGCGCGCTCGCCTCGCGCGTCTCCCCCTCCTCGATCACCTCGATCCAGAGGTCGTCGCCCTCCTTCGCCACCGCGGCCAGCATGAACGTGCGGTCCCCCTCGGCGTACCGCGTCCACTGGCCGACCGTGACCTTCGACACGTCGCCGTACGGATGGCGATCGGGCACCGGGGGGACGACTTTCGTGACGTGGCGGAGCTCGGGGGGGACCTCCTTCATGACGCTGGCCGGGCCGCTCCCGCACCCCGCCAGCGCGAAAAGCCCCGCCGCGAACGCGATTTTCTTCATCGATTTCATCGTATGGCGAATCCTTGAACGTCGCAATCCTTTCTGCTACACCCGCAGGGGATGGCATCCGAGCCGCAGACCCTCATCGATCTTTACCTGCAGGGCATCGAGCGCTTCCCGCGCGCCGACCGGTTCCTCCAGAAGATCCAGGGCATCTGGCAGCAGGTGTCGACCGCCGAGCTCGACCAGAAGGTCCGCGCCTGCGCGGGCGCGCTCGCCGCGCTCGGCGTGGGCCGCGGCGACCGGGTCGCGATCCTCTCCTACAACCGCGTCGAGTGGGCAATCGCCGACTGGGCCTGCCAGCTCCTGGGCGCGGCCGATGTCCCGATCTACTCCACGCTGCCGCCCGACCAGACCGCCTTCATCCTTCAGGACTCGGGCGCGAAGGCGGCCTTCGTCGAGGATGCCGGGCAGCTCGCGAAAGTCCAGGGCCGCGTCGCGCACGTCATCAGCTTTGAAAGCGCGCCGGGGGCCCATTCGTTCGAGGAATTCCTGAAGCGCGGCAAGGAGATCAAGCCCGCGACGGTCGACCCGGACGATCTCGCGACAATCCTCTACACCTCCGGGACGACGGGCGTGCCGAAGGGCGTCATGCTGACGCACCGGAACCTGGTCTCGAACATCACCGCCTGCTGCGAGGTCCTCGAGGTCGGCCCGCACGACCTGCTGCTCTCGTTCCTGCCGCTCTCCCACAGCTTCGAGCGGATCCTCGACTACGCGGCGTTCCACGCCGGGGGCAGCGTCGCGTACGCCGAGGACGTGGACAAGGTGAGCGAGAACCTGAAGGACGTGCGACCCACGATCATGGGCGCCGTGCCGCGGTTCTACGAGAAGGTCTACTCGAAGATCGTGAAGTCGGTCCGGGAGATGAAGCCCGGGAAGCGCGACACGTTCGAGTGGGCACGGCGGACGGGCGCGGTCATGGCCGAGGTCCGCCGGCGCGGCGAGCGCGCGCCGCTGGGGCTCCGGTTCAAGCACTGGCTCGCGCGGCTCTTGGTCTTCCGGAAGCTCGCCGGCGGCGTGGGCGGCCGGATCAAGTTCTTCATCTCGGGCGGCGGGCCGCTCTCGCGCGACATCGCGGAGTTCTTCTTCTCGATCGACCTCCCGATCATCGAGGGCTACGGGCTGACCGAGACCTCGCCCGTCCTCACGCTCAACCCGCCGGACCGGATCCGGCTGGGGACGGTCGGGCGGGCGATCCGGGGCGTCGAGCTCAAGCTCGCGCCCGACGGCGAGATCCTCGCGCGCGGGCCGGGCATCATGAAGGGCTACTACAACAAGCCCCAGGAGACGGCGGAGGTCCTCAAGGACGGCTGGTTCCTGACGGGCGACATCGGGGAGATCGACCCCGAGGGATACCTTCGGATCACCGACCGGAAGAAAGACCTTCTGAAGACGTCGGGGGGAAAATACGTGGCGCCCCAGCCAATCGAGAACGCGCTCAAGCTCCAGCCCTGCGTGGTGAACGCGATCGTGATCGGCGACCGCCAGAAGTTCCCGGCGGCGCTGATCGTGGGCGCGCCCGGGGCGACGCGCGAACAGGTGCAGGCGGCGCTCGACGCGGTCAACAAGACGCTGGCCCACCACGAGCAGGTGAAGAAGTTCGCGCTCCTCGACACGGACTTCTCGATCGAGGGGGGCGAGCTCACGCCCACGATGAAGGTCCGGCGCCGCGTGGTGGAGAAGAAGTACGCGGCGCAGATCGCCTCGCTCTACGCCGACTGAAGCCCGATCCCCCGGTTTCACAATCGCTCAATTCCTTGACCGCCCCCCTCAGATTGAAATACTGTAATATGATTCCGCCGGCGCTCCGGCCGGCGGGCGGGGGTGGGCGCGACACATGCGGGCGATCACGGGGGTCTTCAAGGCGCTCTCCAACCCGAACCGACTCCGCGTCTACCAGGTCGTCTGCAAGGCCGCCCGCCGCCTGAAGAAGGGACTGACCATCGAGCAGATCTGCCGCGAGACGGGCATGAAGCAGCCCGCCGTCTCCCACCACGTGGCCCACCTCGAGCGCGCCGGCCTGGTCACGCGCACCAAGTCCCGCTGGTGGGTCCACTGCACGCCGGCGAAGGAGGGGGTCGAGCGCGCCGCGAAGTTCTGCTCCGACCCGGCGGCTTACCGCGAAGAGTAGCCGTGGCGAAACGCCCCGCTCTTCTCGAGTTCGAGGATGTCGTCCTGGTGCGCGGCGGCCACCGCGTCCTCGACGGGCTCACCTTCCGGATCGGGCTGGGCGAGAACGTGGCGATCCTCGGCCCCAACGGCTCCGGCAAGTCGTCGCTCCTCAAGCTCCTCACGCGCGAGCTCTACCCCGTGGCGAACGAGCGCCCGTACCGCATGCGCATCCTCGGCCGCGAGTCGTGGGACCTCTTCTCGCTTCGCGCGCACCTCGGCATCGTCTCGAACGACCTGCAGGCCGACTTCGCGCGCGAGTGCTCGGGCTGGGAGGCCGTCGCCTCGGGCTTCTTCAGCTCGGTCGGCCTCTGGGCGAATCACAAGGTCACCCGCGGCATGGAGCGGAAGGCCTGGCGCGTGCTCGAGCGGCTCGAGGTCGCGCCGCTCGCCGACCGCCTCATGACCGCGATGTCGGCGGGCGAGGCGCGGCGGATGCTGATCGGCCGCGCGCTCATCCACGATCCCGACGCGCTCGTCCTCGACGAGCCGACGACCAGCCTCGACCTCAGGGCCGCGCGCGAGTTCCGCGCGACGATCCGGAAACTCGTGCGGGGCGGGACGAGCCTCGTCCTCGTCACCCACGCGCTCGAGGAGGTGATCCCCGAGGTGACGCGCGTCATCCTGCTCCGCGAAGGGCGCGTCTTCAAGGATGGGCCCAAGAAATCGGTGCTCACCGAGGCGAACCTGTCGGCGCTCTACCGCATGCCCGTCCGCCTCGACGTCGAGGGCGGCCTCTTTCACGTCCGGTAGGGCCGCCCTGTCGAGCGCGCGACCTCCTCCGCCGTCTTCCGCGCCACGGTCTCCGCCTCCCAGGTCGAGACGAACTCGTTGAGGACGACCGCTTCGCCGCTGCGGAGGAGCGCGACGAGTTCCGGATCTCCCGGCTTCGTCTCGGAGCCCCCTTTCCGGGTCACGACGCGGAACGGGATACGCACGAGGAAAGCCTCGATCGATTTCGTCTCGAACAAACGCGCGCTCTTCCGGATCGTCACCGTCAGGGTCCCGGCGGAAGGATCGAAGCGAACCGTCCGGGCCGCGGACAGTCGGAGCCCCAGGTAGACGGCCGAGCCCAGGGCCGCGCCGTACCCGGCAAGGAGGAGCCACCCCGGCGGATCCGAGAAACCCTGCCCGGCGACGATCACCACCACCGCCGCGAGGAACGAGGTCAGGACGTAGGCCCCGCCGATATAAGTGATGCGCCGCGGCCGGGGATGGACCGTCCAGCCCGACGGACCGCGCTCCATCCGCCCCCAGCCCGGAATCTCCCACGGAAGGGAGGGCGGCGAGGCCAGGAACCGATCGAAGGCGCGCCTCTGGAACGGCTGCGTGACGATCGCATAGAGCAGGCCCAGGCCGATCGTGAGAAACGGCTGCGCGAAGAGGAGCTGCCCCCAAGAGCACGTGGGGGATCGGCAGGCTCAGGATGGCCGTCTCCGGACGATCCGGATCGTAGTAGACCGTCACCGTCCGTCCTGCCGGGTGCGCCGCCACCACCTCGCCGGCGTATTTCGAACCGCTCGAGCTCGAAGAGTCGAACGTGTAGCGATTGCCGTCGTACTCCCGGCCCTTCACGGCGTAGCGGTACCGGAGCTCCGGCGCGTACACGGTGGTCTTGCTGCCCCGATGCGAGTCCAGCCGGCTCGAGGTCACGGTCCCGTCCGTCGCGCGGAACCGGCGCTGCGCGTCGACGTGCTGGACGATCGAGCTGAGGATGATCCCCGCGAAGGTGCCGGTGATGGCCCACCAGAAGAGCGCGATCCCGAGCAGGCAGCCCATGGACGTCCGCTTCACGGAATGTATTATGACGCGAAACGAAAGGAAGAAGCGTGATCACGTACCGCATGGGCAACGAGCTCGACCTCGACCGGACGATCGAGCTCTACCGCGCCTCGACGCTCGGCGAACGGCGGCCCGTCGACGACCGCGAGCGGATGGCCGCAATGCTGCGGAACGCGAACCTCGTCGTCACCGCGTGGGACGGCGAGCTCATGGTCGGCATCTCCCGCGCGCTCACGGACTTCAGCTTCGTCACCTATCTCTCGGACCTCGCGGTCCGAGTCTCGCACCAGCGCTCCGGGATCGGGAAGGAGCTCGTGCGGCGGACGCAGGCGGCGGCGGGGCCGAACGCGAAGCTGATCCTGCTCTCGGCCCCCGCCGCGGAGAAGTACTACCCCCATGTCGGGTTCACCCATCACCCGCAGTGCTGGATGCTCTCGCCGGGCGACGTGGTCCGGTAGGGAAACCTTTGGCCGGCGCGCGTCGTAGAAGATATGCTGACCCGCCTTCGCGCAACCTTGATGGGAGGAAAACCATGCGCCTGATGCTCGCCGCCGTCGCCGCGCTCCTCGTCGCCCCCTCCTCCGCTCTTCCGATGGGTGGAGCTACGGAAGGCAAGCAGGAGAAGGAGGAGGGCTACACCTCGATCTTCAACGGCAAGGACCTGACCGGGTGGGTGTACGGCAAGTCCGGCAAGGGCGAGAACAAGTCGGGCGTGGGATACCAGGTGGACGCCGAGACCAAGGTCGTCTTCTGCACCGTGAAGGACGGCGGCAACCTGTACACCGAGAAGGAGTACGGCGACTTCGTCCTCCGGTTCGACTTCAAGCTCACCGAGAACGCGAACAACGGGATCGGCATCCGCGCGCCGCTCGAGGGCGACTCGGCCTACGCCGGCATGGAGATCCAGGTCCTCGACGACAGCGGCTCCCAGTACACGAAGCTCCGGCCCGAGCAGTACCACGGCTCGATCTACGACCTTTTCGCCTGCAAGCGCGGCCACCAGAAGCCCGTCGGCGAGTGGAACACCGAGGAGATCGAGGCGAAAGGGACCAAGATCAAGGTGACCCTGAACGGGACGGTGATCGTCGACGCCGACCTGGCCGAGATCAAGGACGAGGCCAAGCTCAAGAAGCACCCGGGCGTGAAGAACGCCAAGGGCCACATCGGCTTCCT
>JBGPCZ010000062.1:0-30304 GCA_041482015.1 Planctomycetota bacterium | reverse complement strand
CTCCGCGTCCTCCGGAATCACGAAGAGCGGCTTCATGCTCCCGTCGGCGAGCGACTCCCCTTCAATCCGGATCTTCTCCTCCGCGTAGGTGATCGGGCCCGTTTTCGGGATCGATGCGACCGCGGTCACGTCCCGGGGCCGCTCCGCCAGGCGCACGATCTCCCCCAGCCCCACGCCCGCCGCCGTGTCGAAGTCGTTCAGCCAGATCCGGCGCTCCGGTCGGGCCACGAGATCCACCCCCGCGCCCGCGGTCGCGTGGTGCCCGCCGGCCACCTCCACCGATTTCCCGTCCGCCGTGCGTTTGAGCTGCACGCGCCCTTCCCGGACCATGAGGCGGGTCGAGCCCGCCGGATCGGAATCGACGACCAGTCGAAGCGTCGTCCCCAGGACCCGCGCCTCCCCCTGGGGAGTCCCGATGACGAGGGGCCGATCGGGAGGCTGCTTCGCGACCTGTGCAGTCACCGCGCCTCTCGTGATTGCGAACCGCTTCCCCTGTCCCGCCTCCTCGTCATGAATCTCGCGAATCAAGGTGTCACCTCGAAGCTCCAGCTTCGTGCCGTCCGGAAAGGCCAGGATCGCCAGCCCCTTGGGACCTTCCGTCCCCGCGCCGTCGCCCGGAAGGATCGCGTCGCCCGTCCTCGCGGCCTGCCGTCCGCCCGAACGAACCACGGTGACCTCCCCCCGCGTTTCCACCACGACGACGGCGGCCGTGATCGTCGGCGTCGGAGGCGACGGACTCTTTTCAGGAACGGGGGCGGGGACCTCCACCGGCCGGGGTTTCTCCTCGGCGAGCTGGAGCTGTTTCCGGACCCGGTCCACCTCCTCCCTCAGTTCGGCTTCGATCCGGAGGCGCTCCTCCCCGGTCGCCGCGCCCGAGGCCCGAGGTTTCGCCCCGGGGATCGTCGGCCCACCGGGTTCGCGGAGGGCAGGTTCTGCCGGGGCCTGGGACTCTGTCCGCCGGGCGGTGGGCGCGACCTGGTCCACGCGTTTGGATTTCATGACGAACCAGCCAACGGTGACGGCGATGACCGCCATCGCGGCGAGCGAGGCCAGGACCGGCCAGGGCGAATGAGGTCGACGCGCCAGGATCCTCGGGCGCGCCTTGCGCGGAGTCGCCGCTTGCTCGCGACCCAGGTCCTGGAGCGCCGCAACCCAAAGGACGCAGCGCTCGCACGACGCCAGGTGATCGATGAGTGGCCCCGGAATCCCTTCACCTCGAATGAAAGCCTCCCAGGCGCCCGAGGACGGGCAGGACGGGGGAATTTCACCGGGGGCGCCCACCGGCAGCGCCGCGAGGCCGCGGACCCGCGCGACCGTGGCCTGGCACCGCACGCACCGCTCGATGTGGATCCGCGCCCCGTCTCCGGGGGCGCCATCGACAAACGCCAGGATCTGATCCGCGGGCGGGCAGCTCATCCACAAGAGGATCCGCCGCCCATCCCCGGAACTGTGCACGATTCCAATATTTCCCTGGCCGTATAGTGTGAGATGAGCGACGAGGCCGGTGAGGCGCTGGTGCGGGCGTGCCTGCAGGGTGACCCGGCCTCGTGGGAGGCCCTCACCCGGACCTACAGCGACCTTGTGAGCCGCGTCCTGCGACGGGTCGTACAGCGGCAGGGAACGCGCCTGGGCGACACGGACGTCGAGGAGATGACGTCCGGCGTCTTCGCGTCCCTCGTCGAGCACGACGGCCGGAAGCTGAAGCGGTACGACCCCCGATTTCCCTTCGCCGCCTATCTTCGACTGATCGCGCGCGGGCACGCCCTCGACGCGCTCCGGGCCCGGCGGCGCCGCGCGCTGGCCGAGTCGGCCGCGCCTTCCCCGCCTCCGTCCCCGGATCCAGCCCTGGGAGAACGGCTCGACGAGCTGCTGGCCGGGCTGGACGCGCGGGAACGCGCGGTGATCCGGCTCTACTTCCTCGCCGACCGGACGTGCCCCGAGATCGCGCAGCTCATCCGGATCCCGGAGAACACCGTCTTCTCCCTGCTCCGGCGGACGCTGGAGAAACTCCGGCAGGAGGGGACCCCGTAGGCCGCGAACTCCGGACTACGGGCCGGGGGGCTTGGCGCCCTCGTCGCCGTCCACGTTGCTGATAAAGCCTCCGGGCTCGTCGGGAGATTTCGTGAGCCGCAGGGCCTCGCTCACCACTTTCGTCAACTGCTGCTTGGAGAACGGCTTCGCGAGGAATCCATAGAGGCCGTAGAAGAAATCCTTGGGCGTGTGGAGGATGATCGCCTTCGCCGTCAGCATGATCACCGGCACGTCCCGCGTCTTGTCGTCCTTCTTGAGCGTGTCGCAGACCGTGTAGCCGTCCATCCCCGGCATCATGATGTCCAGGAGGATCAGGTCGATCCCGCCCTCCTTCGCGATCTTGATCCCCTCGAGGGGGTCGGCCACCGCCTTCACGGTGTAGCCTTCCTGCTCGAGGAAGTACTTGATGATGTCCAGGATCTTCTTGGAGTCGTCGATCGCCAGGATCGTGTGGTGTGTCGTCATCGCGCGCTCAATCCGATCTCCGTTGCAGAACCCAGGCGAGCATCACCAGGACCAGGGCGAGCGCCGCCATCCAGCCCGCCAGCCCCCTCCGCACGAACTCGCGCCCCGCGGGCGCCGAGGGATCCCAGTCGAGCGGCCGCGTCACCCCCGCCGTGTCGGACTCCCGCTCGTCCAGCAGGTTCGCCTCCACGCTCCGCTCGACCCCGGCCGCCCGGAACACGTACTCGCCCCGCGTGTACGCCAGGAAACGGCCCGAGGGCGACAGGCTGAAGAGCGCCCCCGGCGGGGCCCAGACCCCCTCGGACGCCTCCGGGGGCAGGTCAAACGGCCGGCCGGTCCGCACCACCGCGAAGGCACTCGCCCCCTTCAAGCCAAAGTCTACCACGTTTTTCCAGAAGATGGGGAAGGACGGCGTCGACGACCATCCCTGCGGCGCCAGATCGATCGACAGGTGCAGGACCGTCCCGTTCAGGACCGCCACCCGCTTTCCGTCCGCGACGAGGAGCGGGACGCCCGCGCGCGCCTCCGGCGGCAGTTCCCCCACGCCGCCCTGCCCGAGCTCCGACGTCCTCAATCCCTCCGTGAGGGGATGGCCCGGCGGATCCCACGCCTGTGGCTTGAAGCGGCCTTCGGGCGAGTGAAGCCAGACCGAGAACGGCGCCTTGGGCGGCGGCGCGTCGACCCCGACGCCCAGGCGCGCCTCGCCGCCGTCGCGCCGGATCGCGACACCGGGGATCGACCCGAGCGCCCGCTCCAGGAGCGGGATGCCCGTGCCGCCCACCGCGACCGTGATCCTCCCCGACCCGAGCCGCGTGGCACGGACGGAATCGTCGAGCGGGAAGCCGTCGGCGACCTCGAGCGCGACGCGGACCTCCCCGGCCTTGCTGAAATCCCCCTTGTGGAACCACCGATCCAAAGGAAGATCGATCGGCTTCTCGACCTTTTGACTACCCCACTCCAGCCGGATCGTCGCCTTCCGCGGCGCGCCGTGATGGACGAGCCGGACGAAGACCTCGTCGTCGGTCACCGTCAACTCCGTGATCCCCGAGTTCCCCTCCGGGTTCCCGAAAAGCATGCCATGGGTGCCCGCCACGGGGCGGTCGCCGAAGACGATGACGTGCTCCGCCCCCTGCCGCGCCGCGGCGAGAAGCGGCTCGAGGTCGACGTGGGCATCGATCCCGCGGACCTCGTCGATCCCCTTGAGCCGGGCCGGCGCGGGCACCGCGGCATAGATGCTCAGCTCGTCGCCGGCCAGGGGCCCGTCCGCCAGGCGCCGGGCCTCCGTCCTTGCTTTTTCGATGCGCCCTCCCGCCTGCATTCGCGCCGACGTGTCGAAGACCAGTGCGACCTTCCGGGATTTGGCCTTCGAGGTCGTCGCGAACGGGCCGGCCAGCGCGGTCACCGTCGCGGCGATCGCGAGCGCCTGGAGCAGGAGCTCGACGCGCCACTTGGGGCGGCGGAGCGCGCGGATCGGCGGGTTTCGTTCCGGGATCTTTTTCCAGAGCCCGACGCTCGGGACGATCGTGCGCGCCGCCGCCTGCCGCCACAGGCTGAAGATCACGAGGAGCGCGAGCGACGTCAGCGCCCAAAGGGCCCCCGGGGATTCGAAGGTCATTCGAGCACCCCCGCCTCGCGGAGATAGACCTGGACGACCTCCTCCAGCGGCGCGGCGGTGGAACAGCGGAGGTAGTTGAGATCCCGGTCGAAGCACCAGCGCTTCCACGCCGCGCAGTGGCCGGCGAGCAGCTTCCGGTACTCCGCCCGCTCCTCGTCCCCCACGAACCGCACGCAGCTCTCGCCGGTCTCGGAGTCGACGAGGCGGAGCTTGCCGGCGACCGACGGCTCCAGCTCCTCCGGCGAAAGCACGTGGATCACGGCCGTCTCGGCGTGGAGGCGCAGGAGCGACGGCCGGAGCGACTCGTCCCAGAGATCGCTCACGACGATCGCCAGCCCGCGGCCGACGGTCGGGAGCGCAAAGGGGTCGCCGATCTCCAGCTCCTCGACCTCGCGGAGCGGGATCGCGTTCCCTTCCTGGTTGGCCACGAGCGCGAGCGCCGCGCCCAGGCGGCGCGCGAAGTCGAACTTCGTCTCCATCGAGCGCGAGGTGTCGACAAAGAGCTTGACCGGGAGGGACTCCTCGCGCGCGAACTCCTTCACGTACAGTTGCCCCAGCCGGCCGTAGAGGTTCCAGTCGATCGAGCGGAACTCGTCCCCCTGCGAATAGGAGCGGTGGGAAACGAACCCGGAGGAGCCGCCCCGGCGCTTCGTGAGCCGCTCGCCCTCGCGGCGGCCCGCGATCGAGCGCCGCACGGCAAAGCGGAGCGCCTCGAGTTTTCTCAGGAAGGATTCGTCGAAGAGCACGCTTAGGTCCGCGATCTCGCTACCCCTATATCGGCCAGGATCTGCTTCTTGAGAGCCTCCACCCCGTCGAATTTCTTCTCGTCGCGCAAACGGGAGAGGAAACGGACCTCGAGGACACGGCCGTAGAGATCGCCACCCTCGTAGTCAAGCAGGTGGGCCTCGATCGTCTCGGCCCCGTTGGACTGGAAGGTCGGTCGCGTCCCGATGTTCACGACCGCGCGGTGTGCCCGGCCCTCGAGGGGGACCTCCGCGGTGTAGACGCCGGTCGGCGGCCTCACGGTGTGATGCAGCTCGAGGTTCGCCGTCGGGAATCCAAGCGCGGCACCCCGGCGGTCGCCGCGCACGACGGTCCCGATCACCGACGGCGGGCGGCCGAGGAGGAACTTCGCATCGTCGAGCCGGCCCTCGAAGACCGCCTCGCGGATGAGGGAGCTCGAGACGGGCTTCCCCCGGAAGAACTCGGGCTCGCAGTGGCGGACCTCGACACCGATCTCCCGGCCCACGCGCTCCAGGAACGCCGCGTCGCCCGTGCGGTCGTGGCCGAACCGCGAGTCATGGCCGAGGACCACGCCCGAGGCCCCCATGCGCCCGGCCACGATGTCCCGGACGAACTGCTCGGCGGTGGTCCTGGAGAACTCGAGGGTGAAGTTCAGGACGAGGCAGAAGTCGAGGCCCTGGGCGGCGATCAGCCGGAGGCGCTCGGCGAGCGGCGAAAGGAGCGGGACGGGCTTCCCATGGAGCACCTCGGCGGGATGCCGGTCGAAGGTGACCGCGGCGGCCGAGACGCCCTTCTCACGGGCCCAGGCGCGGACGGAATCGAGAACCTTGCGGTGACCGACGTGCACGCCGTCGAAAACGCCCCACGTCACGATGGGATGGCGGATGCGGGGCTCGGGCAGCGACTCCAGCCCGGAAACGATCTGCATCAGAGCCCGTCTTTGGGGGGACGCGGCCGCGAGCGCCGGCGGGGGGGCTCGTCCTTCTCGTAATCCTCCTCCATCTCCTTCAGGTAGGAGGCCCACTGCTTGCGGTCGGCGGGCGTCATCTTGTCGAGGATGAGGATCCCGTCCAGGTGGTCGATCTCGTGCTGGAAGAGCTTGGCCTCGAGTCCCTCGGCGACGCGCTGCACCTTCTTGCCCTCGAGGTCCTCGTACCGGACCTCGACCTGGTCGGCACGGACGATCATCGCGTAGAGTCCCGGCAGCGAGAGACACCCCTCCTCTTCGCGCCGTTCGCCGGAACGCTCGACGATCTCCGGGTTGATGAAGACCTGCTCTCCGTCCTTCTTTTCGGGATCGCCCGCCAGGTTGGCGATGATGAACCGATGGTTGAGGGCCACCTGGGGTCCGGCGAGCCCGATGCCGCGGGCCTTGTACATGATCTCGAACATCCGCGGCAGCTCGTCCTTGAGATCGGCGCCCGCCTTCGAAACCGGGTCGGCGATCCGGCGCAAGCGCGGGTCGGGATAATAGACGAGCTTCAGATCGGCCATCGGAGTCTCATTATACCATCGACGCCCGGGCAGACAATCCTCATCCCGGCCGTTATGATTTGACAACCTTGGAGGGCGGCTATACGATGAATTTCATCGGGACCGGGTAAAGGGCGGAGCGACATGCCGGACACATCCCAGCTTCACAAGCGGGCGGAGGAGTCGTTCAACAAGCGCCAGTACGACTACGCCCGCGACCTCTACCACCAGATCCTGCTCCTCGACCCCGATGACACCCACGCCCGCCAGGCCCTCAAGGTGACGCTCATCCAGAAATTCAAGGAGGGGGGCGCGACCGGCAAGATCACCCTCATCGGCAAGAAAGCCCAGCTGGAAGTGCAGCTCAAGTCCACCAAGGATGTCGCCAAGAAGATGGAGATCTGCCAGACCTTCCTCAACATCGATCCGACCAACTCCAAAGTGCGGACCATCCTGGCCGACGCGCTTCTGAGCCAGGGCCACTCCAACGGCGCCGCGGCCGAGGCGGAGATGGCGATGAAGGACGACCCCACGAACGTGGGGGCCGCCAAGATCCTCGTAAGCGCGTTCATCAACGTGAGCAAGCTCAAGGAGGCGGAGCAGATCCTCACGAGGATCCAGTCGCTCGTCAAGGAGGACCGCGACCTTGAAAAGCTCCAGCGCGACCTGGCCGCGCGCCAGACGATGAAGCAGGGCTTCGAGGACACCTCGGGCAAGGCGGCTGACTACCGGAGCGCGATGAAGGACTCCGGCAAAGCCTCGGACCTCGAGGCCGACAAGCGCCTGATCCAGACCGACGCCGCCTTCACGAAGAAGGTCGAAGAGCTCCAGGCGGAGCTGGCGGAGAACCCCACCGACGCCCGCATCCCCAAGCGGGTCGGCGACCTCTACTTCGAGATCCGGAAGGACTACACGTCGGCGCGCGACTGGTACAAGAAGGCCTCGCAGCTCTCGCCCCAGGACTCGGTCCTCCGCGACAAGGTCGACGACTGCTCCATCCGGCTGCTCGAGGTCCAGGTGGACAACGCCAAGAAGGCGAACGACCCCAAGCTCAAGGAGATCCTGGTCACCCAGCTCAAGTTCCAGATCCAGAGCTTCGAGCGCCGCGTGCAGGATCGGCCGACGGACATGGGCCTCCGGTTCGAGCTCGGCAGGTCGTACTACACCGGCGGGCTCGTCGACAAGGCGATCGGCGAGTTCCAGCAGGCGGTCAAGGACCCCAAGAAGAAAAGCGACGCCCAGCTCTACCTCGGCATGGCCTTCCAGAAGAAGAAGATGTTCGACATGGCCGACAAGCAGTACTCCCAGTCGATCGACGGCGTCCTCTCCCAGGAGCGCCGCCTCTTCATCCTCTACAACCGCGCCATCTGCAACAAGGAGGCGGGCAAGAAGGACCAGGCGGTCGCGCTCGGCCAGCAGATCATGGAGATCGACATCGGGTACAAGGACATCTCCGCGCTCGTCGACGAGTGGAGCAAGTAGCGCATTGAGTTATCGCCCTATCGGCGATTGAGTCATTGAGGAATTCCTCCCCTCTGCCCGCCGGGGAAGGGGGAGCAAACAATCCCGTCTCTGTCTCCCCTGTCTTATCCCCCCGATCTCCAGCTCCCCGGCAAGAGGAAGGCACCGGGGATTCCAAAGATCGTTCTTTGTCGCCGCCGGCTCATCTCCTCAGGTTTTCGCTTGACTGGCCCCCGCCCTTTGGCTATCTTCCCGTCTCGATTTTGAGGAGGATCGGTTGGCCCATACCATCAGCGCCCTGCGGCAGTGGAAGCAGAGCGAAACGCGCCGCGCGCGGAACCACGCCGTGAAGGCCGAGCTGCGCACCCAGATGAAGAAGGTCCTCCAGGCGGTCGCGAAGAAGGATGCCCCCGCGTCGAAGACCGCGCTTTCCGAGGCCTACAAGCTCCTCGACCGCGCTGTTGGGAAGGGCGTGATCCACAAGAACAACGCGTCGCGCCGCAAGGCCCGCCTCGCCGCCCGCGTGAACGCCGTCGGGGCCGCGCCTACGCCGGCGAAGTAAGCCCCCGGCAGACCATCCCGATCGCCCGACCCACCCTCCCCCCGAGCGTCCGCGTCCTCAATCCCTCGCTTCCGCCCCGGGCTGGCACCAGGGCCTCGAGGACAAACCGGGCCTTTCCACGCCATCCCCGCGCCATCGAGAGGAGCCCGAGGGCGGAGAGCCCGTCCCACCGCCGGCGCCGCGCGCACGCGAGGAACGCGCGCCCATCCCACCCGGGTGATGGGAGACGGACGCGCCCGAGGGCCGGGGACACGACGCCCGCCAGATCCCGCAGGAGCGCCGCGGCGTAGAAGACCGCGCGCTCCAGGCCCCACCGACGCGACGTCTCCGCCACGAGGGCCGCGTCGACCCCCCGGGCGGCGAGTTCGATGTCGGTCAAATGGATCAACTCGCTGAACGAATGCTTGAGCGCGTGCTCGCAGAGCGTGACGACCCGGTGATGCGACGCCATCGCGCCGCCCGTGGACTCCCTCCAGACCTCGTCGACATCCACGCGGTACATGAAATGCGGCAGCGACGCGTTCGACACGTGCCAGTGGAGGTGGACCGGCATCGAGCCATCGTCGCGCGCGTACTCGACCGCGTTCAGCGTCGAGCCCGACCCGGCGAGGCGCACCGCGTCGTGGCTGGGAACGTACCCGAGTCCTCGAAGCGCCCCGTCCGCCTCGCGCAGGCGTGACGGGCGGACGAGGAGATCGATGTCCCCCATGTCCCGGAGCGACGGGGACGGGTAAAGGCGGTGGGCGAGGTCGAGTCCTTTCATCGGGATCGCCTCGAAGCGCGGGCGGATCTCGTCCCACTGGTGGACGGCGAGGAGCTGGCGCGCGAGGATCGCGCGGGACTCCGGACACGGGAGGCCGAGGTTCGCCGAGACGACGGGCAGCGTCCGTTCGCGCCGGCTGCGCGCGAGGATCTCCGGGATCCCGCGCGATGGAGGCACGCCGCGCGCCCCCACGATCGAGAGCCGGCCCACCCAGGAATCGATCCCTCCCGGCATCAGGGATTCCTCGCGCGCTGCTGGAGCAAGGCCCACGCAACGCGCTTCGTCTCGGCGTCGGTTGCGCCGGAGGCGGCCAGGTCGCGGAGGAACCCGTCGACGTCCGGATCCGTGGAGCGGCCGAGGGACCGGATCGCGTTCTGACGTACGGCCGGGTCCGCGTCCGAGAGAGCGAGCGCCTTGAGCTCCGCGCGGACGCCGGCATCCCCGACAAACCCGCCCAGCCCGAGCGCGGCGTGGCAGCGAATGTCGGGTGGCCGCTCCGGGGCGAGCGCCCCGCGCAGGAGCGGGACCCCGCCGGGCCGGCCGTTTTCGCCGAAGGCGCGACAGAGGTGGTAGCGACCCTCGAACGGCGCGGGATCGAGCCACGCGGACTTCAGGACCTCAAAGGTCGCGTCATCCTGGTATTTCATGAGGCGCTCGAGGGCCGCGATCCGGACAGCGGGGTCCTGCGAGGAGTCGACAACCAGCAACGAGAGGAATGTCCTCGTCTCTTCCTCGCGATGCCGGGCGACGACGTTCAGGAGATCGATCCGGAGGGACACGTTCTCGGCCCGGCGAAGCGCGATGACTTGGAGATAGAAGAGGGCGCGGGCGGACCCCTCGCGGACGCGGTCAAGCACCTGCGCGTACTCGAGGTCGTCGGTCCCGCCCATCGACACCCGCCGGGCCGCCCTAATTTGTCGCAGCCGATCCACGTCTGCGAGAAGGTCCGGCGGAGCCGGAGTCGGAGCCAGATGGATCTCGGAACCGGGTGCCGCCGGTCTGCTGGAAAGGATCCAGGCCCCGCCCAGGACGAGGAGCGCGGCCGCCAGGCTGGCCGAAAGCGCCCTACGCCTCATGACCTGATGATACCAGAATCTCCCCTTCGCAGTTCCCCTCCCGGCCCGTGTGGGCGTCGAGGGGAACCGCGCAAGAGGACTAAGGAGGGAATAGGGGATTGGTAATGGAAAGGGACACTAGAGCGGAATGGAACTCGCCGGTCGCACGCGGGGTTTCAGGACCCTTCTGGGTTCTCATGGTTCGCAACCCAGTCAGAGCAAAGTCCGTGCCATATCGTCCGCGAAGCACCCCGCAAGTCACTGGTTCCCAACACCTTCAAGGCCAAGGTGAATATAATATGGGTTTACCCCATCAAATATTCTCAAAACGCCAATCGGGTGACAAGGATTTGCATCCTCCCCCGGGTCTGCTTATAGTGGCCTCATGAGCCAGCGGCCGGTCCGCGGAAGGGGTGCGGCCTCCAACCCGAAGAACCGGTTCCATCGCCTGTCCTTTGAAGCCGACCCCGGCGCCTCGGACCCGGAAGAACCCCTTCCCCGCACGCAGTTCCTGAAAGACGTCTCGCGCACGGTCATCGCCACCAACGACAGCCCCGACGTCGGATTCGAGGCGAGCGTCAACCCCTACCGGGGCTGCGAACACGGGTGTGTCTACTGCTACGCCCGGCCGTTCCACGAGTTCCTCGGCTTCTCGGCCGGCCTCGACTTCGAGACGAAGATCCTGGTGAAGGAGAACGCCCCGGAACTCCTCCGGAAGGAACTCGCCTCCCCGAAGTGGACGCCGAAGACCCTCGCGATCAGCGGCGTCACCGACGCCTACCAGCCCGTCGAGCGGCGGCTGGGGCTGACGCGCCGGCTCCTGGAAGTCCTCGCGGAGTTCCGGAACCCCGTGGCGATCATCACGAAGAACCACCTCGTGACCCGCGACGCCGACCTGCTTTCGTCGCTCGCCGGCCACCGGGCCGCGGCGGTGACCGTCTCGCTCACGACGCTCGATCCGGATCTCGCGGGGAAAATGGAGCCGCGCACCTCGACCCCGGCGCGGCGGCTCGACGCGATCGCGCGGCTGGCGGAGGCGGGCATCCCGGTCGGCGTGAACGTCGCGCCCATCATCCCCGGGCTCACCGATCACGAGATCCCCGCGATCCTCAAGGCGGCCGCCGCGGCGGGGGCGACCTTCGCGGGCCACGTCGTGCTCCGCCTCCCCCACGCGGTGAAGGACCTGTTCGACGCGTGGCTCGCCGAGCATTTCCCCGACCGGAGGGAGAAGGTGCTCCACCGGATCCGCGAGGTTCGCGACGGCGCGCTCAACGACCCCGCGTTCGGCTCTCGCATGAGCGGCCGCGGGGTCTACGCGGAGCAGGTCCACTCGCTCTTCCGTTTGAACTGCCGGAAGGCCGGACTCTCGAACGACCTGCCGGGGCTGTCGACCGCGGCGTTCCGCGTCCCTCCCGGCCCGCAGCTCACGCTCTTCGACTAGCCCCCGCCCTTTCGTGCGATCCCGTAGCGCTTGAGCTTGCGGTAGAGCGTGCTCCGGTCGATCGCGAGGATCTGGGCGATCCGGGCCGTGTCGCCCGCGTGCTTCTTCATGAGCGCGCGGATCGCGTCGACCTCCATCTCCTCGATCGACTTCCCCCGCTCCGCACCCGCGGGGCCCAGGACGGCGGGCGGAAGGTCGTCGCGCTCGATCCGCGGGCCGCGCCCCATCGCGCGGGCATGCTCGAGAGCGTGCTGAAGCTCGCGCACGTTGCCCGGCCAGTCGTACCGCTGGAGCGCGCGGAGCGCCTCGGGACTCAACGCGCCGCCCCGGCCCGCCTGCTCGAGGAAATGGGACGCCAGGATCGCGATGTCGTCCCTCCGCTCCCGAAGCGGCGGGAGACGAATCGCGACGACGTTCAGACGGTAGAAGAGGTCGCGGCGGAACCGACCGTCGGCCGCCATCGCCTCGAGCGGGCGGTTCGAGGCCGCGAGAATGCGGACGTCGACCTTCCGATGGCCGGTCGCCCCGACCGGGCGGATCTCCTTCTCCTCGATCACGCGGAGGAGCGCGGGCTGGAGCTCGAGGGGCAGTTCGCCCACCTCGTCCAGGAAGACGGTGCCGCCGTCGGCGACTTCGAAGATCCCGACCTTGCGCTCGTGGGCCCCGGTGAAGGCGCCCTTCTCGTGGCCGAAGAGCTCGCTCTCCAGAAGCCGCGCGTGGATCGCGCCGCAGTCGATGGGGACGAAGGGTTGGTCGTGCCTCTCGCCGTCGTAGTGGATCGCCCGCGCAATCAGCTCCTTGCCGCAGCCGCTCTCGCCCAGGATGAGGACGTTGCAGTCCTGTCGGCGGACCCGGTCGATGAGCTCGTGGCACCGGTCCATCGCGGGGGCGAGGCCGACCAGGCTCCGGGCGCGGTACCGATCCCGGAGCTCCTCCCGCAGCCGCTCGTTCTCCCGACGCAGGCCCGCGACCCGCCGGAGCCGCTCGAGGATCAGGGTCACCTGGTCGAGCTTGAACGGCTTGGGAAGGAAGTCGGAGGCGCCCAGCTTCATCGCCTCGACGGCCGACTCGATCGAGCCGTGGGCCGTGACGATCACGATCTCGATGCCGGGCAGGTCCCGTTTGACCTGTTCCAGGAACCGCATTCCCCCGATGCCGGGCATCTGGAGGTCGACGAAGGCAACGTCAAAGGAACGGACCTTGAGAATGTCGAGCGCCTCCTCGGCGTTCCCCGCCCCTTCGACCTCGACGTGCTCCCGCTCCGCGATCAGGTCGGAGAAGATCTTCCGAATGGCCGGATCGTCGTCGACCACCAGCATCGAAAGCCGCCGCTCAGCCACTCCAGCTTTATATCACCACCGATTCGCATTTTGCAAATCCCGACCACACAATCGTGCGGCGATCATGTGGTTAGCGACTGGAGGATGGAGGCTTCCTGGCAGGTCCAGGGGTCGACCGAGGTGTAGTCGCCGGTCAGAAGATAGGCGGGGCCGGGACGGCGGCGGCACCGGGTCTTGAGATCACAAGGAGCGCACGGCTCATCAGGCGGTCCTAAGCGCGCGCATGAAGGCCCTCGAGAAGGCCGCGCCCGTCGCTCACGCGCGTACTACGAGGCCCTTCTCCTCGAGCCGCACGATGAAGCCCCGGACGTCCTTCTCCGCGCGGTCCGGCTCGACGTCGAACTCGCCGCACACCGCCTCGACGAGTTCCGCCACGCTCCGCGCGCGCTCCAGCTCGCGCCAGAGGAACGTCGCCGTCTCGTCCAGTTCGTGCATCTCCCGGCGCGACGGCACCACGACCACGGCCTGTCCGTCGATCTCCTGGAACGGCAGCCCCTCGCGCCGGAGGCGGATCTCAGCGGCCATAGGCGGCCCTTTCGAGAAGCGTCGACTGGCGCCGGTCGCCCACGCGCCACTCCACGTTCCACGAGTCGTGGAGAACGATCTCCGTCTCCACGCGCTCCCCGCGGCGCGTCTCCAGCGGCTCGCGCAGGGGCAGGAAGACCGGCTTCCAGTGCGATCCGAACCGCGAGTCCATCGACACGGAGCGGGACAGACGGACACGCACCACGACCGCGAGACCGTGCACCGTCCCGCCCGAGACGCGGAACGCGAGCTTCGCGCGGCGCGGGAAGGCCGAGCGATCGCGGCCGAAATCGAAGACGAGCGCGCGACCCAGGGGCGCGGCCAGCCCCCTCGGGGTTCCGCCAAAGGCCGCGATCCGGTTGGCCGCGAGCGCGTGGAACGCGTCCAGGCGAACGCCGAGCCCCGCCCCCGCCCGCACGTGCCTCCGGTGGAGCGCCGCGGCGCGGACCGGCGCGATCCACACCTCGCTCCGCTCGGGAAGGAACCGGCCCCCGGGACGGAGGAACCGCCGAGCGTCGACGAGCACCTCGGCCATCTCCTCGTCGATCCCGAGCGGCCCGACAAGATCGGAGACCACCAGGTCGGCCCGCTCCGGGAGGCGGACGCGACGCGAATCGCCCCGAACGAATCGCACTCGATCCTCGAGCCGGTTCTCCCTCGCGAGCGCCCGCGCCAATCGGATGATCGGGTGGCGCTCGATGGCATAAACGCGGCCCGCGCCCGCACGGAGCGCGAGAAATCCGAGGATGCCCGTCCCGGCCCCGAGGTCGACCACGATGTCGCCGGGCCGGACCGTCTCCCGGAGGGCCCGCTTGACCGCCGCGAGGCGCACCCGGTCCGCGAGCAGTAGATGATGAAGGTCGAGGGAACTCACTTACGACAGTTTCGGGTTCGACACGCAGGCGAACGTCATGCCGCTCGCCTTGCCGCACGCGAGACTCTTCCGTTCGTAGATCTTCTCGCTGCGGACCGTCGGGGCCTTGTAGGGTCGCTTCTTCTTCGGCGGCTTCATATGGGCGCGATTGTACGGGGGTCCCGCGCCGGATGTAAAGTCACTTCGCGCGGACGGCCCTCACCGGCGACGACGGAGGAATGCCGCGAGGAGGGCGAGCGCCGCGAGCGCGGCGGGGACCGGCGAGGCGAGACCCGCGCCCGCCGAGCAGGCCCGGTTGCTTGAAGAAGGCCCGCTGGACGCCGCGACCGGCGACGTCGCGGCCAGCGGCGTGTTGCCGAACGCACCCATGTTGATCCGCCCGCCGTTCGGGGCGGGCTCCTGCGAGAAGTCGTCGGCCGGGTCCCCCGCATCGAGCGACGGCTGGGAGGGCGCCTCGCGGTAATCGCCCGCCGCCGCATCCAGGAAGGTCACGGGATCGGCCTTCGAACCGGCGCCGGTCGCGACTCCAGAAGTACCGTCGGACACGTCGTTGAACGAGGAGACGATGCTCCCTGCAAGTCCCACGCCATTCCCCTGGACAATGGCGTTTCGCACGACGGCCGACCCGGTGGAGCGCACGCCGGCGTTCGCGTTCCCGACGATCGTGTCGTTGACCACGAGCGCGTCGCCTTCGACCAGCACGCCCGCATCGGACATGCCGCGGATCACGAGGTTGAAGATCCGAAGGCCCCGCCCGCGAGCGCGGACGCCGACCGACCCGCCCGAGATCGAAAGGAGCCCGATCGAGTTTCCTCCCTCACCCACGATCATGTCGAACGCGCCCGACGCCTGGAGCTGCGTGACCAGGGCATCGAGACCACGCAGGTGGACCGACGGGCCGAGGTGGACCGTGCCGGCGAGCGAGAAGGTGTCCGCGTCAAGCTGGATGGTCTGCCCCGGCAACGCGGCCAGGGCGGCGGCGGCAAGCGTGTCGTACGACGTCCCTCCGATCGAGATGAGCGACACGGGCATCGCCCTCACGCGGACCGGAGTGGAAAGATCCCCGTCGTCATCCACCGCCCGGAGCTCAAAGGTGTACAACGTGCCGTTCGCGAGGCCGGTCACCGCGGTCGAGGTCACGAGCCCGAGGCTGACCGGCGCCCCGAGCGCGCCGGGCGTCGGACCGTACTGAAGCTGGTAGCCCGCGACGTTCGACGACGGGCTCGCGTTCCACGAGAGCAGGACTTTCTGATGTTTCGGGACCGCCGAGAGTGCCGAGGGCGGCTGCGGCGGGAGGTTCAGGCCGAACGACGCCACGCTCCACGGCCCGCAGGCGCCCAGCGCGTCGCGCGCGCGGACGGCCCACGTGTAGACGACGCCGTTCGCGAGGGTGAGGGGAAGCGCGACCGACGTCCCCGCCGTCGTCGCCTCCCAGTCCCAATCCATGAGGACTTCCCCGTCGGCGGCGAGGCGGACCCGGTACGTCGCGCCCGGCTTCGCCGCACTCCACGAGAGCGTCGGCGGCGAGTCGAGTTCGATGCCGTTGGGAGCGAGCCCCGTGACCGCCCCGGGCGGCGCGTTCGTCCCCTGGAAGGCGTGGAGCGTCCCCGCGCGCGTCAGGACGAGGATCCTCGCGTTCGCGACGATCGGCGACGCGAGGCACGCGGCGTCGAGCGCGAAGGTGGGGCCTGCGGATCCGTCCGCGGCCGACAGGATCTGGAGCGAGGGCGTCACGCTCGAGGCGAAGGCGATGCCCGTCCCGACCGAGACCGGCGCGGGCGACAGGTGATACGGCGGGATGCCGTCCATGTCGGGCACGGTGATCTCGCCCAGGAGCGCCTGCCACGCGATCGACTTGAAAGCGGGTTCGATCGCGAACGCGACCTCCCGAAGGATGCGCGTGTCGGCCACTCCATCCGGCCCGCTCAAGTCCATATGGTAGTTGAACCGCACGGTGAAAACGATGAGCCCGCCCGCCTTGGCCGGCGACGAGGCGGCCCAGTCCACCCAAAGGACCGATGCGCCCGGGGGCGGCGGCGAGAACAAGGGCGAATCGACCAGGGGGATCGTCCAGTTCACCCCGGGCTTGGCCCAGGCCGAGGAATCCACGTCGACGCGGTGGAACGTCGAACCGGAAAGCACGTACACGGAGCTTCCGTCCACGAGCGGGGACGACGGCCCCATCGTCCCCCCCGTGGGGTAGCTCCACGCCTCGGCCAGGGTGGGCGCATCGAGGGCGTACACCCGTCCGCTGTTGCAGCCGAGGATCACCTTCCCTCCCGCCAGGGCGGGAGAGCTGCTGGTCACCTGTTCGAGCGGCGTCGACCGCGCGACGGCGTGGGTCCCGGTGTCGATCGCGACCGCCTCGGTGTTGGGGAAGCCGCTTCCCAGGTAAAGCTTCGTGCCCGAGAGAACGGGGGACGAGCGGTCCGCGCCGCCCGTCCGGGCGGTCCAGAGGATGGCGCCGTCGGCGAGGCGCAGGACCGAGACCGTCCCGTTGGTGCAGGGGACGTAGACGCGTCCGCGGTCGACGAGCGGCGTCGCGATGATCGAGTAGCCGAGCTCCGTCGTCCAAAGGGGCGAACGGTCACTCTCTTGGAACGCGCGGACCTTCCCGTCCAGGCCGGTGGTGACGAGGAAGCCGTCGGCGGCGACGGGCGACGCCGCCGACTCCGATCCCGTCGCCACCGCCGGGAGAGCGGTGATCGTTCCGGTGATCGACTCGCCCGGCTCGCGCGTGCGTCCGGCGTCGAGACCGAGGTGCGTCCAGTCGTCCCCCATCGCGGGCGCGGCCAGGAGCGCGATGACCCAGAAGGCGCGGCGGGGCCCGATCATGGAAACGTTCCCGTCGGGTCCGCGGTCGCCGGGACCGAGAGGACCCGGCCGGTGGCCGTGCCGACATAGATCCGGCCCGTGGTGGCATCCCGGGAGACGTCGCTCAACGCGGTGTTGCTCATGTTCCAGGTCCGCAGGAGCGTCTGTCCCCCCAGGCCGTTGTTCGCGTCGAGGACGAAGAGCTGCCCTGCCGTGTTGGAGGCATAGAGGACGCCTGACTGGAAGAGCGGCATCGTGCGTATCGGGACGCCGGCGACCGGCGTCGTGCGGTAGTAGTCGGTCCCGAGCGACCAACTGGGGGCCGTGTAGCCGATCAGCATGTAGAGACTGCCCGCGTCGTTCCCGAAGAAGAGCCGCCGCGTGAGAAAGTCGTAGACCGCGCCTCCCTGGATGGGCACCGCCCCGGGCGCCGCCGGCGTGTCCCGGAAGGGGTAGCCGGCCGCCTCCAGGAACGTGTTGTTGGCCCCCAACGCGGCGATCCCGTGCATCCAGCCGTTCATCTCCCCCACGTAGAGGATATCCAGGGGCAGATTGGTGATCGCGACGAAGTTGGTCGTGCAGTCGTCCGCGATCGAGCCGTTGGTGGTGTCGGTGAACGTCGCGTCGATGGACCAGGTGGGGACATTCACCCGGTAGATGTTCGAGCGGTTCGTCACGGCGTTGGAGGCGAGGAAGAGCGAGCGGCCCGTGGTGCTGTCGGACCACGAGGGCGCGGTGGAAACCCGGCGGGTCGCAGTCGAGAGCGCCGCGAGAGGCATCGTCTTGTCGGAGATGCGGACCTTGTAGATTCCGTTCGTCACGCCGCTGCGTCCGCCGAAGTAGATGTTCGACTGGTCGGAAACCACGGCCGAGGTCACCTCCGTCCCGCCCCCGAGGCTGAAAGGGGTGTCCCAGGGAAACGCCGCCGGAATGAGCGAGCCCCCCGTGTCGACCAGCTTGTAGATGTACCCGGTCCCCGTCCCCGCCGGGTCGTTCGCCCCAAAGTAGACGACGTGGGTCAATCCTTCCGTGTCCCAGAAGAGCGGACCCACGATGTCCACACCCGCCACGGAGAACGAGGGGCCCCTGAGATCGCCCTCGGAATTCAGGACGAAGATCGTGTCCGTGGTGCCCGCGACGTTCCGCGCGATCACGTACGTGGAGTAGTTGGCGAAGAGGTTCCAGTCGAATGCGGGGGTCGGGAATCCCTGGACGCTGCCGCCCATGTCGATGTTGGTCGAGTAGACCCATTGGATGATCGCCCCGCCGTGCAGCGCCGTGGTCTCCGCTCCATCGATGATCCCGTTGTCATTCGTATCGTCGTCGCCGTCGAACGCCTCACCCGCCCCCGGCCCTCCTCCGCCCGCCGCGGGCGCCGTCCCGCGGTCCTCGAAGCGGATCCGAACCGTCCCGGCGGTAGCGACCGCCCAGACGTTGAAGCACCCGGCCGGAACGGCGGCGAAGATGCAGCCCGGGCAATCGAGGTCGATTCCCGGAGAATTGATCGTAAGGTACCTCGACCCCCCCACGGGTGGGGGAACGAACATCCCGGAAAACGAGATTCCGCTCAGGCGGAGGATGGAGGCCGATGTCGCGTTGTTGATCCGGAGCCCCTGGAAGTCCCCGAAGCTGAAGTTCAGCTTCCGGATGTTGACCTGCCCGTCGACCGTCGTGATGAAGTTGCCCGAACCGCCGATGCGCGTGAGCGTGGGCGTCCCGTTTGCATTCGAGTTGGCGGAGAAGAGACCGTCCGTCCCGTTGACGGCGAACGTCCGACTGACCGGCAACGTCGCGATTGCGAGCGTGTCCCCCCCGGTGAGATTGATGACCGCCGTGCCGGCGCCTCCCGCGCCATCGCCCGCGGTGAATCCCGCAAGGGCATTCATCGTGATCGGGGCCGCGGCCCCCGCCGTCGTGAGCAATCCCTGGAGAACCTGGAAGGTGTTCGACACCGAGAAGGTGCGGGCGGCCGTCACCGCCCATGTCGTCGCGCCGTTCACGAGCAGGTTGTTGAAGGTCAGCGATCCCGAGGTCCCGCCGATGTTCCCCGACCCCGCCCCCACACCGGCCATCGTCACCGTGTACGACTGCGCGTCGAAGTTCCCGTTGCAGATGAAGTCCCGGGCCACGGTCATGTTCCCGGCCCCGGCCCGGAAGGAGGAGGTCGCCCCGAGAATCGTGAAGCTCCCGTTCACCGTGAGGAGCCCCGCGGCTTCCTGCGTGGCGAGCGCGCCCCCGCCGTTGTCGATCGTCAGGTTGTAGTAGGGGATGCTCGTGCCGTTGCTCCGCGCGTAGACGACCTGGCTGAGCGGGTTCCCCGCGTAGACGACCGTCCCCGTCCCCGCGGTGAACACGGTTCCAAGAGGGGTCCCGTCTCCCACGATATCCCCCTCGAGGCGGAGCACGTTGCCACCCCCCGCGCCGAAGACAATGGGGCCGTCGGCGTCGAACGTGTCGCGGATGGTGAGCGAGCACCCCGCGTCGATCGTAAGCGTCCCGTTGACGACGAAGTTCGCATTGGGATTGTCGAGAACGGTGACGCCCATGGGATTCGAGACACGAAAGCTGTCCAGGTCGAAAAACTGGCTGGGGACCGAGGATCGGATCTGGAAGCGCTGGGGCGTGGTCCCGTTCATGAGAACGGTGGCATAGGGTCCTCCCACGCCGCCGTTCACCTGGGAGTAGCTGTCGAGATCGACATCCCCCTTCACCTGCACCGTGCCCGCGCCGGTCATGTCCAGCTGGGAGGTCCGGGGGTCGGAAGAGTCGATTTTGCCGTTGATGGTGACCGTGACGTTGGGGATCTGGAGCTGTCCCTGCCTGAGAATCAGGTTCTGCGCGGTGAAGCCTGCATTCAGGGTGACGACGTTCGTGCCGACCTGGCCGCCGCCCAGGCCCGTCTCCACGATGAGGTTCCAGAACGCGTAGGGACCGCCGTTCGCCAGGGGGAACGTGCCGTCCCCGGTGAACTGGAGGACGACATTGCCGTGGCCGGCGATGAGGGCGTAGCCGAAGTCCGATCCGTCGGACGGCGGATAGTTCGTCCCCTGCAGGTTGAGCGACCCGTCCTGGGCGCCGCCGTCGATGGCAAACGAGATCGTGCAGCTCGGGTTGAAGGTGTTCTGGAACGTGACAGTAGCGCCGCTCCCGATCCCGAAGGTGTCGGTGACGGCATCTCCGATGACGGCGAAATCCTGGACGAGGAAGCGGGACCCTGAGTCCACCGTGAGGTTCCCGAGAACATTCAGGCCGTTCGGGCTGGCCGCCAGGCTGTTGTCCAGGTAGGTGACCAGGGCGGCCGTGTTGGAGATCTGAAGGTTCTGGAAGGCAAACTGCGCCACGGTGGCCCGTTCGATGTCGATAGTCTGGGCCGCCGCGCCGTCGAAGACCACGGTGGAGTTGATCCCCGCGAGCCACCGCCCCGTCTGGGTCCAGTTCCCCGACACCTGGATCCTGCTGCCGGAGGATCTTATCTCGAGAGAGCCGTTCGCGGGAATCGAGATGCTGCCGTTCACGTCGAGCGTCACCGCCGCCTGGCCGGCGACGCCGAGCTGGAGCGTCGAGACCTGGACCGTCAGGCTCCCGTTCACCGTGACCGTCCTCCCGGCCGCGATGACATAGGTCAGGTTCGCGGGAACGTTCACGGTGAGGCTGCCCAGCGTCATCGAGTTGTTGACGAGAACGCCGTTGTTGACGCCGCCGATCAGCTGGATGAACCCCGTCCCCGCCGTGACCACGGTCCCGGTCCCGTCGATGAACGGCGAAACGCTGCCATTGATGTCGAGCCGGACCCCGGTAATGATCGTGAGGGTCGCTCCCGCGTTGACGAGCAACTGGCTGATCGCGGTGGGGGTGGCCGCAATCGTGGGGAACCGGCCGCCGGTCGGGGCCGACGGGATGATGGCGCGGTCGGTGTTGCCCGGCACGCCCGCCACGCCCAAGGGGTCCTTCCAGTTTGAAGCCAGGGACCAATCGGTCGTGGTGCCGACCCAGGTCCTGTCGACCGCGAACGCGGAAGCCGTCGGAAGGAGCGCGAAGACGAGCGCCCACGAGGGCGAAAAGCGACGCATTTCACTCATTATATCGTCCCCCGGGCGGTACGGGGACGAGGCCCATAATTTAGATATGCCCTCTCCCGTCCAAAACCTGCGTGGCCGTTTTTTGACCGTGGCGGGCCAAGAACTGCGAGGCAGTTTTTGGACCTTCATGGGCACCCTTCAGGCCGCCCGCCCGCGGGTCCGATAATACTCCCGGGACTCTCACGGAGGAATGGATGCGCCCGCTCGCCTGCCTTCTGGCTCTCCTGGCCGCCGCGTCCGGCTGCGGAACCCCGCCGAACCAGCGAGTCCTCACCCGGACGAGCACCTACATGAAGGCCATGAGCCTGGGAACTCCCACCGGCTACCCCCTCGATCTCCCCGAACTGGAGAGCCGGTTCCCCGAACTCAAGGGCATCGTGATCACCGCGCCGATGTGGATCGACGAGTACGAGAAGCTCAAGAAGGACGCTGATCTCCGGGGCGCCCCGCTCTACGAATACCGTCTCCCCTACGGCGCCAACCTGACAATCGAGGTGACCGGCGAGTCGGCGCTCACGCGGACGTACACGGTCCCCCCGACCGGATACGTGCACTACCCCTATCTCGAGAAGCTCAAGCTCGTGGGAAGGACCGTCGACGAGGTGAAGGCCGGCCTCGAGAGGGACCTGTCGCTCTACATCAAGAAGCCGGAGGTCCTCGTCCACATCAACACGACCCCTTACCAGCCCAACATCGTCCAGCCGTTCTTCCAGCAGTCCTTCGGCGGGGCCGACATCGTGGTGATGGGCGCCTCAAGCACCCGCTTCTACTCGAACGTCTCCTTCACGGGGAAAGAGACGCTGGTCGGCGTGCTGGGGATCACCAACCTGCCCGAGAATGCCGAGTGGCGGCAGATCCGGATCATCCGCCGCGACGCGAAGGAGCCGCTGCGGAAGAGCCGGGTGATCGTGTGCGACCTCTGGGACTACTTCGCGAAAGCGGACGTGCGCCAGGACATCCCGCTCGCCCCGGGCGACGTGGTCTTCGTCCCCGTCCGCTGGAGCACCGACGACCAGTTCTGGGAGGACTGGGGATACGTCAAGAGGATCGTGGACGATATGTTCTTCGTCGACAAGTTCCGCGACGGCCTCAAGAAGGGCGGCGAACTCCGGAACTAGGGGGCGAGCTTCTTGGCCGCCGGATCCTTTTCGGCCAGCTTCTTGAGGCGCTCCCCGTCCCCCATCACCGAGAGCGCATAGGCCGCCGAGAGCACGCCGTCGCCCGAGACTTTCCCCAGCACCCCCGTGATCCGCACGCGCTCCTTCTCGCTGGCAAACAGGTCGGAGAAGTCGACCTTGCCAAACGGGGCCCGATCGGCCGCGGACCGCAGGGCCTTGTCCGCATTCTTCAGGTCCCCCGTCACGGCCAGCGCGACCGCAAAGTACGCCTGGGCGGCCGCGCTCGAAGTGTCCGAAACGACGGCCGCGCGGAATTCGTCAACGGCCCCTTTGTAGTCGCCCGCCTTGAACCGGAGCCGTCCGACCTCGATCCCCTTGGACGAGGCCAACTCGCCCATCCGGTCGGCTACTCCCGCCGTGCGCGCGGGGCCGGGCCAGTAGTCCCCCACGGGCACGCGTCCATACGGGGAGCGGTAGGCACCCCCGCCGTAGAGACCCGCGGGTGTTCCGTAGGAGTTCATCCCGTAGCCGGAGTAGAACGTGCCGTCCGGGGGATAAAGGGGATAAGGAGCGTTCATCGGCATCCCATTGACCGGCACGCCGAGCCCCGCCTGGTAGTAGGAGAACGACCCGCCGGGATAGCCGAACCCGTACCCGCCGTAGCCACCGTACCCGCCGTAGCCGTAACTGCTGTAGTAGCCCGAACTGAACGAAACGCTGAGGGTGCTGTTCCGCGTCCGGCGCTCGTACTGGAACGTCACCTGCGCCTCGGCCGCGACGGCCATGGACGCCAGGATCGCCCCAACCAGGAGGACGTTCTTCATCCCGATACCCTCCCCTCAAAAGCCGCTATTTCAAGTCGTCCAGCTTTCGGGCGGGACGGTCGATCTTGAAGGGGCCGAGCCAGACATCGAGCCGCCGGGGCCCACCGACGTAATGGTAGTAGTATACGCTCTCTTTCGGGCAGAAGTACGCGGTCTCATCCACGCGGTACGGCTGGTCGGCCGGATCCTTCGTGAAATCGAAGAAGGTCATGTCGGACTGGTCCGACACGCAGATCGACTTCGCGCCCTCGGCCTTGAAGGCGGAACAGGTGGGAGTGCCGTCGTCCAGGTGCTGGTCCAGGAAGCGGCCCCGCCGGACGTCGAACAGGATCGCCGCGTGCATCTGGCGGTCCGTCGGCCCGGCCTCGAGCTCCGCCCGGCTGAACCCGCGAAGCGTCTCCTCCGGGGGAACCATATCCCACGTGCACCCGGCCATCGACAGGAACATCACGGTCCACCGTTTCATACGCGCACCTCTGACTTCATCCCCAGCGACTTCCGACGCGGCGCGAGACGGGGCTCGACCTCCTCCGCCAGGAATTCCGCCACCTGGGAGGCCGACCGGCCCACGTACTGCCCCGGCCGCATCATGGAGGAGATCCTCCCCTTCACCGTCTTGAACGCGCCGTCCTTCTTAAGACGCTCGATCAGGTCCTTACCCTTGCCGTCCATCGTATGCCGGCGGATCCGCTCATGCAACTCCTGCCGGTCCCCTCCCGCCTTCACCGCCTCCATGAGCAGGTTCTCCGTCGCGATCGCCGGCAATTCGCGCTCCACGTTGGCGTCGATGACGTCCCGGTTCACGACGAGGCGCGACGAGACGTCGAGCAACAGCTGCAGGACCGCGTCGGTCGCGAGGAACGCCTCGGGCATCACGATCCGCTTCCCCGCCGAGTCGTCGAGCGTCCGCTCGAACCATTGCGACGCCGCGGTGAACGCCGCGTTCCCGTAGAGCGTGATGATGAAGCGCGCGAGCGACGTCATCCGCTCGCTTTTCATCGGGTTCCGCTTGTAGGCCATCGCACTCGAGCCCACCTGCTCGTCCTCGAACGGCTCCTGGATCTCGCGCAGGTGCTGGAGAAGCCGGAGGTCGTTGGCGAACTTGTGGGCGGACTGGGCGACCCCCGAGAGCGCCGCAACGACTTGCGTGTCGATCTTCCGGGAGTACGTCTGGCCGCTCACCGTGTACGGCTTCGAGAAGCCCATCGCCTTCGTGACGGCGAGGTCGAGCTTCTTGACCTTCGACTCGTCGCCGTCGAAGAGCGCGAGAAAGCTCGCCTGCGTCCCGGTCGTCCCCTTCACGCCCAGGAACCGGAGCGACGCGCGCCGCTCCGCGATCTCGTCGAGATCGAGGAGCAGGTCGTAGAGCCAGAGGCACGCCCGCTTCCCGACCGTCGTGAACTGCGCGGGCTGGAAGTGGGTGAAGGCGACGGTCGGGACATCCGCGTGCGTCTTCGCGAACACCGCCAGCGCCGCGACCACGTTCGCCAGCTCGCGCTCGAGGATCTCGAGTCCGTCGCGCATCAGGATCAGGTCGGTGTTGTCGACGACATACATGCTCGTCGCGCCGAGGTGGATGATCCCCTTCGCCTTCGGGCATTCGCCCTCGTACGCCTTGATGTGGGCCATGACGTCGTGCTTGAGCTTCTCCTCCCACTTCCGCGCCGCGTCGTAGTCGATGTCGTCGGCGTGGGCCTTGAGCTCCCGGATCTGCTCGTCGGTGATGCGCTTGAGACCAAGCTTCTTCTCTTCCTCCGCAAGCACGATCCAGAGGCGCCGCCAGGTCCGGTATCGCTTGTCCGGCGAGAAGTTCTGGAGCATCTCCTTCGAGGAATACCGCTCCGCAAAGGGGCTGGTGTAGGTCGTGCTCATGCGTCCTTCCCGGTGTCGACGTAACGGTTCACGCGCTCCTCGTCCCACTCGCGGAAGCGGGACGTGATGCGCCGCAGGTTGACCAGGTTCACGATCACGTGGGCGGTCACGGGGGCCACGATCGAATGGGTCAGGACCGCCAGGCCCCCCAGCCCCAGGCCGATGACTCCCGAGAGGATCGGCCACATCCAGAAGTTCCGGTTGAGCGGCCAGTGGATCGCCCCGAAGACCACCGCCGCGATCCAGACCCCCGTCTTCGCCTGCAACGCCCCGCGGAAGAGATACTCCTCGGCCGCCCCGGAGAGAAGGGCGACCCAGAGGATCTCCCACGCCCGCTGCCGGCCGAGCACCCATCCGAACTCCGCCTCCAGCCGGCGCGTCCAGGCGAACCAGCGGCTGAAGGCGACCGTCACCGCGACGAGCGCGACCCCGGCCGCCGCGCCCAGCGACAGGCACTTCGGCCAGTCGGCCGGCGCCCACAGCTGTGCCGACTTCGCCGGGTCCAGGTGGTACAGCCAGATCCAGGCGACCGCGATCGGGAACGCGTAGAAGAACGCCGCGTAGAACGGCGGAAGCCGCCGCTCCAGCGTCACTCCCGGATGGAGGGGCGACTCCCGCGTGCCCGGTTCCGTGCTCGGAACGCGTGTTGATTCCACGTCAGCGGCGGCGTTGATGTTCGTAGGCATCGACAATCTTTTGCACCAAGGGATGGCGGACGATGTCCGCCTTCGAGAGATACGAGAACGCGATCCCGGGGATGCCCTTGAGAAGGTCCTTCACCTCGATCAGGCCGCTCGGCTTCCCGGGCGTGAGATCGATCTGGGTGATGTCGCCCGTGACGACGATCTTGGACTTCGTCCCCATGCGCGTCAGGAACATCTTCATCTGCTCGCTGGTGGTGTTCTGCGCCTCGTCGAGGATGATGAACGCCTCGTCCAGCGTCCGGCCGCGCATGTAGGCGAGCGGGCAAATCTCGACAACGTCCGAGTCGATCATTCTTTTGAGCTGCCCGAACTCGAGGAACGTGTTGAGCGAGTCGTAGATCGGCCGGAGGTACGGGTTGACCTTCGCCTGGATGTCGCCGGGCAGGAACCCGAGCTTCTCCCCGGCCTCAACCGCGGGGCGGACGAGGACGATCCGGCGGACGCGCCCCTCCTTGAGCGCCTGCACGCCCTTCGAGACCGCGAGGAAGGTCTTCCCGGTGCCCGCGGGCCCGATCGAGAAGACGATGTCGTTCCGGTCGATGTCCTCGAGGTACTTGAGCTGCCCCTCGGACTTCGCGGCCACCTCGACCTCGGGTCGGAAGACCGACCCGGGCATCGTCCGCTCCCCCTTCGGAAGATCCTTCAGGGACTCGAAGAGGGACTGGACGTCCCGGGGGGTCGGCTCGTTCATCTCCCTCATCCGGGTGAAGGCCGAGACCGCCTTGTCGACGGCGACGCGGGTTCCGCGGATACGGATCTCGCCGTTCCGGACGATGACATCGACGCCGGTCGCCTTCTTGACTTCCTTGAGGTTGCGGTCGAAGGTGCCGAAAAGGCGGGTCAGCTCCTCGCGGTTCCCGACGGGGATGGATCGTTCCATTCGCTCTATCCGAACACTCGCCTCAACAGCTCGGTTCCGAAGTGGGCGACGGGGGCGGCGACAATGAAGCTGTCGACCATGTCGATCATCCCGCCGAACTCGGGAAGGAGCCGGCCGGAATCCTTCACCCCGGCCCAGCGCTTGAACGCCGACTTGACGAGGTCACCCACCTGCGCCGCTATTGTAACGACGAGCGCGAAGAAGAGCAACGCGGTGACCGGGACGTGCTTGAACTTCTCCGCATGGAGGGGCGTCGCCCAGAGGACCGCGAAGCCCACGGCCGTGCCGACGATGCCCCCCGCGATCCCGCCCTCCCACGTCTTGTTGGGGCTGACGACCGGGGTCATCTTGTGCCGGCCGATGGACTTGCCCACGACGAACGCGGCCATGTCCGAGCCTTTCCCGCAGGCCAGCAGGAAAAGGAGGTAGAACACGGTCAGGCTCCGGGGGATGGGCGGAGCGCCCAGGAAGGAAAGCAGGCTGATGTAGAAATACCCCAGCAGCGTCAGCGCCGCGGCTTCGGGTGGAAATACCCCGTACCGGAAGACGAGCTTGACCAGGAGGTAGAAGATGAGCGCGAACGGAAGCCACCGGCGCCAGTCCGCCACGGCTGGATGGACCGCCAGGAGGCTTTCCCACGGGATGAACAGGACCGCGACCGAGATCATCCCGGCGATCCGCGCCACCGGGATCCCCTTGACGACACACATCCCGTAGAATTCCACGATCGAGAGGACCGCGACGAGCACCAACAGGGACGAGAGACCGATCGTGGTCTGCCGGTGGTAGTCCAGGTAGAGAATGGATCCGAGCGCGGCGAGAAGAAGCGGGGCGCCGATGACGCGGATGAGGACCTTGCGGGGGATCGGCATCAGCGGGAGGCCTTCGCGCTAGGCTTCATCGGTGTTGACGTTGCCGAAGCGGCGGTCGCGCTGCGAGAACTCGCGGATCGCCTCGTGCAGGTGGTCCTTCGAGAAGTCCGGCCACTTGACCGGGGTGACCCAGAGCTCCGTGTACGAGATCTGCCACAGGAGGAAGTTCGAGACCCGCAGGTCCCCGCCCGTCCGGATCAGCAGGTCGGGATCGGGCGCGCCCGAGTCGTACAGGTACTTCGAGATCGTCTCCTCGTCGATCGACTCCGGCGTCCGCTTCCCCTCCTTCACCTCGCGGGCCAGCCGGCGCACGGCGTCCACGATCTCGTTCCGCCCGCCGTAGGCGAGCGCGAGAGAGAGGACCATGCCCGTGTTTTTCGAGCTGATCCGGATCGTCTCGGCGAGCTTCTCCTTGACCTCCCCGGGAAGCTCCTCGAGGCGCCCGATCGCCGTGAACCGGATGTTGTTGTCCATGATCTCCGGGCGCTCGTTCACGAGGTAATCGCCCAGGAGCTTCATCAGGAACTTGACCTCGATCTCCGGACGCTTCCAGTTCTCCGCGCTGAACGCAAAGAGGGTCAGGCGGCCGACGCCGAGGCGGGAGCACTCGCGGCTGATGTCGCGGACGGTCTTCGCGCCCGACTCGTGGCCCAGGATCCGCCGCAGCCCCTGCTGCCGCGCCCACCGGCCGTTCCCGTCCATGATGATGGCGATGTGGGACGGGATCTTCAGGCCGGCGACAGTCGCGCTCATGGTCAGTCCAAAGTCCTCAGTCCTCGGTCCTCGGTCATCGCCCCTCGTGACTGAGGACTTAGGACTTGGGACCTGGGACTATTTCCTGACGATGGTTTTCTCGCGGTCCCGGCCCACGGAAATCATCGTCACTTTGACCTTAAGGTAGCGCTCCACGAAATTCAAATAGATTTTGGCGGCGCGTGGCAGGTCGTCGAAACGGCGGATCTTCGAGAGGTCGTCCTTCCACCCCGGGAACGTCTTGTAGACCGGGGCGCACTTCGCCAGCACCTCGGTCTCCGACGGCATCCGATCCGTCGTCGTCCCGTTGTGGCGATACGCCGTCGCGAACTTGATCTCGTCGAAGCCGCTCAGCACGTCGAGCTTGGTGATCGCCAGCTCCTCGATGCCGTTGATCTGCACCGCGTGGCGCGAGGTCACGCCGTCGAACCAGCCGCACCGGCGCGGCCGGCCGGTCGTCGCGCCGTACTCCCCTCCGATCTCGCGGATCTTCTCGCCGAGCGCGTCGGCCAGCTCGGTCGGGAAAGGCCCCTCGCCCACCCGCGTACAGTAGGCCTTCGCCACCCCCAGGATCGTCCCGATCTTCTTCGGGGGGACGCCGGTCCCCGCCGAGATGCCGCACGCGTCGGAGTTCGACGAGGTCACGTACGGGTACGTGCCGAAGTCGATGTCGAGGAGGCTCCCCTGCGCGCCCTCGAAAAGCACGCGTTTCCCCTTGTCGATCGCGGCGTTGACGAGCCAGACCGCGTCGGCGATGTGCGGCTTGAGCTTCTCCGCGTAGCCGAGGTATTCCTCCAGGATCCTTCCGGGGTCGAGGGGGCTGACGCCGTAGAGCGCGGCCAGCACCTTGTTCTTCTCCTCGGTGAACGCGTGGACGCGCTCCTTGAAGAGCGGCTCGTTGTAGAGGTCGGCCACGCGGATGCCCTTCCGCGCCGCCTTGTCGGCGTAGCAGGGCCCGATCCCCCGCTGCGTCGTCCCGATCTTCTGCTTCCCCAGCTCCGAGTGCTTGTCGAGCCACTTGTGGTAGGGCATCACCACGTGCGCGCGGTCGCTCAGGAAGAGGCGGCCCGCGGACTTGATCCCGCGCTTCTTGAGCTCCTCGATCTCCTCCAGGAGCTGGATGGGATCGACGACGACGCCGTTGGCGATCACGCAGACGCTCTTGTGGAGGATCCCCGAGGGGATCAGGTGGAGGACGTGCTTCTCCCCGTTCACCACCACCGTGTGGCCGGCGTTGCCGCCGCCCTGGAAACGGACCACGAAGTCCGCCTTCTGGGAAAGGATGTCGACAATCTTCCCCTTGCCCTCGTCGCCCCATTGGACGCCGACGACGCAGCTGGTCTTGTAACGGCTCATCACTTCTTTGCGTCCATCAGGCCGAGGAACTGCTGGAAGAGGTAGCTCGCGTCGTGCGGCCCGGGCGCGGCCTCCGGGTGGTACTGGACCGAGAAGACGGGGAGCGACTTGTGGCGCAGGCCCTCCACCGCGCCGTCGTTGAGGTTGACGTGGGTCACCTCGCCGCCCGCAGCCTTGAGCGTCTTCTCCTCGACGCAAAAGCCGTGGTTCTGGCTCGTAATCTCCACTTTGCCCGTCAGAAGGTTCTTGATCGGATGATTCGCGCCATGGTGCCCGAACGCGAGCTTGTAGGTCTTGGCCCCGAGCGCGAGCCCGAGGATCTGGTGGCCCAGGCAGATGCCGAAGATCGGCTTCTCCTTCCGGAGTAGGCCCTTCACGGCCTCGATCGTGTACGTAACCGCGGCGGGGTCGCCGGGACCGTTCGACAGGCAGACGCCGTCGTAGCCCTCCAGCTCCTTCGTGGTCGCGCTCGCGGGATGGACGGTGACGTCGCAGCCCATGTGGACCAGCGACCGGATGATGTTGAACTTCACGCCGCAGTCGACGACCGCGACCTTGTGCTTCATCGAGCCGTTCTTGCCGTTGCGGTCGTGGGTCACGAACTCCTTCCAGTGGCGCGGCTTGTCCGAGGTGACGTACTTCACCAGGTCCAGCCCGCTCATCTTGGGGATCGCCTTGGCCTT
>JBGPCZ010000061.1:0-30543 GCA_041482015.1 Planctomycetota bacterium | reverse complement strand
GCGGCGGCCAGGGCGCTCGCCCAGATGCGCTCCCGTGATTCCGCGGTGACCTCATTCTTGAAAAGGCTGGCGAAGCGTTCTTCCACCTTCCCCAGGCTTCCGCCCCGGAGCAGGAGGTCGATCGTCCCGTCGTTCCTCGCGAACAGGTGGTGGACCAGCGACCAGGCCTGCGCGTAGCGCTGGCGGAATCCCGCGCCGTACATCTCGTCGCGGCCGGATTTCAGGAACTCAGCCATCGGGACGGGCGCGCCGAGCTTGAGGAGCGCGACCGCCTCGCGGTCCACGGCGCCCGGGATCACGCGGCCGCCCCGCACGGTGAAATTGGAGAAATACTCCGCCATCCCCTCGGCGAACCAGAGGGGGTCCGTCCGCTTCCAGACGCGGTCCATGTACTCGTGGGTGAACTCGTGGGCCAGCGTCCGCTGGAGCCACGCGCCGCCGGTCGAGTGACCCAGGCAGACAACGACCTCCGCGCTCCGGGGATCATAGAGGGACTCCGCGTTCGGGGCCCCCAGTCGCGCCGCGTAGCGTCGGAAGTCGCGCGCCTCCGTGAAGACGCGGGCCGAGAACATGAGCCCCGACGCGTCGCCGCCGATCGACGACTGGAGCATGCGGAGGAACTCCTCGAGGGTCGCGGCCACCGTCCGGAGCGTGTCGACCGGCACGTCCCCCCGGACAACGAAGGTCTTCGACATGAGGAGCTTCCACCCCGGGGTCTCCAGGTTCTTCCACTCCCACCCCTTGGAGGCCTCCTTGATCGCCTTCGGAGAGAGAGGGGTGGGGGGGCCCCCGGTGTCCGGACACGCGGGGGCCCCGGGAGGGCAATGGGGGGAGAGGGGCAGGCGCTCGACTTCCTGCCAGGCCGCGAAGAGGGAAGGCGCGGGGGGCGCGACGGACCGCAGCGCCGCGCAGGGAACCAGGGGAACCACGAAGAGAAACACGCTGACCATGATCTGCCTCCGCCACTTGCCTCGGACCACACGTCCTGCACGGAGCAAGTCCCGTGCCAGAACCTCGGCGCGCAACCCGCTCGCGCCCAGCGGCTTCCTTATGTGCCATCTTAGGACACATTACGGGATGTTACGTTTCGTAACACGGGGTAACATCCCGCCTTTTTCCCCCTCCACCCTAGTAGTGCGGATGGGGGCCGAAAACTCGACAGGCAAAGCGACGAGATCCGGAAAATAGCCGGCGGGAGACGACGCGAGACGAACCTACCGGGAAGGCTTGTCCCGCTTCGCGCGGAGGGCGAGGGCGGTCTTGATGGCGTCCAGCAGGTCGGCCTTCTTGAAGGGCTTTTCGAGGTAGGTCAGCGCGCCCGAGGCATAGGCCGCGACCTTGTCGCGGGGGTCGGTCCGCGCGGAGAGGATCACGACCGGGATGGACTGGGTGCCGCGGTTCTCCTTGAGCTTCTGGGCCAACGCCAGGCCGTGCATGCCGGGCAGGTTGATGTCCAGGAGGAAGAGGTCCGGCCGCCCCGACAGGAGCTGGGCGATCGCGCTCTCGGCGTCGGCGACGGCCTCGACCTCGTGCCCCGCCTCCTCAAGCGCCTGCGTCACGAAACGGCGGATTCGCGGGTCGTCGTCGACCGCCAGCACCTTGGCCATGGGCTCCCACTCTACCGGCGCGCGGTGGCCGCCGCCAGAAGGAACATCACGACGGCAAACCCGGCCGTGACGCCCAGGGAGAGCCCCAGGGACATCCCCGGGCTTCCCAGGACCGTCCGGAGCGCCGCGACGCCGTAGGTGAGGGGATCGCCCCACATGGCGCCCCGGATCCATCCGACCGCCTTTTCGCCCGGAAACAGCGCCCCCGACAGCAGCCACATGGGGAAGAGAACCAGGTTCATCACGCCGTGGAAGCCCTGGACCGAGTTGAACCGCCACGCGAAGATCACGCCCATCGACGTGAGCCCGAAGGCCACGAGCGCCATGACCCCCGCCGCCGCGGCGATCTGCGGGAAGGAGGGTCGGATCCCGACGGTCGGGGCGAGCGCGAGGAAGGCCAGCCCCTGGAGGAGGGCGATCGTCGAGCCCCCCAGCACCTTCCCCAGGACCACCGCCGCGCGCGGCACGGGCGCGACGAGGACTCCCTGGAGGAACCCCTCGTTCCGGTCCTGGATGATGGAGATGGTCGAGAAGATCGACGCGAAGAGGAGGATCTGGATGATCGTCCCCGCAAAGAGGTAGTCGAGGTAGTTGAACCCCGACCCGATCAGGAGCCAGAAGACGACGGGTGTCCCGAGCGCTCCCACCACCCGGCTCCTCTGCCTGAAGAACCGGACCAGTTCACGCCGGCACAATGACGCAGCGGCAAGCAGCATGGTGATGAATCACACCGTCTTCGTCAACATCATGACCACGACTCCCGGGTCTTCGCGAGGAACACGTCCTCGAGCGAGGGCTTCGAGACCGTGACCGACTCGATCTGCGGGCCGAAGGCCTCGACCAGCCCGCCCACGAACTCGTGGCCCCGCTCCCGCGACAGTCGCACCGTCCCGTCCGACACCTCCCCCGCGCCGCCGAACTTTGCCCGGATCGCCTCCGCCAGCGCGCCCGGGTCGCGGGCCCGCACCGTCACCACGTCCCCCCCGATCTCCCCCCGCAGCTCCTGCGGCGCGCCGATCGCTACCAGCCGGCCCTTGTGAAGGATCGCGAGCCGGTCGCACCGCTCCGCCTCCTCCATCAGGTGCGTCGTCAGCAGGACCGTCACCCCCGACAGCCCCCGCAGGACGTCCCACAGGTCCCGCCGCGCCCCGGGGTCGAGGCCCGTCGACGGCTCGTCGAGGAGGAGCACCTCCGGCCGCGGCAGGATCGCCTTGGCGATCTCGACGCGCCGCTGCATCCCGCCCGACAGCTTCTCCGCGAACTCCCCCGCCCGGTCCGCCAGCCGGAACCGCCCGAGCGCCTCGTCGATCCGCCCCGCGAGCTCCCGCCCCGAGAGCCCGAAGAGATGCCCGTGGTGGAGCAGGTTCTCGCGCACCGTCAGTTTCTTGTCGAGGCTCGGCGACTGGAAGACGACCCCGATCTTCCGGCGCACGGCCGCGTCCCGCACGTCCACCCCCGCGATCCGCGCCGTGCCCGACGAGGCCACGAGCGCCGTCGAGAGGATCCGGAAAAGCGTGGTCTTCCCGCCGCCGTTGGGGCCGACGAGGCTGAAGACCTCCCCCGGGCGGACGGAGAACGTGACGTCAGAGAGGGCAACCCGGTCGCCGTAACGGTGCGTGAGACCCGCTACGTCGACGCTCAACTAGTGTTTGGCTCCGGACGACCCGGCCGCGCCGGCCGACCCCGCGTGCTGGATGTGCTCCGCCGCGGGCGAGGTGAAGTCGTCGTTCAGCGCCGTGTCGGCGAAATTCGAGAAGATGATGATCATGACGAGCACCATCGGGAAGAGGACGAGCCCCAGCCACCACCGCTTCTCGTACTTCATGTGCATGAAGATGAGGGTCACCAGCGACGCCTTGATGATGGCGATCAGGATGCCGACCACGATGTTCCCCGCCTTGGTCCCGAAGCTGACGAAGGAGACCGCCACCGTGATCGCCGTCAACACCAGAAGCGCCCCAAGCACCTTCTTGTACAAGCCGCCGTGGTCTTCGGAGGACATGTCTCTCTCCCTCTAGAGCAGGTAGACGATCGGGAACAGGAAGATCCAGACCAGGTCGACGAAGTGCCAGTACAGCGCCAGGTTCTCCACGTGCGCGTAATGGTGCTCGTCGAACTTCTTGACGTAGAACGCGCACCAGACCAGCAGGATCACGCCGACCAGCACGTGGATCCCATGGAAGCCCGTCATCAGGAAGTAGCAACCGAACATGACGTTCGTGTCGGGGAAGTACCCGTGCTCGAACTTCGCCGCGTACTCAAACCCCTTGACCACGAGGAAGAGCACGCCCAGAGCCGCCGTCAGGATGAGCATGTCCTCGCAGTGACCGCGGTTCCCCTTCGACATTGCGTGCACCCCGCGCACCATCGTGTAAGAACTCACGATTAGGACGAGGGTGTTGAACGCCGCGATCCTCCAGTCGAGCGCGTGCTTGAGGGTGCCCAGCGCGGCCTCGCCCGGCCCCATCCGCAGCACGACGTAGACGGCGATGAACGCGCCGAACATCATGATTTCCGAGGCGAGGAACATCCACATCCCCAGCCGCGCCCGCTCGAAGGCCGCAACGTGGTCCTCGGCCCCGTGGCCGTGATCGGGTTCCGCGTGTTCCATGGTCTCCCCTTAGAGCAAGGCCAGCGCCGCCAAGAGCAGCGGCAGGTAGAAGATCGACGCGAAGAAGAGCCGCGAGGCCCGCGGGCGCGTGCGCTCCACGGCGAACGCGACCCCGAATCCGAGGAAGCCCGCCCCCAGGAGGAGCGCGGCGACGAGGTACCCTTCGCCCGCCATCCGGAATCCCACCGGCAGGAGGCTCACGACAATGAGCGCCATCGTCTGGAGGACGACCTGCCGGCCCGTCGAGGCCCCGTCGGGCGCTTCCACCGTCAGCATCGGAAACCCGCCCCGCGCGTAGTCCTCGCGGTACATCCACGCGAGCGCGAGGAAGTGCGGGAGCTGCCAGAAGAAGAGGACGAGGAAGAGGACCGCCGCGCCCGCGTCGAGCGACCCGCGCGCCGCCGCCCAGCCCATCACGGGCGGGAGCGCCCCGGGCACCGCGCCCACCAGCGTGCAGAGCGACGTCTTCCGCTTCATCGGCGTGTAGATCCCGATGTAGCTCGCGATCGTCGCCAGCGAAAGCGCCGCGGTCAGAAGGTTGACGAGGACCGCCAGGTACGCGACGCCGGCCACCGCGAAGAGCACGCCGAACACCGCCGCCTCCGCCGCGGTCATCCGCCCCGCGGGGAGCGGCCGGCCCTTCGTCCGGTCCATCTTCGCGTCGGCCTCGCGCTCAAGGAGCATGTTGAGCGCCGCCGCGCCGGCCGCGCTGAGGATCGTGCCGGTCACCAGGTGGAGAAGGACCTTCCAGTCAAAGACGCCCTGCGAAGCGACGTAGAAGCCCACGGCCGCGGTGACCGCCACCATGAACGTGATGCCCGGCTTCGTCAGCGCCACGAAATCGGCGACCCGCGCCCGCGTCACGGGGGCGGCGACCGGGACCGAGACGGCTTCGAGCGTCGGGTTCATGCGAGCGCCGCTTCCAGTCTCACCGCCTTCGCGCGGTGGCACATCAGGGTCACGGCCAGCGACGTCGCCAGCAGCGCCGCGCCGACGGCGACGTGCGCGCTCACGGTGACGACCTGGGCGAACGGCGCAAGGCGGCTCCGCTCGAACCCGTTCGCGGTGATCGCCCAAGTCCCGATCCCAAGCGCGACCTGGAGGCCGAGGATCGCGAGCAGCAGGTTTGCCCCCTTGCGGAGGGGCGTCATCATCAGCCGCGACGCGAAGACGGAAACGAGGAGGAGGACCAGCCCGGCGCCCGCGAGATGCACGGCGAGCCCATGGCCCGTGTGACGTGTCACGGCGCCCGCGATCAGCTGGAGGAAGGCGAAGGCCGTTGTCACGATCCCCAGGGTCCGCGCGCCCGCGGTCGACCCGTCCTTTGCGGTCGACGTCCACGAGTTCGAGAGAAAGAGGGCGAGGCTGACGAGGGTCGAGAAGACGACCTGCGCGAGCGTCGCGTGGACGATCGCCACGGCCTTCGGATAGTACTGGTGGACGCGAAGCCCCCCCAGGGAGGCCTGGGTAAGGACCGCCGCGAAGGCGATCCAGGCCAGCAGCCGGACCCCGGGGCGCGACTCGCGAACCTGCACCCAGGCGGCCAGGACCGCGGCCAGGATCGCGACCGTCCCCGCGAACGCGCGGTGGGTCCACTCGACGGGCCAGCCCACCTGCATCTGTCCCCACGACCGGGGCCAGGAGGGGATCGTGTCGCCCGTGCGGGTGGTCGTCACGAACCCGCCGGCGAGAATGAGGGCGAGCGTCACCGCCGCCGTCAGGACGGCGAAACGTCGCATTGCGGGGCTCCCGGGTTGCGTCATCTAGTGGGCGGATTTCGGGGCCGCGCCCTCGGGCTCGACCTGCGACACCCACTCCTTCTCGGGACTCACGCCGTATTCATAAGGGCCGTGGTAGACCGTCGGGATCGGCGTGTAGTTGTGCTCGGGCGCCGGCGAGGGCACGGTCCACTCCAGCGTGTTGGCTTGCCACGGGTTGCCTTCCGCCTTCTGCCCCTTCCACATGCTCCAGAAGAAGTTGAAGATGAAGATGAGCTGCGAGAAGCCCAGGCAGAACGCGCAGATCGAGATCATCCGGTTCCACGGCTGGAAGTGGATGAGCCAGTTGTACTCGCTCAGGGTCGAGATCCGGCGCATGTGGCCGCCCGCCCCGATGATGTGCATCGGGAAGAACGTCGCGTTGAAAAAGACGAACGTCAGGAACCAGTGGAGCTTGCCGAGCCCGGAGCTCATCATGCGGCCGAACATCTTCGGGAACCAGAAGAAGACCGCCCCGAAGACCGCGAAGAGCGAGCCGCCGAAGACGACGTAGTGGAAGTGGGCCACGATGAAGTACGTGTCGTGGATGAAGATGTCGACGGGCGTCGCGGCCATGAAGATCCCCGAGAGGCCGCCGATGATGAACATCGAGACGAACGAGAGAGCGTTCAGCGTGGGCACGTCGAAACGGATCGAGCCCTTCCAGATCGTGCCCAGCCAGTTGAAGACCTTGATCGAACTCGGGAGCGCGATCATCATCGTCGCGACCATGAACGCGGTGCCCAGGCCGGGCTTCATGCCCGAGACGAACATGTGGTGGGCCCAGACGATGAACCCGAGGCCCGCGATGCCGGCGATCGAGAAGACCATCGCCTTGTAGCCGAAGATGCACTTCCGCGCCCCCACCGCGAGGAGGTCGCTCGCCATGCCCATCGCGGGGAGCACGAGGATGTAGACCGCCGGGTGGGAGTAGAACCAGAAGACGTGCTGCCAGAGGAGCACCGATCCGCCCGAGTGCTCGACCGCCCGGACCGAGTCGAGGGTCAGGTTGCCCGGGATGAAGAAGCTCGTGCCCAGGGTCCGGTCGCACAGGAGCATGATGAGCGCGCCCGCGAGGACCGGCGTGGCCAGGAGCTGGAGGATCGCCGTGATGAACTGGGCCCACGTCGTCAGGGGCAGGCGCCACATGGAGAGCCCCGGCGCCCGCATCGTGAGGATCGTCGTCAGGTAGTTGACCGCGCCCATGATCGAGGAGAAGCCGACCAGGATCGCGGCGATGAGGACGACCGTCTGGCCCTTGCCCATGCCGATGACGGAGAGCGGCGCGTACATCGTCCAGCCGGCGCCCGCCGGCCCGCCCTCGACGAAGAAGCCGCAGAGGGCCACGATGCAGCCCAGCCAGAAGATCCAGTAGGACGCGGCGTTCAGGATCGGGAACGCCATGTCGTGGGTGCCCACGTGGAGCGGGATCAGGAAGTTCCCGAAGGCGCCGACCAGGATCGGGATGACCACGAAGAAGATCATGATCAAGCCGTGCATCGTGGTCAGCGAGATGAACTGCTCGGGCTTCACGAAGCCGATGTTCGTCAGGCCGCGGTTTTCCTCGGCCGCCTTCTCCATCGCCTGGGAGATGGGCTTGCCTTCCTGCCGCATCTTCTGGAGCTCTTCCTGCGCCTTCGCGACGCGCGCCAGTTCATCTTTCTCCTGCTTGTGCTGCTCCGCGGTCGCGAAAAAGAGCCGGCCGATGATGGGCACGGGCTTGTTGGGATAGGCGATCTGCCACCGGAGGGAGAGCGCCAGCGTCCCCGCGACCAGGAGGAAAATGAAGCTCGTAATGAGGAACTGCTTGCCGATCGTCTTGTGGTTCGTCGACCAGAAGTACTTCCGGAAGATGCCGAGCTCCTCGTGGCCGTGGCCGGAATCGTGGGTGTCGCTCATGATTCTCCTATGGCCTCCAGAACTTCCAGACGGGGAAGTACTCGTTGTCGACCTGGTCCTTCAGCCACGCCTCGTAGGAGACGCGGGGCTCCACCGTGAGGAAGCCCTTCATCTTGTAGTGGCCCAGGCCGCAGAGCTCCGCGCAGGCGATGTCAAACATGCCGATGCAGAAGTCGCACTGCTCCCAGGACGCGCCCTCGACGATCCCGCCGTCCTTCAGCACGCGGATCTTCGACTTGGGGTTGACCGGCTTGTAGATGCCCATGTCCTTGTCGATGTTGTAGCCCGCGACGGCGATCGTCTTGTCCTTGTAGATCCCACCCTTGTCCAGGGCCTTGGGGTCGGTGATCCAGACCGAGACTTGCTTGAAGCGGTCGATGCGGGGGTTCACCCCGTCCTCAACCGACTGACCGTTGGGGATGGGGGCGGCGCGAAGGTCGAACAGCTGGAAGCGGTTGGGCTCGAACCAGATCTTCTGCCGGATTCCGGGGACCAGGTCCTGCTTCACCCGCATGTGCGGGATGAAGAGGCTGTGGATGACGTCGCGCGAGCGGATGTTGAGGAGCGCCTTGTCGCCGAAGGGGATGTGAAGAGAGGCCTGCGTCGTCACGTCGGTATCCCCCTGGACGCGGACCTTGGTCCCGACGTACCGGAAGTTCCAGGTGAACGTCTCGCCGAAGGTGTCGACCTCGGTGGTGCCCGGTCCGGGGGCGGGGAAGTTCTTCTTGATGTCGTTCCAGGTCCCGATCTGGACGATCGCGATGGCGAGCAGCATGAGGGCCGGGATGATCGTCCAGGCGATCTCGGCTTTCGTGTTGCCGTGGGTGTAGGTCGGGCGGTGGCCGGGCCGGCGGCGGTAGATGATGCAGAAGAGGATGAGAAGGCCTTCCGTGATGATGAACATCACGGTCGTGATCCAGAAGATCCAGACGTAGAGGTCGTCGACGGCGGTGGAGTACGTCGAGGCCCCGTCTGGAAGGCCGAGGCGGCCGTTCTGGTGGTCCCCTGCGGGCCCGTATTGCTGCTGCGCGAAGGCGGGCGCCGCGAGCAGCAGGAGCGTCACGGCGATGCCGCAGAACGCTAGAATTCTTCTGTTCAAGGTGATGATCTCCCCCAGTTGAGGATTCATATTTAGCAGGGACCGGAATGTTGTCAAGCAAAAGGTACGCCACCACGATAGTTGAACGGCGCACGCGACACTGTGACACCTTGTCCCATATGTGGTACAAATTATGAAGTCCTAAGTCCAAAACCTGCCTCGCAGATTTTGGACCTTTGCGGTCAAAAAACTGCGAGGCAGGTTTTTTCCCTTGCCGCGGGAGGATGGATGGCGCGCGAGACAACGATGGGCGGAAGCCGGCGGGGGTTCGAACAGACCGCCTGGACCATCATCCTCAAGGCCCGTGACCAGAAGGAGATGGGCGCGCTCGTCGAGCGCTACTGGAAGCCGTGTTATTTCTACATCCGTCGGAAGGGGCATGACGTCGAGGACGCCAAGGACCTGGCCCAGGCCTTCTTCACCGACTTCATCGAGCGCGACGCCCTCGCCCGCGTCACCAAGTCCAAGGGGAAGTTCCGCAGCTTCCTCCTCGCCTGCCTCGACCACTACCTGAGCAACGAGTACGACCGGCGCAAGGCGCTCAAGCGCGGCGTCAAGCCCATGTCCCTCGATTTCGAGGGCGCCGAGGGGCTTTTCGCCCAGTCCCGCGAGGAGACCCCCGAGCGCTCCTACCTCCGCCAGTGGGCGATCGAGCACATCGAACGCGCGCTCGCCGTCCTCAAGGACGAGATGGGCCCGCGCTTCGACGCCCTCCGCGAGTACATCACGGCCGGCCAGCCCGGGACGCTCAAGGAGGTCGCCGCCAAGATTGGCGTCTCCGAGGGCAACGTCAAGGTGATCATCCACCGCTCCCGCCGCCGGTACCGCGACATCCTCAAGGCCGAGGTCGCCCGCACCGTCGAGGGCAAGGGCGAGGTCGACGACGAGCTCAAGGAGCTCTTCGCCGCCCTGGGTTGACAAACACGCCCATGTACACGAAAACGCGCGGCGATTTCGTGCACATGTAACCCCCGCCCCCGATTGCTTTTGAAAGGCGCGTGCCCGCCACCATGAAGAGTTGCGCCACCTGCGGGACCGCCTACCTGAACGACCTCTGCCCCAAGTGCCTCGCCGGGTTCGCGCAGAACCCCCTCGACGATGACCCCGTCCTCTCCCCGGGCGAGACGATCGCCGGCTGCGAGGTCCTCGAACTCCTCGGCCAGGGCGCGATGGGCGTCGTCTTCAAGGTCCGGGACCCGCTCGATGGCCGGTTCTACGCAATCAAGGTCCTGGCCCCCGAGGTCGCCGACGACCCGTGGGTCCGCAAGCGCCTCGCCCGCGAAGGCCGCGCGCTCCTCTCCCTCTCCCACCCGAACATCGTCCGCGTCCATTCGATGGGCGTCGACCTCGTCGCCGCCATGCTCCAGCAGGCGAAGCCCTGGGAGCGCATGCAGGTCCAGCGCTACGGCGCCGAGCGCGGCGAGGCCTTCTCGATCCGCATGGAGTTCGTCGACGGCATGAGCCTCCGGCGGGAGATGGCCGCGGGACCGACCGCGCCCCGCGCCGCCGTCGACACGATGCTCCAGGTCTGCGACGGGCTCCAGTTCGCCCACGAGCGCGGCATCATCCACCGCGACATCAAGCCCGAGAACCTCCTGCTCGACCGCGCCGGAACCGTGAAGATCGCCGACTTCGGCCTGGCCAAGATCCAGCCGCCCCCCGCGGCCGGAGCCCCTGCCAGGGCCGCCGAGAGCACCGCCCGCCGAGAGCGCGCCCTCTCGACCGCGCCGTCCGACTTCCTGGGCACGCCCCCCTACATGGCGCCCGAGCAGGTCGGGAACCCCCGCGACGTTGACGCGCGCGCCGACCTCTTCTCCGCGGGCGTCGTCTTCTTCGAGATGCTCGCGGGACGGCGGCCGCCGGGCCCCGCGATCGGCGCGCCTCTGGACAGGATCGTCGCCAAGATGCTAGAACCAGACCGTCGAAATCGGTACGAGACCGCCGCCCTCGTGCGGGGGGACCTCGAGAAGGTCCGGGATTCCCTGTAACTTTCTGCAACCTTCTGCAACCTTCTGTAACCTTGGAGGCGCGATGCTTCTGCGGGGGTGGAGAAAATGAACACCATGAGAAAATGCTCCACCTGCGGGACGCTCCATTCGAGCGACCTCTGCCCCAAGTGCATGGCCGGGTTCGCCCAGAACCCCACCGCCGCGACGCAACCGCCGGAGGACCTTCCGCTCAAGCCCGGCCAGGCCTTCCACGGCATGGAGATCCTCGAGCTCCTCGGCCGCGGCGGCATGGGCGTCGTCTACAAGGCCCGCCAGCCCGCGCTCGACCGGATGGTCGCCCTCAAGATCCTCCCCACGAAGTTCGCCCAGGACCCCGACTTCCAGAACCGCTTCATCCGGGAAGCCAAGGCGCTGGGCTCGCTCAACCACCCGAACATCGTCGCCGTCTACGACTTCGGCGCCGAGGGCGGCCTCTTCTTCTTCGCCATGGAGTTCGTCGACGGCACCAACCTCCGCCAGGTCCTCCGCGACAAGAAGCTCACCAGCCAGCAGGCGCTCAAGCTCGTCCCGCAGCTCTGCGACGCCCTCGAGTACGCCCACGAGGAGGGCATCGTCCACCGCGACATCAAGCCCGAGAACATCCTCCTCGACAAGAAGGGCCGCGTGAAGATCGCCGACTTCGGCCTCGCGAAGCTCGTCGGCGCCGACGTCGCCGCGCAGGGCGCGCTCACGATGACCAACATGGTCATGGGCACGCCACACTACATGGCCCCCGAGCAGGTCGAGAACCCGAAGTCCGTCGACCACCGCGCCGACATCTACTCGATCGGCGTCGTCTTCTACGAGATGCTGACGGGCGAGCTCCCGATCGGCCGGTTCGAGGTCCCGTCCAAGATGGTCCAGATCGACGTCCGCCTCGACGAGGTCGCCCTCAAGGCGCTCGAGAAGGCGCCCGACCGGCGATACCAGAAGGCGAGCGACGTGAAGGACGCGGTCACGCGCGCGACGACCGTCGGAACGACCGACGCCTACTCGCCCACGATCGTCACGCCCGTGCCGGCAAGAAAGGGCTCGAATCGTGGCATGCTCGTCATGGGCGCGGTCGCCGCCGTCGCGGTGATCCTCGCGCTCGTCGCGACCTTCAACAAGCCGAAGCCGGTTCCGCCGGGGGTCGTGACGCCGCCGCCGGTCGTCGTCGAAGCCCCGAAGACCCCCGAGCCCGTCGACCTCTCAAAACTTTACTTCACCCCCCAGGAGCGGCCGCTCGGGCGGACCTGGCTCACCGGCGACAAGGAGAAACCCAAGAGCCTGCCCCGCAACCCGTACCCGGCGAAGGACACGACCGAGCTCGACCACATCCTCCAGTACCTCGCCGCGTTCGGACTTCAAAATGTCACCCCTTCCGACTTCAAGCAGGGGTACGTCGCCGTCTGGTGGGGCGCCACGTTCTTCGCGTTCGAGACGCCGAACGCCGAGCGCCTCGAGCACGAGGTGGCCGCGCTCAAGGAGCCCGCGAATCGCTGGGCGCACCGCCGGGGAAACCTCCTCGCCCTCGCATTCGCCGGCCAGGCGGAGCACCGCGACCTCTTCGTCGAGCTGGTGGGGATGGTCCAGAAGAAGCTCGGGATCCCCGTCGAGCCGCCGGACCTGCCGGCGGAGCGCGTGCTCTATACGGCCGATGACCTCCCTTCGGAGTTCGAGATCACCGGTGCCACGCCCCAGTTCATTACCTCCAAGGAGCAGAGCGGAAAGCCTTCGATCCGGATCGAATCCATTGTGTATCCGACGATCGAGAAGGCAAGAAAGGCCGAGGAGTCGGCGCTCGCTCAAAGTGATCCCAAGCGCTCCGAGGTCTACCGCTCCGGCCGGACCGTCACCCGGCTCCAGTCGCCCGGCGAGGACATCCACGGCTACGAGAAGCTCGCCTCGACGATCCGGCAGCGGATGGGGTTCCCCGACCACTCCTTCGACACGGCCCAGCCGATCGCGTCGGAGCTTCCCGCGGGATTCACGGTCGAGTCGTCTCGCACGGACGCGGCGGCGATCCTCGCCGACCTGGGCCTCGAGACGAAGCCCGGCGACGTCAAGCGCGCGTGGCAGGCGAAGCTGAAGCCGGCAGGCTCGATCGTCCTCTTCGAGGTCGCCGACTACTCCGCGCGCAGCCGCGTCGACGACCAGCTCAAGAAGCGGGGCGCCGCCGAGAACGGCCACGACTGCGTCTTCGGCATCGAGGGGCCCGACGACGAGACGCTCGACGCGCTCGAGAACCGGATGCGCGAAAAGTTCGGGTGGGACCCGCGCCAGCCGCGGGCGGTCCTGATCGCGCGGCTCCAGCTCCAGCCCTCCGACCTGCCTCAAGGCTGGACGCTCGAGAACGTCGTCTCCGACACGCGGCGGTACTCGGCCGACCTCAAGGGGCCCGGCGGGACGCTGAAGGTCGCGGCGCGCGAGAGCCACAACTACGGCGAGATCGCCAAGATCCGGAAGGACCTCCCGTACAAGCCCGGGGACCTCCTGCTCTTCAACTATGCCATCCTCCTCCACGTGAGTGGCGCCACGGAGGCGATGTGGCCCGCCCTCGACCCGCTCGAGGTGATGCTCCGGAAGAAGATGCGGATGATCCAGCCGAAGCTCGAGGACTTCCCGGATGCCACGGCCGGCGGAGACACGGCGACCGTGCTCTGGGACAAGGTGCACCGCGAGAGGGTGGAGCTCAAGAAAGTGGCCGACCGCTACGGGATCGAGGTCGCGCGGATCAAGGGCGCGCTGGTCCATAATTCAGACCCGTCGCGCGCGCTCCTCGAGATCGCGGAAGGGGCTGATGTCGCGCCCAAAGCCGGGCTGGTCATCCGCCGCGGGAAATTCGTGGCCTGCCTCGATGCGAAGGACCCGGAGGCCGAGGCCGTCCGGGCGCAACTCCGCGCGCCGCGTCCCTGAGGAGGTCGACGACGGCCGCCTGGGCGGCGCGGACCTGCGAGGCGTCGCCCGCGGCCAGCCACCGCGCGAGGTCCTCGACCTTGCGCCGCATCGAGGGAGTGACCCGGACCCCGATCTCGAAAAGAGATCCCTTCCCACCCCCAGCTGTCCGCCGCATGCACTCCTTGTATCGGCAGGAGCCGCCCTTCCGTTCAGCGGAAGCGCGCGGCCGAATTCAAAAGAGAGCGCGCCCGGTCACTCGCCGGCGGCCGCGGCGGAGCCGCTCCAGAGGGGATGGAGATCGAGCATCCCCAGCGTGTCCTCCTTGATCTTCTGCGGCGACGTCAGCGGGATGAGCCAGAAGACCCGGTACCGGTAGCGCCCGGTCTCGTAGTTGCAGTCCCGTGCAAAGAGTCCCCCGAGGATCCGGAAGTCCATCATCTCGCCGGCATCGACGGGCTTCTCCGAGCGCCAGAACGGGCCCACCATGACGCGCGTCGATTTCTCCTCGCGCAGGATGGAGAAGAGGCGCCAGAGGAAGTTGAATTCGTACTGCTCGCCCGCGTCCTGGTAGACGAACGGGCGGAGCTCCATCCCGAGCGAGGTGTCGAGCGCGCGTCCCGTGCGCCAGGTGACGATCGGCCACGGGACCGACGTCGTGACGTCGCCGTTGGGCGTCTCCGTCCGTACGAACGCCGGCGGGACCATCGAGCGGCGCTCGCCGGACTTCGCCGTCCAGTCCCAGAAGAGCGGGATGAAGTGATGGTAGTTCTCGCCCTCGACGTAGTTGAGCACGTGGCGGGACTGGAGGCGTCCGTCGGCGGCATGCTGCTCGTGGTAGAGCGGCGAGACCCACGTGCCGCTGGACCCGTCGGCCCCGGTCCAGCCCCCGGTCAGGAGCGGCGGCACCCACCAGTAGTCATCGCGTTTCCAGAAGTAGAGCGGGGCCACGTGCAGGCTTTCCATCGCGCCCGACGCGTCCTTCGTTCGATGGAACACCGGCGTGATCCAGGTCGACCGGGCCCCGTCCGGGTGGGTCACCCGGCCCGAGAGCAGCGGCGGGATCAGCCAGAACGCGTCCCGCCTCCAGCTCCAGAGGGGAAGCACGTTGAGTTCCCGGAGGGTTCCGTCTTCCTCCATCCGGTCGTGGAAAAACGGCGTGATCCACGTCGACTGCGAACCGTCGCCGTGACGGTAACCGAAGGAGAGCGCCGGGGGGGCGACCCAGTAGTCGTTCCGTTCCCAGAAGAAGAGCGGCGCCACGTGGAGGCTTCGCGCCGCGCCACGGGCATCCTCCGTCAGGTGGAACAGCGGGGTGACCCAGGTCGTCTGTCCGTTTCCATGGTGCCAGCCGCCGGCGAGTAGCGGCGGCACGGCCCACCAGGAATCACGTTCCCAGAAGAAGGCGGGGAAGACATGGGCGCCCTCCGCGTGCCCATCCGCATCCCAGCTCGCGTGGAAAAGCGGCGTGAGCCACGTGGTCTCGGACCGGTCGGAACGGCGCACGTGCCAGGAGAGGAGCGGCGGCACCGCCCAGTAGCCGTCGCCCTGGAAATAGGGGCCGACGTGCAGGCTCTCGACGTTGCCTTCCTTGTCCCGGCTCACGTGAAAGAACGGCGTGATCCACGTCGTGTCGCCCTGGTCCGCGTGCCGCACGTGCCAGGCGAAGAGCGGGGGCACCGCCCAGTAGTCGTCGCCCTGGAAGTAGGGGCCGACGTGGAAACTCTCGACGTTGCCTTCCCGGTCCTGGGAGAGGTGAAAGAACGGCGTGACCCAGGTGCACGCGCCGTCCGCGCCGCTCCAGTGTCCCGAGAAGGCGGGGGTGAACAACCAGTGCTTGTTGCGCGTCCAGAAGAAGATCGGGCAGAGATTCGCGGACGCGAGACCTTCGGGGTCCGACCAGAGCCAGAGGAGCATCGCCGTCGTCATCCCGTGCTCCTTCCCCGACGTCCAGCCGTACGTCAGGAGCGGTGGAAGGGTCCACCACGTGCGGCCCTCGAGGTAAGGCCCGAGGTGGAAGCCCTCGACGATTCCAGCCTTGTCCGTCGTCCGGTGATAGAGCGGCGTCACCCACGTGGTCGTGCCGCCGTCGTCGTGGAGTCCGCTCCCGGCAAGCGGGAGAAGCATCCAGTAGTCCCGTCCCTGGAGGTACGGCCCGAAATGGAAACTGACGCCGTCGCCCGCCCGGTCGGTCGTGGAGTGAAAGAGCGGCGTGACCCAGGTCGTCGCGCTCCCGTCTCCCCACTCGCCGTGCCAGGTCATGAGCGGCGGCACCGACCAGTACGTCTCCCCCTGGAAGTAGATTCCCGCGTGGAAGCTCCGCACCGCGCCGGCCGGGTCGCGGGTGACGTGGAACAGCGGGGTGACCCACGTCGAGCGGCCGCCGTCGACGTCCCAGCTCCCGGTGAGCAGCGGGGGGACCGTCCAGTATCCGTCCCCCTGGAAATAAACTCCGGCGTGGAGACTGCGCAGGTCGCCTGTCTCGCTTCGCGTGACGTGGAAGAACGGCGTGATCCAGGTGGCGCGATCGCCGTCGGCCCACGTCCAGCTTCCGGACAGGAGCGGGGGACTCGTCCAGTAGTCCGACCCCGCGAAGAACGCCGGCGGCAGGATGCCGACATCGTCGTCGACGCTGTAGTAGAGCGGAAGCAGCATGTGGTACCGGGGCCCTTTCAGGAAGTTCAGAAGGTGCCACGAGTGGACGTCGCCGTCGGCCCGCGAGGTGACGTGGAAGACCGGCCAGAGGGCCGTGCGGTGCTCGCCGGTGGGGAGCATGACCGATTCAAGGACCGGCCACAGGTCGATCCGGTTGAAAAACTCCCGCTTCTGGTTCTCGTCCTGGAGGACGGGGGCGTCGTCCTCGGCGAGCGACGCGGGCCAGCCCAGCATCGTCGCCGCGCTCACCGCGATCTCCGTCGATGAAGAGGATGGAGGCTGCAGGGCCTTTTGGGCGCGGAGCGTCTCGGGATGATCCGCCCCCAGCCTCTTCTCCGAGAAGGCCGCGGCTTTTTTCAGCACGGACTCCGCCGCGTCCGGACGTCCCCCCTCGGCGTAGAGTCGCGCCAGCCGATGAAGGCCCTCGAGGATGCGTGACTCGTTGCCCGCGATCGTGGTGATCGAGCCGACCGCCGCGAGGAATTCCCGCTCGGCCTCCACCGGGCGGCGTTCGCGATTCGCGACCTCGCCGGCCTCCATGTGGGATTGCCAGGCCTCGCGCTCCCGCGGATCGGCCGTTCCCCAGTCGGCCGAGGAGAGGGCGCATCCCGCCTGCGCCAGGAACAGGCATGCGAGAAGCGGATTGAATGGATTGAACGAGAATCGCGCCATGGGTCCCCCCAGCCTATCTACGGGACGAACCCCACCGCGCAATCTTCGTGCCACCGGGATTTCAGCGGGATTTTACGGCTGGCTGCGAAATCCGCTTCACGGGCCGGCGCAGTAGAGGAATTCTCCGCCGCGAAGGAATGCGTTCGGACCGTCGAAGACGGGCGAGGCACCCGAGCCGTCGGGCAGCTCGTTGCGTCGGACGAGCTTGAACTCCCGCGAGGGGTCCAGCACCAGCGTGTCTCCCTTGTCGTTCCCGAGGAACAGGAACTTGCCGGCCAGCGCGAGGCTCGGATAGAAGTTCGGGTCGAGATCGAGGTCTTTCTCGAGAAGCGCCTTTCCCGTCTTCGCCTCGAGCACGCGGTAGCCCGCCCCCTGCGGGATCACGAAGAGCATTCCGTCCTTGAGGACGGGCGAGGAGATGACGTCGCCGGGCAGTTCCTGCTCCCACAGCTTCTGGGCGCTGACCTTGCCCTCCTTCATCGCCAGCTTGACGGCGGTGCAACGCCGGTAGGCGAAGTAGGCCACGTCCCTGTCGATGAGCGGCGTCGGCGACTGGTCGCCACCCAAACCCGCCGCCACGTCCCGCGCGAGCACCGCTCCGTCGGAGACGCGCACGACCGCGCCCTTCGCGGTCACGGCGAGCAGTGTCCCGTCGAGCGTCAGGAGGGCGGGCGTCCCGTAGTGCGGCTCCGCCGCGGCGGCCTTCCAGAGCGGATTCCCCGTATCCGCCTCGTGGGCTTGCAGCCGCATGGAATCGACGAGCAGGATCTTTCCGGCGAGGACGGGTGAGGCGCTCGGACCGTAACTCAGCGGCGCCGGGGGGACGACCCTGACCCACGGCCGGCTCCCTTTCATGGTGTAGCAGGCGACGACGCCGTTGGTGAGCGAAACGTACACGGACTGTCCATCGGTCACGGGCGTCGCGCGCGCCCGCTCCTTCAGGCCCGGAAGGTCGCGAAGATCCTTCTTCAACCCGTCAGGCACGTCGCCTACGACAACGTTCCAGATCACGTGCCCCTTGGTCCGGTCGAGGCACCAGAGCGTTCCCGGCTCGGCGAGGACGAGCACCTTGTCGCCCGCGACCACGGGGCTGGAGTTCCCCGCGCCCACGTTGGTCCGCCACTTGATGTTCTTCTTCTCGCCCCACTCCGTCGGCGGAGTCGCGCCGGGAAAGACGCCGGAGCCGTCCCTCCGGAACCCATAAGGGGACGCTGCGTCCTGCGCGGAGAACAGGGCAAGGAGCGCGCAAAGCTCAGCGGCCAATGGCATAGAGATGGCCCTCGCCGCGGACGTAGAGGCGGTTCCCGTCGAAGACCGGCGTCGAGACGAACCGCTCCTGACGCTCGCCCCAGTGGCCGATCGAGGCGATGTTCTCGATCTTGTTCTTCGCGACCTGCTTGAACGCGCGACCCGGCTCCAGCACCACCGCGCCGCCGTTGTTTCCGAAGAGATAGAGATGCTTCCCGGCCAGCGTCGGGCTCACCCCGATCCCGCGCGCCGGCCCCTCGTTGTTCGTCTGGAAGTGGTCGAGATCGAGCATCTTCTGGTAGAGGACCTTCGCCTCCTTCACGTCCACCACCGTGAGCACGCCCGCGTTGTTGAGGAGGTACGCCAGCCCCTCGTACACGACGGGCGAGGCGATGTACCACGGCAGGTAGTAGCGCGGGAAGCCCGGCGTGTCGACCGGGACCGCCTGCGTCGACACCTTGAGCGGGTCGCCCGCCGCGGCCGGGAGCGTATGGATGTAGAGCTGCATGTTCCAGGTGCTGGTCAGAAGGAGCCGGTCGCCTTCGACGACGGGCGAGCTGATCGCCTGCTTTCCCATCGCGGGATGGGTGAAGAGAATCTTGCCGTCGGACACCCGGAGGATCGTGCCGTTCCCGAGCGCGATGAGCGGCACGCCGCCGGCGATCACGCGGACCGGCGAGCCGTGGAAGTATCCTTCGGGGTTCGCCCCTTCGTGGCTCACGAGCGGGACCCGCCACGCGAGCCGTCCCGTCGCGGCCTCGAACGCGAGGAGGTCGCGCATGAAGACGACCACCTTCCCATCGACGAGCAGCGGCGAAGAGGAGAACCCGTGCTCGACGGCCGGCAGGTTGTCGACGCGGATCCATTGGCGCTTGCCGTCCAGGTCGTAGCACGCGGTCACGCCCGTCCCGAGCCAGAGGTAAATGAATTTTCCGTCGCTCGCGGGCGACAGGCCGGAGAAGCCGACGTCCGGCATCTCGGGCTTCTTGTAGACCTCGCCGTCCACCTCCTGCATCTTCGCGAAGAGTTCGCCCTCGAGCTTCACCTTCTCCTCGAGCGCCGCCTTCTGGAGCGGGCCCGCGGTGAGCGTGGCGTTGAGCTCGTCGAGCTTCCGCGCGACCGGCGCCGCCGAGGCATATGCCGGCACTTTCTTGTCCTTGTCAGTCGCCGAGTCGAAATAGCTGTTGGTGCGGACCCATAGGACCTTGCCGCTCGCCTTGTCGAGGCAGACGAGGTCGTGCGGCTCGCTCAGAAGGTAGATCCGGTCCTTGACGATGATCGGCGATCCGCAGCCGGTCCCCCCGCCGTAGAAGCCGCCCGTCCCTCCGGGGAGCGGCGCGATCCAGGCGATGTTCGAGTTCTCACACTCCGCGGGCGCGACGGCGTGAAACGTGATCGTGCAGGCCCAGTCGGCGTCGCGCGGCGTCGCCTTGACGAGCAGCCGGTTCCACCCCTTGACGAGATCGGCCGTGTAGCGGCCATACCCGCCGGCCGGCGGCTTGCCGTTGACGAGGATCCGGAATCCCGCGAGCTGCGTCGCGTTCACGCGGAACTTCCCGCCCGTCTCCGAGTGGACGTTCGTGGCGGCGCAGGCGATCGATTTGTCGGGCTTGCCGATCAGCGTGTTGAAGTCCATCCACGCCGTCTCGAGCCGGACCTTCTTCCACGAGCCCTCCCCCTCAACGGGGCAAAGGTCGGCCTCGCCGGGGATCGTCTCCTTCTCGGGCTTCGTGCCCTCCGGCGCGGGCGAGAGGACGAGCCACTCGCGGATGACGCCGTCGGCCATCGGCGCGCCGATGTCGGACGGTCCGGGCTTGCTTGCGCGGTAGCGGAGTCCCTTCACCGGGAGGCTGACGCGGCCCCACGAGGTGGGCGGCGTGGCGGCCGGATATTTTCCAGTGCCGTCGCGACGCCAGCCGATTTCCTGGGCCGGAGCGATGGAGGAGGCCAGAAGGACCGCGAGGGCGAGCCGCTTCATTTGACTGACTCGTCGTAGCAAATCAGCTCGTCCGGCGTCCGCACGAGGAGCCGGCCAGCCGAGAGGACGGGCATCACGAAGTCGATCAGGTTTACCGTGGGCTTGTTGACGTCGTGCGTCTGGATCGAGCCCAGCCGGTGGAAGCCCGCGGGCGTCGCCTCGACGAGGGAAAGGGTCTTGTACGACCGCACGAAGAGGAGCCCGTCCGCCTCGGTGATCGAGATCCCGCTCCGGAAGCCGGGCTCGGACCATTTGACCTTGCCGGTCGCCGCCTCGAGGCAGGCGAGGTGGAGCGTCGATTCGCTCGCGGCCTGGTCGCTGGCGCCCTGGATCTGCCCGAGGAATCCATAAAGGTATCCGTCCCGGTGACGGAACTGGTGGATGGCGGTGAACATGTTGAGGTCCTGCTTCCAGGCCATCGCGCCGGGCTTCTCGGGGTGGGCGCGGTCGATCGAGACGGCGTGGGTCACGTCAAGGTCGGGAACGTTGACGATCATGCGGTCGAGGACGAGCGGCGTCGGGATCGTCGTCCCGCGTCCGTCGCGCCGGATGCACTCGAACCGCCAGACGGGCGCGCCGTCGGCGACGTCGAGCGCGATGAGCGAGCAGTTGCCGGTGAAGACGGCGCAGGTGCGGCCGCCGATCGTCGCGATCGCGGGCGTCTGTCCTTCGCCCATGCGGGCCGTTTCCAGATGGGGCTCGGAGAAGGTCCAGAGGACTTTCCCGGTCGCCGGGTCGAGCGCGCGGCAGAGGACGACGTGGGTCTTCTCGGGATCGTCGACGCGGGTGCTCCCGTCGCCGTAGTAGACGATCAGCTTCCCGTCCGCAAGGATGGGCGAGCAGGAATAGCCCTTCTCGCCCGAGGGGGTCCACTCGTCCCAAAGGTTCTTGCTCCAGATCACTTTTCCGGTGCGGCGATCGAGGGCGTGAAAGTGTCCGATCGCGCCCAGGGCGTAGACGCGCTTCTCGTCGATCGCGGGGGTCGCGCGGAATCCGCCCGGCCCCCAGCCGATGTTTCGCTCCCAATAGGGGCCGACGGGATAAGTGAACTTCCACTTCTCTTTGCCGTCCGCCGCGTCCAGGCAGGCGATGGTCTCGGCGGTGCCGCGGGTCTCCTCGGTCCAGGCGACGAGGACATCGCTGCCGGCGACCGACGGCGAGCTCCAGCCCATCTTGATCTTCGCGCGCCAGAGGACGGGCGGTCCTTCGGCGGGCCACTCGCGCCTGAGCCGGCGCTCGGGCGATGTCCCGTCCCCGCGCGGCCCCTGGAACTGCGCCCAGTCGTCGTCGGCGGCGACGGAGCCGGCGAGGAGGACCGAAAGCGCGGCGAGGCGGATCCCGTCCATAAGCTCGCTCCTTGGGTCTGCTCTTATGGGTTCCCGCCGGGGCCCGGTTCGGACGCAGCGCTGGCTACTTCTTCTCCCACTCCGTGGCGACCATCGTGAACTTCCCGGTCTCGGTCGTGGTTTGGATCTGGACGCCCTTGCCGGGGACGTCGTCGTGGATCCAAATCTTGATGGTCACCGTCTTCCCGCTGGCGAGCTTCTTGTCGGACTCCCGCGTGCGGCACTTCAGCTTCTTCCCCCCGGCCTCGATCTCGTCCTCGCCGTCCTTCACATCCTTGGGGGCCTGGGCGGCGGGCAGTTTTGCGGGGACCTTGCGCTCGACGGCGTTCCCGGTCTTCCCGTTGTAGGTGGTCACGGTCTCGACCACGGCCTCGTTCTCGTCGACCGACTTGAGCGTCACCTTCTGGCCCCCGTCCTGCGGGCTGTACTTGTAGGTCACGAACGAGCCCGGCTTGAACGACGCCCAGCCCTTGAACTCGGGGTTGTCGATCGTGTCCTGGGCGAGCGCGACCAGCAGCGCGGCGGTGATCATCATGGGTTCCTCCCTTTCCGCCCAGTTTCGGATCAATCCCGGCCGGCGTCAAGCCCATCTCCTCGTCGGCCTTGAACCCCCTCCCAGGCCGAGCCCGGGTAGTGTATTTGGGTCTGTCGCGCGGAAGGCGACGGGATCAGGAGGGCTGCATGAACCGCCGGACGTTTCTCAAGGTCGGGGTGGGGACCGCCCTGTCGTCGCCGCTTCTGGCCGCGCTACGGCGGGAGAAGTTCGACGACGCGGCCGACGTCCTGGCGAAGGCCGCCGCCAGCGGCCAGGTCCTCGGATCCTCCCTCTGCGTGCGCCACGGCAAGGAAGAGTTCGCCCGGGCCTTCGGCACGGCCAAGTCCACGGACGCCATGTTCCTCCTGGCCTCGGTCACGAAAACCCTCACCGCCGCGGCCGTCATGACGCTCGTCGACCGGGAGAAGCTGCGGCTGGAGGATCCGGTCATAAAGGTCCTCCCGGAATTCTCGATAGAGTCGCGGAAGAAGATCACCCTGGCGCACCTGCTGACGCACACGTCGGGCCTGCCCGATCAGCTGCCGGAGAACCAGGAGCTGCGGAAGAGCCACGCCGCGCTTTCGAAGTTCGTCGAGGCGGCCGTCCGCACGCCGCTCCTCTTTGAGCCCGGCGCGAAGTACAGCTACTCCAGCATGGGGATCCTCCTGGCGTCCGAGATGGCCCGCCGGATCACGGGAACCGACTTTCTCGAGTTCGTCGATAAAGCCGTCTTCCAGCCGCTGGAGATGAAGCACTCCGCGATGGGCCTCGGCCGGTTCAAGCGGGAAGACCTCGTGCAGAACCAGGTCGACCATGCCGCGCCTGAATCCGGCGCCGGCGACCCGTCGGCGAAGGAGTGGGACTGGAACAGCCCCTACTGGCGGGCGCTCGGCGCGCCTTGGGGCACGGCGCACGCCTCGGCCCCGGACGTGGCGCGCTTCTATGCCGAGTTCCTTCACCCGACAGAGCGGATGATGAAGCCCGACACCGCGCGCCTCATGGTGAAGAACTACACCCCCGAAGGATTCTCACCCCGCGGACTGGGCTTCCAGGTCGGGAGCAAGTCCGGAAGCCCCGGCTGTTCGGAGAAAACCTACGGCCACTCGGGATCGTCGGGCACGCTCGTGTGGGCCGATCCCGCGACGGACACGGTCTGCGTCGTCCTCACGACGCTTCCGGGTGCGGCGGCCAAACCGCACCCGCTCAGGGTCGCCTCGGACCTGGTGGCCAAGACCGTCCTCTAGGCAAGGTCGAGGAAGACGACGATCGACGGGTTTCCGACGGGCGCGTAATGGCCGGTGAAGGCGAGAGCGCCGGTGGTGCGGTCCACGCGGAAGACGGCGATCGTGTCGCCGCGCTGGTTGGAGCAGTAGAGGAACCGGCCCGTGGGGTCGAAGGTGAAGCTGCGCGGATAATTCCCGCGCGTCCACTCCTCACCGACGAACGTCAGCTCACCGGTGGGACCGACGGAAAAGATTCCGATGCTGTCGTGCAGCCGGTTGCCCGCGTAGACGTGCCGACCGTCGGCGGAGACCAGAATCTCGGAGCAGAAATTGCTGCCGGCGAAGCCGGGCGGCAGGGTGGAGATCGTCTGCCGCGGGCTCAAGCGTCCCGAGGCGCCGTCGTAGTCGAATAGCACGAGGGTCGAGCCTTCCTCCTGGATCGAGTAGAACCAGCGGCCGTTGGGGTGGAAGTGGAAATGGCGCGGTCCGTCCCCGGGGGGAAGGGAGACTGACGGCGGGTCGTTCGGCGTCAGGAGGCCGCGCTCGGCATCGAACCTCCAGATAAGGATCTGATCGAGACCCAGGTCGACGTGGAGAACGAAGCGTCCCGAGGGATCGGCCTGGATCATGTGGGCGTGGGTGCGGTCGTGTCCGCTGAAGGCGAAGCTTCCGGGCGGGGCGTTCGTGGCCCGGGTGGGCCCGATCTTGCCGGCGTCGACTTTGACGTCCGACGGCTCGCCCAGCGTGCCGTCGCCCTTGATCGGAAGGACCGCGACGGAGCCGCCGAAGTAGTTGGCCACGAGCAGATGGCTTCCGTTCGGGTGCGGACTCATATAGGTGGGGCCGGCGCCGCCGGAGCGCACGGTGTTGAGGAGCTTCAGTTTTCCGTCGGCCCGGCTGACGTCAAAGGCGCTGATCGTGCCCTGCTTGTCGTCGCCGACCCGGTCGGTCTCGTTGGCGGAGTAGAGTCGCGTTCCCGCGGCATTGAGCGCGAGACAGCTCGGGCTCGTGCCCATCTCGACGATGCCGTGCGGCGTCATCGCCCCGGTGGCGCGATCGACCTGGAAGAGATGGATGCCGCGGCCGTTGCCGGGGGGCAGATCCACTTGGGTCGGCAGCATGTCCTTGAGCGGGGAGCTGAAGGTCCCGACGTAGGCGATGAGGGGCCCGGCGGCGGCGCCCGGTTTCGCCTGGAGCGCACAGCCCGCCAGGGAGCTTCCCGCCAGCGCGGCTGAAGCTTTCAGGAACGAACGCCGGGAGAGGTTGATTGGCATCATGGCGCAGATTCTAGCACGAGAGGCGGACTCTCCGCTTCAACTCCGGCAGTGCTCGACGAGTTGGTCCAGGGCCTTGCCCCAGCCTTCGGCGAAGCCCATGGCCTCGTGCTTTTTTAGGCCGGCCTCGTCGCTGTGGAAGGCGTGGGCCGTGTACTTCGTCGTCTTCGAGCCCATGGCCTCCAGCACGATGAAGGCCGTGAGGTAGAAGCCGCCGTCGCCGGTCAGGTAGCCCCGGGCCGAGGGCCGGTAGCCGGCCGTGAGCGCGTCGGTCCAGACCAGGCGCTCGAGGGGGACCACCTCCAGGTAGCAGCCCTGGTTTGGAAACTCCTTCCCGTCGGGCGAGCGCATGACGGTGTTGAACTTCCCGCCGGGCCGGAGGTCGATCTCGCAGGCCGACACGGACCACGGCTTGGGGCAGAACCACTGCTTGAGGCGCTCGGGCTCCGTCCAGGCTTTCCAGACGAGCTCCCGGGGCACCTCCACGACGCGTTCCAGGACGAGGTCGAGCTTGGGGTCGAATCCGGGTCGGCTCACGGGCGTTCCTCCTTCTTCATCCGGTTCAGGTAGTCGTCCAGCGAATCCAGCCGGCTCTCCCAGAGGACGCGCTGCGCCTCCAGCCAGGCCCCGGCTTTCCTGAGAGCGGCGGGGTTGATCCGGCAGGTCCGGACACGGCCGGTCTTCCTGCTGCGGATCCACCCACTCTTCTCCAGCACGTCGAGATGCTGGAGGAAGGACGGCAGCGCCATGGGGTGCGGCGCGGCCAGGCGGCCGACCGTCTCCGCTCCCCGGCAGAGCCGGTGCACGACCGCCCGCCGGGTGGAGTCCCCCAGCGCCCGGAACAGCCGGTCCGGCCCGTCCGATAACTTAGGCATCTACCTAAGTATTATACGATCGGGCGGCGCGGGTCAAGTCCCGATCATGATTCGTGATTCCCCCGGAGGAGATTTGGATTCCTCCTCCGGGCGTTGTAGGATCGGAAGACGAAAGGAATCCCCATGGACCCACGACGCTTCGACCGCGTGATCGACACCGAGGAGGCCTTGCGCGGGATCATCCCGGCGCCGGCCGACCTGGTCGTGAAGAAACAGCTGCCGGCGCTGGACGAGCACGCCCGGCGCTTCATCGCGAGGTCGCCGTTCGTGGTGGTGGGCACCTGCGGCCGCTCGCGAGGCTGCGACGTCTCCCCGCGCGGCGAGACGCCCGGCGGGTTCCTGGTCCTGGACGACCGCACCCTCGCGATCGGCGATCGTCCCGGGAACCGCCGCAGCGACTCGTTTCGAAACCTCCTGGAGAATCCGCAGATCGGGCTTTTCTTCGTCGTGCCGGGCGTGGAGGAGACGCTGCGGGTGAACGGCCGGGGGAGGATCGTCGTCGACTCGAAACTCTTCGAACGGCTCTCGGTCGGCGGGAAACCGCCCCTCGTGGCCCTGGTGGTGGAGGTGGAGGAGGTCTTCTTCCAGTGCGCCAAGGCGTTCCGCCGCTCGAAGCTGTGGATCCCTTCGACCTGGCCCGACCCGGCGCTCCAGCCGTCGCTGGCCCGCGTGCTCAAGGACCAGGTCCCGTCGTGCGAGATGACGGAGGCCGAGCTCGACAAGCTCATCCAGGACGGGAGCCGCAACAACCTGTATTGAAGGAGTGGCGGGCTACTCGGCCTTGGACCGGACCCAGTCCTGGTCCGGCGATTCGCGCAGGGCCACCCAGCCGTCGGGCAGGTCCGCCAGTTCCCCCAGGGCGGAGTCGAGGCCGAGCAGCTTGTCCAGCGGCAGGTCTCGCGTCGTCGCCGCGCTGTCGTTCTCCCCGCCGCAGACGGCCAGGACCTCCCCGTCCCGCTCCCGGGACACCAGGAGGATCGGCTCGCCTTCGTCCAGGACGTGGGAGCAGGTCCGGGCGCCGAAGACGCGCTTGCGATCGGAGACGGACCGGATGTCGGTGAAGATCATGTAGGTGAATCCGTCCTGGCTGGGGCAGCGATACGCGCCCTTCGCGTCGGTCAGTTTGGCGGTCACCGCGGTCATCCCCCAGGCGTCGGCCTCCGTCGCCGTCCATTTGGCCTGCATCAGGCGGAGGTTGACGCACTCCTCCCCGAATCCCTTGGTCCGGAGGACCGCCTGCCGGAGGGACGCGGGAAACTCGGGATTCGCCCAGGACCACACCCAGACCTTCGACTGGGTCGTATGGGATCCCACGACCTGGATCCGGGCCACGACCTTGGGGATGCCTCCGCTGGAGAAGACCAGCTCCCCCCTCCAATGGTTCCAGTCGAATCGCTTGAAATCGTCGAGCTGGAAGGCCTTCCGGTTCTCCCCCATCCTCTCGCGCATGAACCAGTTGGCCTGCTGGAGGAAACCTTGGAACTCCTGTTCGGTCATCGGATTCATGCCGCCTGCTCCAGCAACCGCCCCTATTCTAGCGTCCGCGCGGGGGTATAATCCCCCTCAGTTAGGGAGCAAGACCATGCGGACTCTCTTCAGGTTCCTTCCCCTGGCCCTGCTGCAGGTGGGGGGCGCCGGGCTCCTGGCGATGCCCGCGCCGTGCCGGGCGCAGCAGTTCGTCCTCTTCGACGTCACCTTCACCTTCACGAAGGAGGACGCGGAGAATTCGACGCCGAGCAAGTCGCACTACTATCTCAAAGGCGACAAGATCAATCCGGACCGCCCGAAGGACTGGACCACCCCGGTGGATTACCGTACCGGCACGGTCCACATCCGCACGGAGGTCCTCGAGAAGCCCGCGGGGGACGAGCCGACCACCTGGAGTCTCTGCTACATCCCGAACAAGGGTCAGAAGAACGGCTACGGCTGCACGAGCACCGGAGTTTATAAGGAGAAGGGCGTGGTCGAGCAGGACGTGTCGATGAAGTCGTTCTGGGAGAACGAATCGATCCTCTGGACCGAGGGCATCAAGGAGATGCACCTCGTCCTCAAGGACGGGAAGAACCTCCACGCCCACAAGCGGCCGGACCCCGAGAAGTTCTTTCCGACCAAGGTGCGCATCACCATGGTCCAGGTGGCCGCGGGGGTGAAGTACGATGCCAGCCTGGTTCCCAATCTGCCGGCCGCCAAGCCGAAGGACTGAGCCGGGGAACCGGCGATTCCGTCAGGAGGAGGGGTGATGATCACCTTCCCGATTCACGTCCTGCTCGTCCTCGGCGCCTTCCTGGCTCCCGTGCAGGACGCCAAACCCCGAACCGAACTCCCGATTCAAACCCCCACCGGCTGGGAGAGCCGGGATCAGGATTCGACGCTGCTCCTCACGCCCAAGGACCTCGCCGCCGGCCAGGTCTATGCCGTCCTCGTCCCGGGACTGATGCAGAAAGTCGGAACGGTCCGGAAACTCCTGGAGGTCGCGAAAGCGACGCTCGGGCAGGTCGGGGAATTCAAACCCGCCAACGAGCGGGCCGGCGCCAAGACGGATCCCGGATGGGAATTCGAAGTGGTGATCGGCACGCTCAAGAAGGGCGGGAAGGATCTCATGGCCCAGGCCATGGGACTCAGAAAGGGCGACAAGGAGGGAATCATCCTGATCCTTTCGGACAGCGTCGCCACCCTGCAGAAGTACGCCGAGACGTTCAACGCCATGGTCCGGCTGATGGACGCTCCCCTGCCAGCCTCCGCCCCGCCGGCCGCGGGGGCCGGAGCCGTCGACCTGGTCTACACCGCTCCCGACGGATGGACGGCGAAGCCGCAGGGGGGAACGGTTCTTCTTTCCTGGTCGAATGAGAGTTCAAAGGGTCCGTCGGACTCGTTGCGGAAGTACCAGCTCATCATCCTTCCCAGCCAGCCGATTCAGGCAGGCCTCCGGAAGACCTTCCTCGACTTCTGGGACGCCCAGCTGAAGCCCGCCTTCGAGACGTCGATCATGCCGCTTCCCATGCTCCGGCGCTTGAAGTCGGGGGCCCTCTGCGCCTTCGACATCGACGACGGGGCGAAAGCGAAAAACGGGCAGGAAACGCCGGGGGGACTCTTCAGCGTGGGGCTTTATGTCGTGGCCCAGGGACGGCGCGCTGTTCCGATCGTCGGGATCTTTCTGAACCGGATCCGGGAGATCGACGCGCCGCTCCTGGCGCTCATGGATTCGGCCCGAATCCCCAAGGCCGGCGACGACAAGATCATCCCCTTCACGCAGGCAGAGATCGCGGGGGACTGGGTCGAATCCTCACTGTCGATGGCGAACTACGTGACCGCGAGCGGCAAGGTCGTTGGAGACGCGTCCCTCTTCACCGGCTCCGGGGTCACCCTGAATCCGGACCAAACCTTCAAGTACCACTTTGTCGCCGTGGGCCGTGGGACGACGATCACGGCGGATGATCAAGGAAAGTGGAGCGTGGACGACACGCATCTCATTCTCGAGGGAAAGGCACGCACGCGCCGGTACGTCGTGTACGGGTTCGGAAAGGATCCCAAGGTGGCATCCTTCCTCGCCCTATCGATGTCCTTCGATGCGGACGCGCCGCTGGATCTCGGCTTCCCGCGCGGGAGCTTCCAGTCGACGATCTTCAAAAAGAAGGAGTGACGGCGCCGGGGGCTTCGCTCAGCGGCCCTTGGGCAGCGGGGGCGGCGTGACTTCCTTGAGCGTGGTCGCCTCGACGATGTGGTCGATGACGATCGACTCCGGCACGTCGCTCGTCTCGCGCATGAAGCCGAGCTGGAAGAAGGCGACGTTCTCGTCCTTGAGAGTCGCCGTCTTCGTCAGCGGCACTACGTTCTCGCCGTCGAACCAGACCTCGACCAAGCCCTTCGCCGGATCGCGCGACCAGAGGACGTGCAGGGCGAAGTCGTGCCAGCGGCCCGGTGTGAGCTTCCCGGCGCCCGTCCAGTGGAGCTTGTACGGCACCCGGGTGCTGTACTTGAGGTCCTCGCCCTTGGCCTCGAACGCCATCAGCTGGCTCCAGCTGTTCCGGGTCTCGAAGTATCCGACCTGATGCATGCTGTCCGTGAATTTCTTGGGAAGGTAGACGCTCCAGCCGAAATAGCGTTCCGTGCCTTCCGCCGTTCCCGGGGGCAGGGGCTGATGCTGGAACTCGATGCGGTCCAGGGTGCCTCTCCGCGCGGCGTTGGTCCCGTCAATCCGCAGGGCGTACTTGCCCTCGCGCACGGGCTCTTGAACAACCTTGACGCCGTCGGACTTGGGCGCCCCCTTCCACTGTTCGAGGTTTCCCGTCTCGAAGTCCCCGCGCCAGATTACCTCCGCGGGCGCGGCAACCCACAGCAGGCCGATCCAAAATCGCAGGGTCACTTCTTCGCCTCCATCAGCTTCAGGTCCTTCGCCCACTCGACGAATCGGGCGGGCCAAGTGCCGAAGGGGATGCCTTTGCGCGGGTCGATGCTCCCGCCGTGGCCGCCGTGGCCGTAGAGGTGCATCTCGACGGGGATCTTCGCGTTGAAGAGCGCCATATAGAACTCCACGGACTGCTTGGCGTGGAACGTGTCGTCGATCCCGGCGCAGGTGATGAACGATGGAGGCGTGTTCTTCGGCACGGTGTCGAGGTCCATCCGCTTCCAGCCCGGGTAGATCAGCACCGAGAAATCCGGCCGGCAGCTCTCGCGCTCCACGGGGTCCTCGGCCTTGGGATCGCCGCCGTCGAACTTGAGCGTCACCCACGCGGCCTGCTCGCCCCCGGCGCTGAACCCCATGATGCCCACCCGACGGGGATCCACGCCCCACTCCGCCGCGTGCGCGCGCACCATGCGGATCGACCGCTGCGTGTCGGCCAGCGCGTCGACCGTCGAGTCGTACGGCTGGAGCCGGTGCCGCTCGACAAAGGCGTGCAT
>JBGPCZ010000060.1:0-30844 GCA_041482015.1 Planctomycetota bacterium | reverse complement strand
GTCAGAGGGATCGACGAGCGCCTTCAACTGCGGCAGCTCCTTCGAGAAGAAGCCCGCCTTCTGGAGCGACTCGATGAAGGGCCGGTCGAGCTGCGCGGTGTTGAGCGTGAGCGAATAGCCGGGCCACGGGTTGTGGCACGTGAGGCACGCCGCGCGCGCGGTGACCTTCCACTTCCGGCCGCCGCCCATGTCGACCTCGGCCCCCTCGGCGGGGGCGAGCGCGGCGTCCGTCTGCTCCGCGTTCCAGACGTACGCATAGGCGTTCCACGATCCGCCGTCGAAATGGAGGACCTGGGTCTCGACCTTCCGGCCGTCGAGCGTGAGCGTCTTGGCGAGCGCGCTGTCCTTGGGCCAGAGGCTCTCCTTCGGCCAGTCGTTCTCCTTGTCCCAGAGCTGGATCGGGTCGCGGCCGGGGATCGCGAGCCACCGCTGGCCCGTCGCGCCGTCGGCCCAGCGCGGGGCGCGGATTGAGAGGGGGATCACGCCGGACGACGGGGTCTGCGCGGGCGTCGACGCGAAGAGCCCGGTCTTGCTGAGCACTCGCGGGAAGTCGGCGTTCCGCGCGCCCGCGTCGTTGGGCTCGAGGCGGTGGATCCCGCCGCCTTCGTGATCGACGATGAGGAGCTCGCCGTCGGCCTCCTCGGCGAACGAGACGACGCGGTACGGCGTGCGGGCGACCTCCTCGCGGTCGCCCAGCGTGTTCCCGCGCACGGGGTTGGCCCAGACGCGCCGCGTCTCCCAATCGCCGTAGAAGTAGCGGCCTTCGTATCCTTTGAGTTTCTTCCCGTGGTAGACGAAGCCGCCGGTGATCGACATCGACTCGGGGTGGGGGAGCGCGTGGGCGGGCGGGACGATCGGGGTCGGGCCGCGCTTCGCGTCGGGGAGGCAGGGCGTCGGCCCCTCCATCACGCTCCAGCCGAAGTTCGCCCCGCGCTCGCCGCAGTAGATCGATTCCCACCGCTCCCAGCCGACGTCCGCGATCCAGAGCCGGCCGGTCGCGCGGTCGATGCTCATCCGCCACGGGTTCCGGAGCCCGTAGCACCAGACTTCGGCGCGCGCGCCGGGGAGCCCGACGAAGGGATTGTCGGCGGGGATCGCGTAGGGGCGGCCGCCCTCGGCGCGGTGGACGTCGATGCGCAGGATCGAGGAGAGGAGATCGGAGACGTCCTGCCCGGTGCGCCGCCGGTCGGGCGGGTTGGGGCTCTCGGCGTCGCCGGTCGAGATGTACAGGAAGCCGTCGTTGCCGAAATGGAGGTCGCAGCCGTTGTGGCCGTCGGCGACCCACGTGATGAGCACCTCCTCGCTCGCGGGGTCGAGGCGGGGCGGATCGGTGTCGGTCACGGTGAAGCGCGAGACTCGCGAGCCGTCCTCGAGCGGCTTGCGCTTGTCCTTGGAGGCGAGGAGGTACATGACGTAGCACTTCCGGTTCTTCGCGAAGTCGGGGTCGAACGCGATCGAGTAGCAGGCCGCGACGCCCTTGCAGCGCTCGACCTTCTCGAGGTCGCGGATCTCCTTCTTCAGGTCCAGGAGGAGGTCGGCCTTCCCGCACGCGGGGTCGTTCCGGAACGACCACATCGTCGCGTCCTCCTCGAGAAGCGCGTACCGTGCGTGGCCGGGGAAGGGGACGAGGTCGAGCGGCTTGGTGAACTTGAGGTTGGGGAAGGCGGCGACGGCGCGGACCGGGGGCGGCGGCTCGGGCGAGCCGGCGATCTTCGACGCAGTCCACGGCACGCGCTCGGCGGCCTTGTCCTGCGGCGCCGCGGCGCAGACGAGGATCAGGAGGAGCGCGATCCGGGCCACGTGAAGTCCCTCCCCAGCACCGGCGGTCACCCTACCATAAAGAACGTCCCCGGCGTCAAGATCGGGAGCACCCGGTGTATCATGGTTGGACTCCGATGACGACCGTTCTCCTTCTGGCTTTGCTCGCGGCCCAGGAGCCGCAGACCCCCGAAGAAACCGTCCGCGGCATGAAGCTGCCCGACGGCTTCTCCGTCACGCTCTTCGCGGGCGAGCCCGACGTCGTCCAGCCCGTCGGCTTCTGCATCGACGACCGCGGCCGCCTCTGGGTCGCCGAGATGCTCTCCTACCCCAAGTGGCAGGCGCGCGACCGCATCGTCGTCTTCGAGGACACCGACGGCGACGGGAAGTTCGACAAGCGCACCGTCTTCATCGAGGGCCTCACCTACGTCACCGGCATCGAGGTCGGCTTCGGCGGCGTCTGGGTCATGGCGCCGCCCAAGATGCTCTTCATCCCCGACCGTGACGGCGACCTGAGACCCGACGGGCCGCCCGAGGTCCTCCTCGACGGCTTCGGCCTCCACGGCGGCCACAACATCGCAAACGGATTCACGTGGGGCCCCGACGGATGGCTCTACGCCGGCCACGGCCGGACGTCGATCTCCGACGTCGGCAAGCCCGGCTGCCGCCCCGACGAGCGGATCCACTTCGACGGCGGCGTCTTCCGGTACCATCCGACCCGCCATGTCTTTGAGCCGTGGTGCGACGGCACGACCAACCCCTGGGGCGTCGCGTTCGACGATCACGGCCAGATGTTCATCTGCACCTGCGTCGACGTCCATCTCTACCACGCGATCCAGGGCGGCAAGTTCGAGCCGTGGCGCGGCCGCGAGTCGAGCCGCTTCGCCTACAAGCGCATCCCGTCGATCGCCGACCACAAGCACTGGGCGGGTGCGTCGATCGACGGCTCCCGCGGCGGGAAGGCCGACACGCTGGCGGCCGGCGGCGGCCACGCCCACTGCGGGATGATGTGCTACCTCGGCGACACGTTCCCCGAGTCGTACCGCGGCACGCTTTTCATGAACAACATCCACGGCCACCGCGTGAACAACGACCTGCCCAAAAGGGTGGGCTCGGGCTTCACCGCAACGCACGGCGCGGATTTCATGGTCTCGAGCGACCCGATGCACATGGGGCTGCTTCTCCAGTACGGCCCGGACGGCGGCGTCTTCGTCTCCGACTGGTACGACCGCGGCGAGTGCCACACGCGCCAGCCCAGCGAGGGCACGGGCCGCATCTACAAGATCACGTACAAGGACACGCCGCGCGTCCAGGTCGATCTCGCGAAGCTCTCCGACGACGAGCTCGTCCGCCTCCAGCTCCACAAGAACGACTGGTACGTGACCCACGCCCGCCGCCTGCTCCAGGAGCGCGGGCCGAATCCAAAAGTCCACGAGGCGCTGCTCAAGATCTTCGAGGAGAACCCCGACGTGACGCGCCGGCTGCGCGCGATGTGGGCGCTCCACGCCACGGGCGGGCTCACCGACGAGCGCCGCCGGAAGGCGCTCTCCGACCCCGAGGAGTACGTCCGCGCCTGGGCGATCCAGCTCGAGATGGAGCGTCACTCCGCGCCCCTTCCGCGGTTCGTCGAGATGTCGAAAGTCGACCCCTCGCCCGTCGTCCGGCTCTACCTGGCGAGCGCGTGTCCCCGGATGACGCTCAAGGATCGATGGGAAATTATCAGGGGGCTCGCGTCCCACGGGGAGGACGCGGTCGACCCCAACCTGCCGCTCATGACCTGGTATGCCGCCGAGCCGATGGCCGAGGAGGACGCGCGCCTCGCGCTCGCGTTCGTCGCCGAAGCGAAGATCCCGCTCCTCCGGCAGTTCATGGTGCGCCGGCTGGCGGGCGTCGCTCCTTCGTCGGCCGCCGGGGCCGAGGGGCTGGCCGGCACGATCGCCTTCTCGTCGAATGCCCCCCGCTCGTGGGGGCTCTACGTGCTCGACCGCGAAACCCAGAAGGTGACCCGGCTCACCGACTCGCCCGCGCTCGACTACGGCGCCGTCTTCTCGCCCGACGGCCAGCGGATCGCGTTCGTCTCCGACCGCGACGGCAACTCGGAGCTCTACACGGTCCGGCCCGACGGCAGCGATCTCAAGAGGATCACTAACGATCCGTCTCTGGACAACCATCCCTCGTGGTCCCCCGACTCGCAGCAGATCCTCTTTGCGAGCACGCGCGTCCCCGCCTCGGAGCCGGGCCGCTCGTGGTCGGCGCTCTATCTCATGAGGGCGGACGGGAAGGGGGTCGAGCGGATGTCGCCCAGGGATGCCTCCGATTTCTCGCCCTGCTGGTCCTGGTGGGGCGATCTCGTCGCCTTCGCGTCCGGCACCGGCAAGGCGGGCTCGACCGACCTCTACACGATGAAGCCCGACGGAAGCGACCGGAAGTTGGTGATCAAGGACGGCGGCTGGCCGACGTTCGCCGCGGGGTCGCGCACGATCTACTTCCACAGCAAGCGGGACGGCTCGTGGGGGATCTGGAAGGTCAACGCCGACGGATCCAGCCTGTCGCGGATCACGCCCAAAGAGGTGGAGGTCTTCACGCCGCGCGCGACCCGGTCGAACCTCATGGTTGTCGCCACAAAGCGAAGGGAAGGTCCGCGGGAGATTGAGATTGTCGACCTCGACACGCGAGAGATGAAGGCGCTTCTCCACGATCGGTCGGACCACTTTCAGCCTTGCCTCTCTCCCGATGGCCGGTACGTGGCATATCACCGTTCCGTCCCTGAAGCACCGGTGCCGAACGTGGAGCGTCGAGGGACAGCGGCGCCCGGTCTGACCCTGCTCCGGGTCGAGGGTTGGTCCCCCGCATTATCGCCGGACGGACAGCGCCTCGCGGTGTTGGGTAAGGATCTCAAGCAAATTGACCTCGTGAACTGCGACGGGTCCAATCGAACGACCGCATACACGACGAAGAACCCCGGAAGCCTCACGAGTCTCTTCTGGTTGCCGTTGGGGAACGAATTCGCATTCGTGGAAGACGGAAATCTGAGGATTGTCCAGCCTGGCGCCGGGGGCGGTCGGACCGTTGAGGGAAACCGGGAAATCTTCCGAGCCTCTCTGTCGCCGGACGGCAATGAGTTCGTCTACAGTGGCTCTTCAGGGGGTGGCCTTTCCGTGCGGAAGACCACGGGAAGGGATGTTCGGAAATTGACGGAGGGTTTGGCGTTTGATAACCATCCGGACTGGTCGCCGACAGGCGAGTGGATTGCGTTCACCCGAAGCGATCGCCCAGAGGAGAGGCAGGGGATTTGGCTGATCAAGCCGGATGGAACCGGCCTGCGGAGGCTGATCAGCGCGGCCGGCCACCCCTGCTTTTCGCCGGATGGCCAGTGGGTGGCCTTTCTAAGCGCTTTCTCCGGGCTCTCGGTGGAGGACGGGGAACAACTGCCGCAGCACGAGGTTTCGAACGAAGTCTTTGCGGTCCGGGTAGACGGAACAGGCCTGATTCGGTTGACCCATAGTGGGTTTCTTGTGTCCTCGATGGTTTGGGGGCCGCCCGTACCAGCGGCCAAGGGAAACGGCGGCCGCTGATCGGGCGTAGGGATAAAGAGGGGGCGGTTCATCGTTGAATTCGAAAGGGCAGGTGGAGCGGGTTTCATGAGCGGCATCGGGAAGGGTCATCTCCTCGGCATTCTCGCGGCCGCGCTCTGCCTCTCGACGGCGGGCGCCCAGGAGAAGAAGAAGCCCACGACGCCCGCCCCCGCGCCCGACGGATCGGTCAGCTACGCAAAGCAGGTCTACCCCATCCTCAACGACCGCTGCCAGCCCTGCCACTATCCGAAGGACAAGAAGGGCGGCCTGGACGTCTCGACGTTTGCCGCGGTCATGAAGGGTGGGAAGACGAAGAATCTCGTCGTTGCCGGCGACCCCGACAAGAGCTTCCTCATCAAGGAGATCGTGGGCAAGGATCCGCCCATGCCCAAGAACGCCAATCCGCTGACGACGCCGCAGATCGACCTCATCACGAAGTGGATCAAGGAAGGCGCGCGCAACAACTAGCGGTTTTGTTACAGTAAGCCGCGATGCGCTACTGTCCCGCCTGCCGAGCCGAGTACGCGCCGGGGACCGAGCAGTGCCACGACTGCGAGGTGGAACTGGTCGACCTCCTCGTGGACGATTCCCATGACCCGGAGCGTCCGCCGGAGACGCTCGTGACGATCGCGGCCTACGATACGCCGGTCACGGCTTCGATCCTCGCCAGCCGACTCGAGGCCGAGGGCATCGAGTCTTTCTTCGCCGACGAGCAGGCGATCGCGATCCACGCGGGACTGACGGGGATGGTGGGGGGCGTGAAGGTGCAGGTGCGGGAATCGGAGGCGGCCCGGGCCGCGAACGTCGCCCGGCAGCTGGTCCCGGCCGCGAGGACCTGTCCCCGCTGCGGTTCGACGCAGGTGACGCGCCGCGGACTTTCGTTTCTCCTGGCCGCACTGGCGGTTCTCACGCTCGGCGTCCTCGCTCTCTTCTTCCCGCCCCGCTGGTTCTGCGACGCCTGCCAGCACCAGTGGCATTAGAGTGTCATAGAAAGCAAACGGGCCGCCTCCGGTTGGAGGCGGCCCGGTTGAATCGCCGGTTGCGAACTACTTCCCCATCTTCTTCATCCCGTCCTTGATCTCCTTGAGGACGGCGTCCGCGCCGGCCGTCGTGAGCCGCTTGAGCTCCTTCGGCGGGTCCTCCCTCGGGTCGAGGAAGAGGAGGGTCGGCGCCGCCGTCACCTTGTAGCCCTCGGCGTCCTTCGAGTCCTTTTTGTACTCGATCTTCGCATAGGCGCACTTGGTGATCTCGGGCTCGACCTTGAGGTCGCAGATCGCCTTGAGCATCGCGGCAGACCCGGCGCTCTTGTCGGTGAAGAAGAGGACCGTCAGGTAGCCGCCCCCCTTGCCCGAGGCGAGGGCGCCGGCGGAGTCCTTGGCGCCGTCGGGCTCGACCGGCTTGTCCGAGTCGGCCACGACCTTGGCGAAGAACGAGTCGGGGTTTTTCTTCCACTTGTCCAGGCAGTCGGTGCAGCAGAGGCCGATCAGCTTCCCCTTGTAGTTCACCGTGCACGTCGGATCGATACGCACGTCGGGCTTGAGGGGGCACTTCCGGTTGATCGGCTTCGGGGCGGCCTGCGCCCAGGCGACCGCGGCCGCGAACGCGACCGCGAGTCCTGCGGCCGCCATGATGGAAGATCTCTTCATATCCCGCTCCTTTTCAGCTCGCTACCTTAATACGCTCCGGCGCGCGGGGGCGTTTCCTTGACAGCGGCCCCGGGGAGTGAAAGGATGGTGCCGTTCCCGATTCTCGAAGGAGGCGGCCATGGCGACAGCGACGAAGGTGACGTGGGCTCTCGAGGCGGACTACCTCCAGGCCTGCAACTGCGACTACGGCTGCCCCTGCGAGTTCGAGGCCCCGCCGACCAAGGGGTTCTGCGAGGGCGTGGGCGTCTGGCGGATCATCAAGGGGTCGTACGGCGGCGTGAAGCTGGACGGCCTGACGCTCGGATTCGCGGCCCACTGGCCGCAGGCGATCCACCTCGGGAACGGCACCGTCCAGCTCGCGTTCGACGAGAAGGCGGACGCGAAGCAGCGCGAGGCGCTCCTCGCGATCGCGTCGGGGGCGGCGGGCGGGATGCCCTTTGAGCTCATCGTGCAGACGTTCTCGAAGGTTCTCGAGCCGAAGTTCGTCCCGGTGAAGTTCGAATCGAAGGGCGACCAGAGCTGGGCGACGATGGGCGACGTCATCTCGGTCAGGATGGACTCGATCAAGAACCCGATCACCGGCGCGCCCGAGAGCCTGAAGGTCGAGCATGGGACGGGCTTCCTCTTCAAGGCGGCCGACGTCGTGGCGGGCAAGGAGTGCGTGGCCAAGGGGGCCGGGCTCTCCTTCAACTGGCCCAACAAGGCGGGCTTCGTCGCGAAGGTCAAGTACGGAAATTAATCGCGACCGCTGGATCACGCTCGCGGGCCTGGCGGCGGTCACCTTCCTGGCGTGGTTCTGGCTTCTCCGCGCCCCGAAGCACCACCACCATCATCCCGCGGCCGCGGCGATGACGTCCCCGATGCCCGCGGAGGCGGTCCACCCGCCGGAACCCGCCGCGGAAGAGGAGGAGGAGCCGCCGTTCCCCTGATGAAGGAAGCACAAGGCGGCGGACGGTCCGTCCGTCGAGGAGATGCCTCCGGCCCCGGCGGTCGTCATGGCCGCGGCGATGCCGCGCCTGGCGTCGTTGGGCCCGCGCGACGTCGCGCTCACGTTCGCCATGTGGGCGGTGATGATGGTCGCGATGATGGTCCCCTCCGCGGCGCCGATGATCCTGGTCTTCTCGACGTTCCAGCGGCGCCGGCGCGAGGCGGATCGGCCGCACGTGGGGACGGGCGTCTTCCTGCTGGGGTATCTCCTCGTCTGGATGCTCTTCAGCGCGGGGGCGGCCGCGGCCCAGTGGGGGCTCCACCAGGCGGCGCTCCTTTCGCCCGCGATGGGCGTGACGAGCGCGTGGGTCGGCGGCGCGATCCTGGCCGGCGCGGGGATTTTCCAGTGGATGCCGCTCAAGAACGTCTGCCTCGACCGCTGCCGCACGCCGCTCTCGTTCGTGATGACGGAGTGGCGCGAGGGGACGGGCGGCGCGTTCGTCATGGGGTTCCGCCACGGCGCGTTCTGCGCGGGCTGCTGCTGGATGTTGATGGCGGTGCTCTTCGCGGTCGGCGTGATGAACCTCGCGTGGGTGGCGGCGATTGCGGCGTTCGTCTTCGTGGAGAAGGCGGTCCCGCGGGGCCGCTGGGTGAGCCGGTTGAGCGGCGTCGCGCTCTGCGCCTGGGGCGCGTGGGTCGCGTGGCCCCGTTGATCCAAGGGGGAGGGAACCATGCCTGACACGCAGTGGACGTACAAGGACGGGACGCAGGTCACGTCGCACGAGGACGGGAGCGTCACGGTGAAGGACAAGGACGGGACGACGACGCACGTGGATGCGGCGACGGGGGAGCGGACCACGACGCCGGCGGGCGGCGGCGCGGCGGTGAAGGACAAGCCGTTCAACTCGAAGACCAAGGACGGCGACACGACCCATTCGTTCACCGACGGCACGCGCTACAAGTTCAAGAAGGGGCCGCCCCCGAAGTTCCAGCGGACGAAGTCGAACGGCAAGCCGCGGACGATCGAGATCGACCTCTCGAACGGGGGCCGGCGGGTCGTGGAGAAGGAGGACGGCCCGGAGGCCACGGACACGCCCGACAGCGAGAAGAAGATCGATCCCTCGACGCACCCGAAGCCGAAGGAGGGATCGGGCGGAGGGGAAAAGGAGAAGGAGAAGGAGAAGGGCAAGCCGAAGAAGAAGCGCGCCCCGCGGCGGAAGTGATCAGAACAGTTCGGCGAGCGGCTTCCCGAACGGAAGGATCGGGCGCGGGCGGCCCGTGTGGTCCGGGTACTCGGCGTGGATGTCGATGCCGAGGTGGCGGTAGACCGTCGCGAGCACGTCCTGTGGGTCCTTTGGATTGTCCCTGGGATACGCGCCCTTGTCGTCACTCGCGCCGACGACCCGGCCGCCCTGGATGCCGCCGCCGGCCATCGCGGCCGAGAAGACGCCGGGCCAGTGGTCGCGCCCGTTCTTGTCGTTGAGCTTCGGCGTCCGGCCGAACTCGCCCCACGCGATCACCATCGTTGACGCGAGCAGCCCGCGCTCGTCGAGGTCCTCGATCAGCGCCGAGTAGGCCTGGTCCCACCGGGGGAGGAACCCCTGGGTCATGCTCTCGATCCCCTGGACGTGCGTGTCCCACCAGCGCAGGTCGACCGTCACGAGCCGCACGCCCGCCTCGACGAGACGGCGCGCCAGGAGGATCCGCTGCGACCACGCGGGGCAGCCGCAGCGGTCGGGCGTCGGCGCCTTGAACTCGGGATGGAACCCGTACCGCTCGCGGACCTTCCGCGGTTCCGCGTCGAGGTCGAACGCCTTCCGCGCCTCGGGGCCCGTGATGATCTGCCACGCGTCCTGCTGGAACGTGTCCATCGCCTCCATGCTGCGCGTCGCGTCGACCGTGCGGCGGATCGTGTCGAGATCGCCGAGCAGCCGGCGCCGGTCGGCCATCCGCTCGACCGAGAGCCCGACGGGAGCCTGGAGGTTCGGGACCGAGAAGGGGCCGCCTTCCGCGGGATCGGCCTGCGTCTCGAACGGGCGGTACGCGGGTCCGAGATACCCGGAGTCGGTCCCCGGCACGACTTTCGGGATCATCACGTAGGCGGGCATCTTCGGATTCTCGCACTGGAGCCGCTTCGCGGTGACCGAGCCGCAGCTCGGCATCGCGTTCACCTCCACGTTCGGGCCGGCCGGATACCCGGTGAAGCAGATCTGGTCCCCGCCGGAGTGGCCGGCATCAGCGTGGTGGAGCGAGCGGACGATCGACCACTTGTCCATCAGGGCCGCCGACTTCGGGAGCAGGCCGCTGAGATGGATCCCGGGGACCTTCGTCGGGATGGAGCCGAGCGGACCCCGGTATTCGGACGGCGCGCCGGGCTTCGGGTCCCACGTCTCGTGCTGGCTCGGCCCGCCCCGCATCCAGAGGATGATCACCGAGGAGGCGCGACGGGTCGGCTGTCCCTGCTGCGCCGCGTGCGCCTCCCTGCGGAGAAGGTCCGGCAGCGCCAGGCCCATCGCCCCGAGCATGCCCGCGCGGAGGAAGCTCCGGCGGTCGAGCTCCTTGAGATGGCTTCGGTACGTCGGGGCGTCCATCCGTTCCAGCATTGCGAACTCTCCGGGAACAGGAGCAGATAACGCGGGGGGCGTGAATCTTACGGGGGAATGGCCTTCCAGACGCGGAGGCTGCGGATCACGGGCGGCGCGCCGAAATTGCTGAGCGCGAAGGTCCGCTTCCGGCCGTCCGGCAGCTTGTGGTCGATCTGCGTGTCGAGGCGCAGTTCGCGGTCGATCCAGACCCGCATCCGCCCGTCGCGCCGCTCGACGCGGAGCGTGTGGTCCTTCTCATAGGAGATCGTCCGCGGATCGGAGGCGAGCACGATGCACTCGACGGGGTGGATCGTGTCGATCGAGATCCCGTTCGGATAGCCGAAGACCGCGAAGATCACGCGGTAGCCCTCGAAGCTGTCGCCCGAGAGCGAGAAGCCGAGCGACCAGCGCTCGCCGCCGGCGACCTCGGCCTCCATGAGCAGGTCGTCGCCCGCGTCCTCCGTCCACCGGGTTACGACGAGTCCGTGCTCTTTCGGCGGAAGCGCGGGCCCGAGCACGAGACCCCCGGGGACGAGGTGGACGCGGTCGGGCGCGGCGTCGATCCTGCGGTCCGGCGTGTGGAGCGTCGCGGAGGGTGAGAAGATCGTCTCCAATTGCGGAGGCAGCTCCTTCATCCCCGCGAACGAGAAGGCGCAGACGGGTTCCCAGCGGACGATTCCCTGCGTGTCCGCGACGGCGATCTCGCCGCCCTTCACCTCGATGCTCCGGCCGCCCGCGGAGAGCCGGACCCGACCGCTCACTGTCTCGAGACGCGTCTCGTTCCAGGAGGAGGTCATCTCGAAGATCGTGCCGAGGACCCTCGCCTCCGCGTGGCGGGTCGCGAAGACCAGGGGATGGCCGGGAGCCTGGGTCGCGGCCTCGCAGCGGAGGAGCCCTTCGTTCAGGTCGATGCGCCCGCGGGCGAAGCGCGCCTCGGTGAGATCGCGGAGGAGGATCCTCGTCCCGTCCTTCAGGCGGACGTCCGTCCGGTTTTCGGGGCCGGTGACGAGGCGGTCTCCGTCGATCATCGCGCCGGCGTCCCCGAGCGCCATCCGCTTCCCGTCCCGCACGACCCAGACGGACGCGGACGAGGGCGTCACCGCGGTCTCGAGCGACGCGGGGGTGGAGGATCTCCAGAGGAGGATTCCCGCGATCACGACCGCGGCCGCCGCCGCGGCGGCGACGAGCCCGCGGAGCTTCTGCCGCGGCGCCTCGAGGGCGTGGAGCACGCCGTGGGCGGACTCGAGGAGCGCGTGCATCTGGCAGTACTCGAGGTAGACCTGGCGCGCGTCGGGGTGTTCGCGGAGGATCGCGGCGAGGCGCGCGCGTCCGGCCGCGTCGAGCCCGCCCTCGGTCATCGCGGCGAGCAGGGCTTCGAGCTCGGGGCGGATCTCCTCGCACGGGACCGACATCAGGCCCTCCCTCCTTCGCGCAGGCCCGGATCTGCGCCACGGAGGGCAGGCCCCTCGCCGAACCGGGCGACGCACTGGATCAGGCCGTGGCGGATGCGGAAGAGGGCCTGCATGACGGCGTTGGGGGTCATGCCGCGGTCCTTCGCGATGGCGCCCAGGGAATGGCCCTCGGAGTAGCGGTGGCGGATCATCTCGCGGTGGGCGGGCGCGAGCTTCCCGAGGCATCCCGCCAGGAGCTGCTGGCGGGACTCGAAGGCCTCGTCGGCCTCGCGCGCGCCGGAGGCGAGGGCCTCGACGAGGTCGTCCTCGAAGACGAGCCGGTCGCGGATCTGCCTCTGCCGGAAGGCCATGACCTGGAAGTGGGCGACGCGGAAGGCCCACGCCTTGAAGTTGGAGCCCGCGCGGAATTCGCGGCTGTCCCGCCAGAGGATGACGTTGGCCTCCTGGAGCACGTCGTTGGCCTGGTCCGGGTCGCCGAGCAGCGTGAGGATGTAGGCGAAGAGCCGTCCCTGGTGATCGGTCATCAGGCGGACGAACTCCTCGGACCCGGGGGAACCGCTCCGTGTCATGCCAGGAGAGAATAACGGATCGGGGCGGGACATTACGGCCCAATCCGCCCGAAGGTGCGCGCTACGGCGCCGCGGCCGCGATCGTGACCTGCAGCGCGACGTCCACCGTCACCGGCTTCGCGTTGAACGTGAGAGTCCCGCGCACCGTCGCCGTGTAGGGGCCCGCCTTCGCCGCCTTGTCGGCCGCGATTGCGAGCTTCACCTGCGCCTGGGCGGCCGCGGCCGTCACCGGCGCCGCCAGCTTCACCGGCGCGCTCCCCGCCACCAGGTCGAGCTTCACGTCCCCCGCGAACCCGAACTCGCGGACGAGGTCGACGGTCGCCTCGGCCGTCTCGCCGGGCTTCACCGTCACGGGCTCGGCCGACAGTTTGAGCGACACGGGCGAGGCGACGATCTCGATCGGCACCGCGAGCGACGCAATCCAGGCCTTGATCTTCTTCTCCTTCACCGCCTCGGTCGCCGCCTTGATCTCGATCGGCAGTTCCTTCTTCGCGGCGTCCAGCGTCTTCGCGGATTCCTGCGCCTTCTTGTCCGCCTCGGCCGCCTTCGCCTTCTCCGCCTCGGCCGCCTTCTGGCGGTCCTCCGCGGTCTTTAGCACCGCTTCCTGCGCGCCCGCGGCCTTCGCCTTCGCGACCTCGGCCACCGCCAGCGCGAGCTCCGCGTCGACCTTCTTGAGCGCTTCCGCCGCCACCTTCGCCTCCGCGGCCAGCTCGGCCGTCACCTGGTCGAGGCGCTTCTGTTCCTCCTGCGCCTTCTTCAGGCGTTCGGGCGTGCGGGTCCACGAGACGTCCACGTCGCTTGTCACGAACATCGTGAACGGGCCGAGCGGGGCGCGGTCGGTCACGTCGATCTCGAGCTCGCCCTCGGGCTTCGCCAGGTCGAGGATCAGCTCCTTCGCCGCCAGGGCCTTGTCCTGCTGGTTCCGGCGCCCGCCGGCGCCGCCGCCGGGCAGGTCCACCGGGACGATCTTGAACTTCGCCTTGTCGAGGTCCTTAGCGTCGGCGTTCTTGACGAGCTTGACCGGGATCTTCAGCTTGCCGCCCCGGACCATGCGGAACGGGCCCTCGGGCACCTGGACGCTGACGGGCGAGACGAACCGCTCGTCGACCGCGAGCGCGATCCCGTCGGTCATGCGCGTGATGAACGGATCCTTCTGCATGTCCGCGACCGTGTAGAGCACCTCGGCCCCGCGGACGGGGCGCATCGTGGATTTTCCCTCGAGGTCCGCCTTCGCGGTGAGCTTGAGCTGGCCCGCGAAGCCGGGCGCGTCGGCCGCCGCCTGCAGGACCAGGTCCGCCGCGGTGTCGCCGGGCGCGATGAGCACGGGCCGCGCGGTCACGCCGGCCGGCAGGCCCTCGGGCTCGATCCGGATCAGTCCGTCGAACCCTTCGCGGCGGTAGGCGATGATCCGCAGCCTTTCGGCCCCGCCCCGGCGCACGGTGCACGTGCTGGGGTTGTGCTTCCCGTCGGTGGGGAAGGCCTCGACGGGGAACGCCATCACCCGGAAGTCGGGTTTCGGATAGCGGATCTCGAGCCGGTAGTAGAAGCGCGGATCTCCCTGGGCGCTGGAGTAGAGGTCCCGCACCATCACGCGGAACTTCCCGTCCGCGGGGACGGTGAAGAGGATCGCGGGATCCTCGGGGCCGGCGCGGTAGCGCTTCTCCATGGCGTTCGCCATCGCGGGGATCGGCGAGGGCTGGTCGTCGGCCTCGACGATGTCCTTCACGGTCACCTGGCCCTTGTCGTCCGTGGACATCGACTGGATCACGAGGCTGGGGTCGTCGGGCACGCCGAGGCGCGCGCTGAAGACCTCGATCCACAGCTTGTCGCCCTTCTTCGCCTCGAAGGCGTAGCCGTCGCGGTCGCCGGGCACCTGGAAGCGGCCCACGATCTGGACGGGCGGCACCACGAGCTGCGACTCCTCGGGCTTGTTGTTGGGCTCCACCTCGCGGACCGGCGCGTCCTCCATGAGCATGAGGCGGACGGGGTTGGAGCGCCCCTCGAGGCGGTAGGTCATGAGGTCCACCGAGGTGTCCCCCGGCCGCAGCAGCGTGTCGGTCGCGATCGCCGACGCCGAGGGGTCCGCGGGCGCCTTGATCGTGACCTTGAGCTTTTCGATGGCGCGTCCGTCGAGCTTGATGTCCTCGACGGGCGTCCCGCCGGGGAGGTTGCGCCCGTAGAGCGTGACCTCGTTGTCCACGCCCGCCTTCAGGAAGGGCGGATCGGCGAAGTCGATCCACGGGCCGGTGCTCGCCATGAGCCGGTACGGGTGCTCGTCGCCGCCGCGGAACGTGAGGTCGTTCACCCGGAGGAGGACGGGCCCGTCCTCGGGTGAGGTGAAGTCGAGCATGGGGTCGCGGTCCTTGGTCGCGCGGGCCGACTGCACCTCGGCGCCCGACCCGTCGAGGAGGGTGAGCACGATCTGCGCGCGCGAGTCGATGCGGAGCGCCGCGCAATCGACGATGTACCGCTGGCCCTTCTTCGCGGCGATGCGGTAGAAGTCGTAGTTCTGGGGGTCGGTGAGGCCGTTCACGAGCGTGTCGGGCGCGAGCTCCTCGGCCTGCTCGATGGTGTTGTTGGGCTCCTTCTCCATCCGTTCGTCCAGGGTGCCGACGGCGAACCGGCGGCCGTTGGAGAGGCCGAAGTAACCGGCGGCCCGGACTTCGTAGGTGCCGGCGGGGACGTCGGCCGCGACGGTGATCTTGAAGGAGTTCGCGATCTTCCGTCCCTGGGGGAAGACGCGGTCGGCGGGCACCTGCACGGGCTGCGCGGTGATGCCGGGGTGCGAGAAGATGAGACGGTCGGTCTGTTCGAGGTCCGCGCCCGTGAGCCGCACGTCCACGGTGGTGCCCGCCTTCGCGCCCGCGGGGAGGATGGACGCGAGCCTGGGATGGGGCAGGGTCGCCGGGGCCTGCTGGGCCGTCGCGAGGGTGGCCAGGGCCAGGACGAGGGCGGCGCGGAGCGTGACTCTGATCATGAAGGCGGACTCCTGAATTTCATCCGGGGGAGGAGCGCGGGGGACGTGTCGTCCCCCGCGTCCTCCGCGGTGAATCTTCTGCGTCGGGTGCTAGACGAGCTCCTTGATCGGCTGGCGGTTGTCCAGCAGGTACTGGGGACGGCCGCCCGGGTCGGTGAACTGCGTGGTCTCCACGTCGATCCCCAGGGCGTGGTACAGCGTCGAGTGCACCTGGTGGAGATGGATCGGGACGACCGCGTCGCCCGCGAGCCGGTCCGAGGAGCCGACGACCTGGCCCATCTTGAGGCCGCCGCCCGCGAGGAACGCGGCGGAGACGCGCGGCCAGTGGTCGCGGCCGGCGTCATTGGAGATCTTGGGGGAGCGCCCGAATTCGCCCCACATGACGATGGTGACGTCCTTGTCCATGCCTCGGTCGCTCAGGTCCTGGATCAGCGCGCTGAGGCCCTGATCGAGCGCGGGGAGCTGGTTCTGGAGAGTCTTGAAGTTGTTCGAGTGGGTGTCCCAGCCGCCCCAGCTCATCGCCACGCAGCGGACGCCGGCCTCGACGAGCCGCCGCGCCATGAGGAAGTTGCGGTTGCCGTTCATGTAGTTGTTGCCGCTGGAGACGTACCGCTTCAGCGTCTCGGGTGTCTCCTTCTGGAGGTCGAGGGCGTCGGCCATCTTGCCGGAGGTGACGACGTCGACCGCGCGCTGGGTGAACTCGTCCATTGCGCCCATCTTGCCGGTCTGGTCCGTGTCGCGGCGCATCGTGTCGAGCTCGTGGAGGAGCTCGGTGCGGCTCTTCATGCGGTCGGCGTTGATCTTGCCGAGCGACAGGTTGCCCCGGCCCTGGCCGTCGGGCACGTAGGGCGAGTGGACGGGCCCGAGGTAGCCGGGCGTGACCGAGCCCATGAGGGAGACGTAGGCCAGCGCCTGGTCCTTCGCCGAGCTGTTGCCGTGGTTCAGCTTCGAGATCACCGAGCCGATCGACGGGCGGCCGCCCGAGGACTTCAGCGAGCTCTCGGGGAAGCCGGTCATCGCGGTCGAGGAGCTGTGCTCGTCGACCGACCCGACCATGCCGCGGACGATGGCGAACTTGTCGGCCATCTTCGCCAGGCGCGGGAAGTGCTCGCAGATCTCCATGCCCGCGACGTTCGTCGGGATCGGGCGGAACTCGCCGCGGATCTCGGCGGGGGCCTGGGGCTTCAGGTCCCACATGTCCTGGTGGCTCGGGCCGCCGGACAGGTGGATGTTGATCAGCGCCTTGGTGGAGGAGCGTCCCTCCTTCGCCTCCGCCCTCATGAGGTCGGAAAGCATGAGCCCGCCCATCCCGAGCGCGCCCACTTTCAGGAAGTGCCGGCGGGGGACGCCGTCGCACCAGGAATAGCTGTCGCCGGTGATCGTCAACATGTCTCGCCCTCCTTCAAGGCCACCGGGGCGGCAGTCGCCCCGGCTCGATTCCTAATGGTTGAACAGGAACTCTTTCGTATTGATCAGGGCCCACACGATGTCCTCGTAGGCCGCCTGCTTGTCCTTGGCCTGCGCCTTCTCGACGTGGCCCCCGGCCACCTTGAGCTCCTCGGCGCGGGGGGCGCGGCTGAAGGCGCGGAAGTAGAGGTCCGTGATCTTCTCCGCATCCGTTCTCTTCATATCGGCCGCCATCTCTTTCGCTACACCGCTGGACATTTTTCCGTGGATGTCCTGGGAGTTCAGGAGGTGCAGGCTCTGGGCGAGCGAGGCGTCGCCCGTCCGCTCGCACTCGCAGGCGCTCGCGCCCGCGGGGCGGCCGAAGACGGTCAGGAAGTACGAGCTCACGCCGCCGTGGTCGGGGATCTGGGTCGCGCGGATTCCCACGGGCAGCCCGGTGAACGTCGTCGTCGTCCCGTTCGCCTGGTCGATCGCGTCCAGGAGCACCTCGGCCGGCAGGCGCCGCGGGTAGTACCGCGAGAAGCTCTGGCGGTCCGACGAGTTCCACTGGTTGGGGAGCGCCGAGAGCTGGTAGGTGTTCGACCGCGCGATCGCGCGGGCCAGCTCCTTCAGGTTGAAGCCGCCTTCGGAGAACTTGCGGGCCAGCGTCTCCAGGAGCTCCCGGTTCGAGGGAGGGTTGGTCTCCCGCATGTCGTCCTCGGGATCCACGATGCCGCGGTTGAAGAAGTGCTTCCAGTAGCGGTTGACGAGCGCCTTCGCGAAGAAGGGGTTGTCCTTGCGCGCCATCCACTCCGCGAGCGCGAGGCGCGGGTCGTCGTCCGCCGTCAGGTCGGAGATCTTCTCGCCCAGGCCCGTCGGCTTGACCGCGACGTTCGTCTTCGGGTTGAGCGCCTGCGCCATCCCGCGATTGTGGAAGATGCGCTGCTCGTCCGGCGCGAGGCCCTCCTTGCGGCCGACGCGCGAGAAAAACGCGGTCATGCCGTAGTAGTCCTGCCGGCTCCACTTCTCATAGGGGTGGTGGTGGCAGTGGGCGCACTGGATGCGCACGCCCAGGAAGAGCTGCGCCACGTCCTCGGTCTGCTCGATGTCCTTCGTGACCTGGCGGTACCAGGCGACCGCCGGGTTCCGGCTGATCTCGCCGGAGGCGGTGAGGATCTCCTTCACGAACTGGTCGTAGGGCTTGTTCTGCGCGATCGACGAGCGGACCCACTGGTGGAACGCGAAGTTTCCACCCTGGTAGGTCTCCTTGTCGCGGCGGTTCCGGAGGATCGCCGACCACTTGTTCGCGAAGAAGTCGGCGTAGGCCTCGCTGGAAAGCAGCAGGTCGATCACCCGGTCGCGCTTGTCGGCGCCCGCGTCGGTCGCGAACTTCCTCGCGGCATCGGGCGAGGGCAGCCGGCCCGTCAGGTCCAGCGTCACGCGGCGCAGGAACGTCTGGTCATCGCAGACCTCCGACGGCGGGAGGCCGAGTTCCTTCAGGCGGGCGAAGACGACTTCGTCGACATAGTTCTTCGCGGGCGGGAGGTTCTTCACCTCGACGCCCAGCGGGACGAGCGCCTGGAAGACGCCGACCCGGTCCTGGTAGCGGACCATGACCGCCACGCTTCCGGGCTGCCCCATCATCTTCACGCGCCCGGCCTCGTCGACCTCGGCCATCGACTTGTCGTTGGGCTCGTAGCGCGCGGTGTGCGTGATGTCCTCGGCCGTGCCGTCGGAATAGTGGGCGAAGATCTTCAGCTGCTGCTGCCCGTCGGGCTTCAGGACCCGGTTCTTCGGGAAGACGCTGATCGACGAGAGCGTCGGGTCCTCCGGCCGGCCGTACGGCATCGCCTGCGTGATCCAGCGGACCAGGAGGCGGTAGTCGCCGCTGTCCTTCTTGAGCTTCTCGCCGCCGCCGTGCGGGATCGCGGCGATCGACTTGAGGAGCAGCAGGCTGTGCTCGGGCGCGGCGGGGAAGACCCGGCGGCCCAGCGACTCCTTCACCAGGTACTCGTAGTCCTCGGTCGGCTCGAAGCCCAGGAGCGAGAGGCGGAAGCCGTTCTGCCCGCCGCTCTTCCCGTGGCAGCCGCCCGAGTTGCACCCGAACTTCGTGAAGATCGGCACGACCTGGTTCGGGAAGTTGATGGGCGTGGGATTGCTGAAGCGCTCGACGGTCACCTGGACCTCGGCCTTCGAATCGCCCGAGACCGCCGTGATCGTCGCGGCCCCGTCCTTGATCGGCGTCACGCGGCCGTTCGGATGCAGCTTGACGACGCCCTCGGGCGCCACGGAATAGTGCGCGGTCGACGTGACGTCCGCGGCGGGCGTGCCGGCGGGGCGCGACGTGACCACGAGCTGGAGGCGGGCGTCGGGGCCGACGAGTTTCGCGGGCTTGCCCGCGTCCTCCTCCGTCGTGCCGCCCGCGTGGATGGCCAGGTCGGCCGACGCACCGCCGTTCCCCGCGAGCGCCGGGGCGCCCACGAGCAGCAGGGCCGCCAGGACCAGCCGAATCGTTCGTTCCATCTTTGTCGCCCCTTCCACTCTATACATACCGCATGGGACTCCGTTCGTCTCGCCGATCAGAACAATTCCTGGAGCGGCGCCCCGCTCGGAAGCACCACGCGGGGCCGCCCCGTGTGGTCCAGGTACTCCTTGTGGGTATCCACGCCCAGGTGGCGGTACACCGTCGCCAGCACGTCCTGGGGGGTCTTCGGGTTGTCCTTGGGATAGCCACCCTTGTCGTCGCTGGAGCCGACGACGCGCCCGCCCTGGATGCCGCCGCCGGCCATCGCCGCCGAGAAGACGTGCGGCCAGTGGTCGCGGCCGGAGCGGCTGTTGAGGTTGGGCGACCGGCCGAATTCGCCCCACGCGAGCACCATCGTGGACTTCATCAGCCCACGCTGGTCGAGGTCTTCCAGCAGCGCGGAGAACGCGCGGTCCCACCGCGGGAGGAACCCGTCGCGCATCGTCTCGACGCCCTCGACGTGCGTGTCCCACCAGCGGACGTCGACGGTCACGAGCCGCACGCCCGCCTCGACGAGGCGCCGTGCGAGGAGGATCCGCTGGGACCACGCCGGGACGCCGCAGCGGTCGGGCGTGGGGGCCTTGAACTCGGGGGTGAAGCCGTACCGCTCGCGGACCTTCGCGGGCTCGCGATCGAGGTCGAACGCGTCGCGCGCCTCGGGGCCCGTGACGATCTGCCAGGCCTTCTGGTTGAACTCGTCCATCGCGTCCATCTGTCCGCTCTGGTCGGCGGCGCGGCGGAGCGAGTCGACGTTCTTGAGGAGGTCGCGGCGGCTGCCGAGCCGCTCGACCGAGATCCCCTCGGGCGCCTGGAGGTTGGGCACGGCGAAGGGCCCGGGGACCGCGGGATCGGCCTCCGTCTCAAACGGCCGGTACGCGGCGCCGAGGTACGCGGCGTCGGTGCCCGGCAGCGAGCGCGGGATCACCACGTACGCGGGGAGGTGCGGGTTCTCATGCTGGAGCTGGCGGGCGACGATCGACCCGCAGGACGGCGCGACATTGCGGTCGGGGCTCGGGCCCGACGGGTAGCCGGTGAAGCAGATCTGGTCGGCGGCCGAGTGCCCGGCGTCGTTGTGCGTGAGCGAGCGGATGATGGAGAACTTGTCCATCACGCCCGCGCACATCGGGAGGAGGCCGCTGATGTGGATGCCCGGGACCTTCGTGCGCGCGACGCCGAACGGCCCGCGGACCTCGGCGGGTGCCTGGGGCTTGGGGTCCCACGTTTCATGCTGGCTGGGGCCTCCGCGCATCCAGAGGATGATGACGGAGTTCAGGCGCTTCGCCCGCGCCGGCTCCTGCGCCTCGGCGCGGAGCAGCTGCGACAGGGAGAGTCCCGCCGCGCCAAGCATCCCCGCGCGGAGGAAGCTGCGCCGGTCGAGATCCGCCAAGTGACGGCGGAACTCGGCGCACCCCAGGCGGGTGACCCCCGTGTGCATCCCCAGGACCTCCTCAAGGCTCGCGAAGAGAAGGCGGACAGTCCCGGGGGCTCTGTGCCCCCGCGGCCGTCCCCATTACATCTAAACCAACTCGCGGATCGGCCGAAACTCGGGCTCCAGGAGATACTGGGGCCGGCCCGAGAGATCTTTGATCGTTGTTTTCTGGGGATCGACTCCGAGGTTCTTGTAGATCGTGGCGTGGACTTCCTCGAAGCGGACCGGCCGTTCGGAGGCGAACTCGCCCAGCCGGTTGGTGGCGCCAATGACCTGTCCCATCTTCATGCCGCCGCCCGCGAGAAGCGCGGTCGAGACCTGCGGCCAGTGGTCGCGGCCGCCGTCCTTGTTGATCTTCGGGGTGCGCCCGAACTCGCCCCACACCACGACCGTGACATCCTTGTCCAGGCCGCGCGCGTGGAGGTCCTCGACGAGCGCGCTCACGCCCTGGTCGAGCATCGGGAAGTTCTCGCGCGACTTCTTGAAGGTCGAGCCGTGCCAGTCCCAACGGCCGAACGCGAGCGTGACGCAGCGTGCGCCCGCCTCGACGAGCCGGCGCGCCATGAGGAACTGGTCGAGCCGCGCCCACGGGCCGTCGTCCTGCGGCGCGTTCGAGCCCTTGCCATAGCGCTCGGCCGTCTTCGCGTCCTCCTTCGAGAGGTCGAACGCGTCGGCGAGCTTGCTCGAGGTGAGGACGTCGATCGCCTGCTGCTGGTAGGCGTCGAGTCCGTCCATGGCGCCCGAGGCGTCGGACTCGCGGCGGAACTTGTCGAAGCTGGCGAGGAGGCTCTTGCGGTCGCGGAGCCGCTCGAGGCTGACGCCCTGGAGGATCATGTCGTCCTTGATCTCGTCCCCCTCGGGCGTGAAGGGCGCATAGGCGGCGCCGAGGAAGCCGGGCCCGCCGTTGTCGCCCCAGGGGCGGTGCTGCGTCTTGGGTGAGAGCCCGACGGAGGGTGGGACCGACAGGTTGGTCGGGCCCGAAAGTTTCGAGAGGACGGAGCCCATGCAGGGCCAGCCGCCCGTGGGATCGAGGCCGCCGCCCCGCTTCGCGCGGCCGGTCAGGCACTGGATCGCGTCGTGCCCGCCCGTGGCGCCGACGATGGAGCGGATGATCGCGAGCTTGTCCATGATCTTCGCCTGGAGGGGGAAGAGCTCGCAGATCTCGATGCCCGGGACGTTGGTCTTGATGGGCCGGAGGTCGCCGCGGATGTCGGTCGGAGCGTCGTTCTTGAGATCCCACATGTCCTGATGCGGCGGGCCGCCCGCCAGGAAGATCATGATGACAGCCTTGTGGGAGCGCCGGGCAGGCGCGCCCTGGGCCTTCAGGAGCTGGGGAAGGGAGAGTCCTCCCAAGGCGAGGCCGCCGATGCGGAGGAACGAGCGGCGGGTGACCCCGTCGCAGGAGTCGTACGATCCCTTGCCGAGAATGGTCAGCACCTGATGGGCCTCCCCGTTTCGCGACTCACCTTTCCGGGACCCCATCCCGCTCCAGCGGCCGCCTACTATACGCTTTATCGGATTAGCAGGGTTCGTAACGGACTGATTACTTTGCCGGCACGGGAAAGACCGCGATCGACGTGCCCGTGCCCGTCGACCAGAGGCGCAACACGCCGTCCAGGCTGCCCGCCGCGAGCGTGCCGCCGTCCGCGCTGAGCGCGACGGTGTACATGAATTCCTGGCCGCTCTCATAGTTGCGCGCCACGTTGCCCGCCTCCTGGACGAGTCGCACCGGCACGCCGCCCGCCGCCACCACGAACGAGGCGTCGAAGCCCACGTACCGCAGCTTCGTCGCCTGCTTCGTGAAGCCCGGGATCGTCCGCGTCTGCTGGCCGCTCGCGGCGTCCCACACCTTGACGACGTCGTCCGCCCCCGCCGTCGCGATCGACCGGCCCGTCCGGTTCCAGGCGACCGCGAGCACGTGGTTCGTATGGCCCTCGAAGTTACGGATCACCTTGCCCGTCTTCGGGTCGCTGACCCGGGCGAACTTGTCGGCCCCCGCGCTCGCGAGGAGCGAACCGTCGGGACTCCACGAGACGTCGTAGATGCTGTCCGAGTGCGCCCCCGCGATCTCCTTGACGAGCTTGCCCTCGACGGGATCCCAGAGGAGGAGCTCGCCGTCGCGCGACGCGATCCCGCCGCCGCTCGCCAGGAGCTTGCCGTCGGGGCTGAAGGCGAGCGCGAGCACGCGGTCGACCGGCGGCTTCGACGAGTCCGGCCCGGGCTCGATCGTCTTCGCGAGCGTCCACCCGGGTGCCGCGCGGCGGACGATCACCGTCCCGTCGGGCGCGAGCGAGACGAGCGCGCCGTCCGCGGAGAGGCCCGTCGCGAAGACCGCCCGTGCGTGCGGCTCGAGCGCGCGCGCGTCGGTTCCCCTGTCCGCCCCGAACGTGTAGACGCGGCCGTCCTCGCCGCCGAGCGCCACCCACGCGCCGTCCGCGGAGAACGCGGCGCTCCGGAACGGGAGCAGCGCCTTCGTGACCGCGTCGGCCGACTGCTTCTTCTCGGCGTCGAGCCTCGCCTGGTCCTGCTTCTGCTTCTCGAGCGCGGCGTTGGCGTCGGCGATCCCCTTGTCCGCCGCGACCACCTCCGCCTTCGCCTTCTCGACGCGCCCCTTCGCGCTCTCGAGGTTGGCCTTGGAGATGTCGACCGCGTGCATCGCGGCTTCCTCGGCCTTCTTCGCGGTGTCGACCTTCGGCTGCGCGGCCTTCTGGGCCGCCTCCGCGGTCTTGATCGCCTGGTCCGCCGCGCCGCGCGAGCCCTCGAGCGCCGCGCGCGCCTTGTCGTTCGCGGTCTTCGCCTGCGCGAGCGCCGCGGCCGCCGCGTCCGACCTCGTCTTCACCTCGGCGAACTTTTTCGAGGCCTCGGCGAGCGCCGCCTCGGCCGCCTGCTGGTCCTTCTGCGCCTTCTGAAGCGCGGTCTCCGCGGCGGCGCGGTCGGCCTCCGCCTTCTTCACCGCCTCCTCCGCCTTCTTCTTCGCTTCGTCCTCGGTCGCGGCCGCGAGCTTCGCCTTCGTCTCCTCGATCGCCTTCGACGAGGCGTCGAGCTTGGCCTTCGCGTCGGCCGAGCCCTTCGCGGTGCCGGTCGCGAGCGTCTTGTCGGGGGCGGGGATCCCGGCGAGCGCCTGGTCCGCCGATGCCTTCTCGGCCTGCGCCCTCGCCAGGGCGGTCCCGGTCCGCGCGAACGCGAGCATCTTGTTCACCGAGTCGACGCGCGCCTTCGCCGTCTCGATCGTCTCGGGCTTCTTCACCGCCTCCTCGAGGGCCGCGAGCGCCGCGGCGCCGTCCGCCTCGGCTTGCAGGAGCGCCTGCTCCGGGTCGGAGATCGCGAGCGCCTTCGTCGCGAGCTCGAGCTTCGCCTTTCCCGTCTCGATCGCCAGCGCGGTCGAGACCAGGTCCTTCTCGGACGTCTCACGTGCAAGCTTCGCCTTGGCGAAGGCGTCGTCCTTGTCCTTCACGTCCTTCTCGACAGGCGGGACGGCGTCGGTCGACTTCTTGACTTCGTCCTCCTCCGCCTTCTTGTGCGCCTCGGCCTCCTTGATCTTGTTGGTCCGGTACGTGACCTCGGTCGTCGCGAACGCGAGGGATTGCGCCGCGTCGCGGTCGCGCCGCTTCGCCGCGCCGTCGGTCGCGAGCGTGGCCACGGCCGCGGCGGTCTCGCCGTTCCACAGTTTCGCCGCGGGGCCGCCCGCGGTCAGCCAGCGCTTTCCGTCGGGCGAGGCGGCGAGCGCGGAGATCGGTCCGCCGTGCGCCACCGATTTCGCCACGGCGCCGGTCTCGAGGTTCCAGAGGGTCGCCTTCCCGTCCTGCGAGGCGGAGAGGAGGCCGAGGCCGGTCATCGCGAGCGCGGTGACGACGGCCGTGTGGCCCTTGAGCTCCTTCGCCGGCGCCGCGGGGGCGTCGAGGTTCCAGAGGCGGACGAGATTGTCCGCGCCGCCCGTGGCGAGCTGCTTGCCCGGAACGGTCCACTCGACGGCGTTCACCGCCGCCGGGGTCGAGATCTTCGCCGTCTCCGTCCCCTCGGTGATGTTCCAGGCGCGCGCGGTCTTGTCGGCCGAGCCGCTGGCGAGCAGGGCGCCGTCGGGCGTGAAGCGGAGCGACGTGACGGCGTCGGTGTGGCCTTTCATCTCGAGCGAGGCTTTGCCGGTCGCCAGGTCGTACACGGTGATCGTGTTCTCGGCGGTCGCGAGGGCGAGCTTCCGGCCGTCGGGGCTGACGGTCGCGGCCTTGATCTCGCCGGTCTGGTCGAGGGCGATCCGCTGCTCGGGCGACTGCTTCCGCCAGATCTTGATCGAGCGGTAGCCGCCGGTGGCGAGGAGCGAGCCGTCGGGGCTGAAGGCGATCGACTGGACGGCGTCGCGGTGGGCGAGCCCGCCCAGCGCCGGGTCGCTGGGCTGCGCGATCAGGCGGCCGGTGGCCACACTATAGATGTAGAGACGGCCGGCGCGGCCGCAGGCCGCGGTCTGGCCGTCCGCGTCGACGGCGGCGGCGTAGATCGGGTTCCAGTTCGCGGGCGTGGGCTGCCAGGCGGGGGCGTCGAGCGTCACGGCGGTGGAGACCTTCGCCCCCTGGTCGATCCAGAGCTTGAGGAGGCCGATCTCGCGCGGCGCCAGGTTCTTCGCCTCCACCTTGTTCTTCTTCGGGGGCATGAAGGGCTTCTTCAGGTGCGCCGCGGAATTGATGAGCATGCTCTCGGCTCCCTTGCCGGGGACGATGGCGGGGCCGTTCTCGCCGCCCTTGAGCATGTCGGCGGGCGTCTCGAGGATGAGTTCGCCTTCCTTGTCCTTGGCGTTGTGGCACGCGAGGCAGTTGGATTTCAGGATGGGGAGGACGTCGACCTTGAAGTCGGCGGGGCGGTCGAGCTTGACCGCCTCGATCATGATGGGGCCGCCCGTGTCCTTGTCCTGCTTGTCCTGGGCGCCGAGGCCGACGATCGAGGACAGCACGATCGAAGTGAAGAGCACGATTTTCTTCACGGCTCGCCTCCCGGGTGTCTATCCGCTCCGCTTACACTACAACCATAGCCGATGCTGGATTTCGCATCGCAAGATTCAGGGAGATAAAGAGATCGGAGGAGATCAGGGGATGAAAAGAACCGGAGGGGGGGCGGGCGGAGGGGAGGCGGAGATTTGTGTCACGCGCTGCCCTCTAAAGTGTATTCTGTATACAGATGATCCAGGCGCAGCACCTCTCGCGGCAGGCGTTCGACGTGCTCCACCAGGAGATCCTGGAGGGGTCGGTGAGGCCGGGCCAGGACCTGCCCGAGGTCGCCCTCTCCGCGCGGCTCGGGGTCAGCCGCACGCCGGTGCGCCAGGCGCTCCACCGGCTGGCATCGCTCGGCCTGGTCGAGCTCCTTCCCAACCGGAGGGCGCAGGTGCGGCGCCTCTCGCGCGAGGAGCTCTCCCAGATCTACCAGCTGCGCGAGGCGCTCGAGGGCATGGCGGCCGGCCTCGCCTCGGGGCGGCTGACCCGCGGGGACGTCGCGGAGCTCGGCCGGCTGTCGGCCGCGATCGGCCCCGAGGGCTCGCGGGGCTTCATGGAGAAGTGCCACGCGTTCGACGTCGCGCTCCACGCGCGCATCGCGGAGCGGTCGGGAAACCCGATCCTCGCCTCGGAAATCCGGAAGTACCACGACCTCGTCCAGCTCGTGCGCGGCCGCGTGGGGAATCGCGGGCGCGCCCTGGCCCGCGCGCTCCGGCAGCACCGGGCCCTCCTCGCCGCGCTCAAGTCCGGCGAGGCGCGCGCGGCGACGAGGGCGGCGACCGAACACGTGCGTTCCGCGCGGGAGCTGGCGCTCCTCTACGCGGCGGAGGAGCTGGCGTGAGGCTCGCGCTCCTCGTCCTCCTGATCTCCGGCCCGACGCAAGAGCCGCCGCCCGCCGATCCGGATGGCGCCGCGTTCTTCGAGTCGAAGATCCGACCGGTTCTCGCCGACCGCTGCTACGCCTGTCACTCCGCGAAGGCGGAGAAGCTCAAGGGGGGCCTCCTCCTGGATTCCCGGGAGGGTCTCCGGAAGGGCGGCGATCGCGGCGCCGCGATCGTCCCGGGCGACTCGGAGAAGAGCCTCCTTATCAAGGCGATCCGGTACGGCGACGAGGACCTCCAGATGCCGCCGAAGAACCGGCTGTCGAAGGAGATCGTCGCGGACTTCGAGGCGTGGGTGAAACGCGGGGCGCCCGATCCCCGGGTCGGGGATGCCGCGGCCAGGAAAGATCGACCGCTCCCCTGGTCGCTCCATCCCGTGGGGAATCCCCCGGTTCCGGAGGTGCGTCACGCGACGTGGCCGGTGAACCCCATCGACCGTTTCATCCTCGGGAGGCTCGAGGAGAAGGGCCTCGAGCCCGCGCCGCCCGCCGATCGGCGCACGCTCCTCCGCCGCGTGACGATCGACCTGACGGGACTCCCACCGGGGGAGGACGACGGCGCCGAGTACGAGCGGATCGTCGACCGCCTCCTCGCCTCGCCGCGCTACGGCGAGCGGTGGGGGCGCCACTGGCTGGACGCCGTCCGCTACGGCGAGAGCCACGGCTACGAGCGGAACCACCTGCGCCCGAACGCGTGGCCGTACCGCGACTACGTCATCCGCGCGTTCAACGCCGACACGCCCTATCCGCGGTTCATCGCCGAGCAGCTGGCCGGCGACCTGGTCGCGCCGGGCGACGAGGCCATCGAGGTCGCGACGGGCTTCCTCGTCGCGGGCGTCCACGACGACGTCGGGAGCCCCGAAGAGAGCCTGACGCGGATGCAGCGCGCGAACGACCTCGACGACATGGTCGCGACCACGAGCGCCGTCTTCCTCGGCCTCACGCTCAACTGCGCGCGCTGCCACGACCACAAGTTCGATCCCATCCCCCAGAAGGATTACTACCGGATGGCCGCGGTCTTCGCCGGCGTGCGCCACGAGGAGCGGCCGCTCGAGGCGGTGGCCGCGCGCGGGACGCGCGAGAAGGAGACCGCGGAGGTCACGCGAAGGATCGTCGAGCTCGAGACCCAGCTTGCGCCACAGGGGCGGAGACCGGCCGTCAACACGCTCCGCAACGTCGAGACGTTCGATCCCGTCCGCGCGCGCTTCGTCCGCTTCACGGTCTTCGCGACGAAGGACGGACTCGAGCCGTGCATCGACGAGCTCGAGGTCTACGGGCCGGAGGGCGGGACGAACCTCGCGCTCGCGGGGAAGGCGGCGGCCTCCTCGGTCTATCCCAACGCGGCGATCCACCAGGTCCGCCACCTGAACGACGGGCAGTACGGGAATAGCCACAGCTGGATCAGCGCCGAGCGGGGCGCGGGCTGGGCGCAGGTCGAGCTCGCGGAGCCCGCGACGGTCGCCCGCGTCGTGTGGAGCCGCGACTCGGTCGATCCGCCGAAGTTCAAGGACCGCCTCCCCTTGGACTACCACCTGGACGTCTCGGAGGACGGCCGCGAGTGGCGCACGGTGGCGTGCGGGGCCGACCGCGCGACCGAGGCGGTCAAGCCCGCCGCGTCCCCCGAGATCGACCGGCTCAAGAGGCGGCGCGCGGAGCTCGCGCCGCGGGCCGCCTACATCGGGAAGATCACCGCGCCCGACCCGGTGTTCGTGCTCGGGCGCGGCGACGTGATGAAGCGCGGCGAGCCGGTGACGCCCGGCGCGCTCTCGCGCGTGCCGGGGATGGCCCCGGAGGCCGCGACGCGGGAGGCGCTCGCCGCCTGGATCGCCGATCCGAAGAACCCGCTCACCGCGCGCGTGCAGGTCAACCGCGTGTGGCAGCACCACTTCGGCCGCGGGATCGTGGGGACGACCGGGGACTTCGGCGCGAACGGGGAGCCGCCTTCCCACCCGGAGCTCCTCGACTGGCTCGCGCGCGACTTCATGGAGCACGGCTGGACGCTGAAGCGGCTGCACAAGATGATCGTCCTCTCGAGCACGTACCGCCAGTCGAGCCTCACGAATCCAAAAGGGGAGGCGATCGACGCGGGCGACCGCCTCCTCTGGAGGATGCCGCTCCGGCGGCTCGAGGCCGAGGCCGCGCGCGACGCGATCCTCGCCGCGAGCGGCAAGCTCGACCTTCGGATGGGCGGCCCCGGCTTCGCGCTCTTCAAGTACAGCGTGAGCAACATCGCGTTTTACGAGCCGCTCCCCGAGCAGGGGCCCGAGACGTGGCGCCGCGCGGTCTACATGCAGGCCCCGCGCGCCTACCGTGACGACCTGATGGCGAACTTCGACGCGCCCGAGACGTCGCTCCGCGCGCCGCGCCGCGAGTCGACGACCACGGCGCTCCAGGCCTTCACGCTCCTCCATGCGCCCTTCGTCGTCGAGCAGGCGCGCTTCTTCGCGGATCGGGCCGGTGGAGTCGACCGCGCATTCCGGCTCGCGCTTGGGCGGCCGCCGCGGGGCGAGGAGCGGCGGGCGGCGGAAGAGTTGCTTGCCCGGCGCGGGCTCGAGGCGCTCTGCCGCGCCCTTTTGAATTCGAGCGAGTTCCTCACTTACTGAGGCCGCGATGAACGAGATCAGCCGCCGCGCCTTCCTGGGGGACATGGGCACGGGCCTGCAGGCGATCGCGCTCGCGTCGCTCCTCCGGGGTCCGGGGGAGAAGCATCACGCCCCGCGCGCGAAGCAGGTGCTCCAGATCTTCTGCCCCGGCGCGGTCAGCTCGATGGACACCTTTGACTTCAAGCCGGAGCTCGAGAAGCAGCACGGGAAGCCGCTCCCCGGCGGCGAGAAGATCGTGACGTTCCAGGGGGCACAGGGGAACGTCATGAAGAGCCCGTGGGGGTGGAAGCAGTACGGCGACTCGGGCAAGTGGATCTCCGACCTGCTGCCGAACCTCGGGCGCGTCGCCGACGATCTCTGCTTCATCCACTCGCTCACGTCCAAGAGCAACACGCACGGGCCGGCGACGCTCCAGATGAACACGGGGTTCATCCTTGAGGGATTCCCGAGCATTGGCGCGTGGACCGTCTACGCGCTGGGCTCGGAGAGCCGGAACCTTCCGGCCTACGTCGCGATCCCCGACCCGCGCGGGCTGCCGCCGTCGGGGCCGGCCAACTGGACGAACGGCTTCCTCCCCGCGGCGTTCCAGGGGACGGCCTTCGGCGCCGCGCGGCCGATCGCCAACCTCGCCGATCCCCCGGGCACGACTCCGGACGGCGAGAAAGACGTGCGCGACTTTGTGGGCCTTTTGAATTCGGACCACGCGGAGCGGAACCCGGGCCACAGCGATCTCCAGGCGCGGATCGCCGCGTACGAGCTCGCGGCCCGGATGCAGCTGAGCGCGCCCGAGGTCGCCGACTTTTCAAGGGAGGACCGGGAGACGCTCGCGCTCTACGGCGCGGACAGTGCGAACCCCGTCCACGCCGGGTACGGCCGGAATTGCATCCTGGCGCGCCGGCTCCTCGAGCGCGGCGTGCGTTTCGTCCAGCTCTTCTGCGGCGCCCACACGGCGGCCGAGGGCCAGTTCAACTGGGACTCGCACCGCAACCTGAAGGCCGACTACGAGCGGCACACCGCGGTGCTCGACCGCCCGACCGCGGCGCTCCTGCGCGACCTCAAGAGGCGCGGGATGCTGGACGACGTCCTCGTCCTCTGGACGACCGAGTTCGGCCGCATGCCCACGCACCAGGCGAACACGGACGGCCGCGACCACAACCCCAACGGCTTCACTGTCTGGATGGCCGGCGCGGGAGTCAAGGCGGGCTACTCCCACGGCGCGACCGACGACTTTGGCTACAAGGCGGTCGAGAAGGTCGCAACGATCCACGACTTCCACGCGACGGTGCTCCACCTTCTTGGGCTCGATCACGAGAAGCTGACCTTCTACCACAACGGGATCCAGCGTCGGCTGACGGACGTGCACGGCCACGTGATCCGCGACTTGCTGGCCTGATTGCCACCTGTCGGCGACACTGCTTAAGCCTTTGCCGGGTCGATCATGCGTCCCTCATAATTCGTAACTGTTTAGCGCGCCCGGCGCCGCGGAGCGGCGCCAGGGGCGCGCAACCACTCCAGGGAGTCTACGCCGGATGAGGCAGGTTGAGCAAGCGGCAGGCGAGCGCATCGCGTCGGCCAGGGGTGGCGCGAATGACTC
>JBGPCZ010000059.1:0-31098 GCA_041482015.1 Planctomycetota bacterium | reverse complement strand
GGGCGCCGCCGGGGGCGCCGTGGAGCATCCCGCGCAGAAGAGGGCCGCGGCCGCGCCGGCGAGGATCCATTCACGCATGGTCGAACGCTCCTTTTAGGAGATCAGGAGATGATGGGAGATCGGGAGATCGACCCCCGACCCAACCCAGCCGTCATCCCCGAAACCGCCCCCATCATATTTGCCCGCCCCGGAGGGGCAAGAGAAATCACGTTTCTATAGACGGGCCTGCAAAGTCGTATCCTTGCAAATTCAGGCGCAAATTTAAGAAACAGAACCGCCCCCGGGGCGGAACCCCGGGGGCGGGGAATGGTTCGCAGGAGCCGTCTACTTCAGCTTGGCCAGCCTCTCCTCGATCACCGTCTTCATCTGCTTGGAGACGAAGTCGGTGTTCCCGAATTCACCGAGGAGCTTGTGGTAGAGCGAGGAGGCCTGGGTCTTGTTCTTCGCGGTCTCGGCCTTCTCGGCGTCGGAGAAGATCTTCGCGGCCTCCTCCTCGCGCTTCCGCGCGGAGGCGAGCTTCGGATCCTCCTTGGGCGGTTCGGGCTTCACCGGCATGTCGGGCCCCTTGACCTCGGCCTTCTTGGCCCCGCCGTGATTCTCGCACAATTCATCCTGGCCCAGGCGGTTGTCGCGGGGGTTGGGGCTGAGGATTTTCTTCTCGCCCTCCTCGTCCTGGAACACGATCTCGTGCACCTCGAAGTTGCGCTTGAGGATCTCCGTGTCGCAGGAGACCCAGTTCCCGCCGCTGTCGTACTTCTTCTTGCACTTCTTGATGTCGAGCGTGATCTTCGTCGGCTCGACCGAGATCAGCGAGAATCCCGTCCCGAAGTCGACGTTGAGCGCCTTCCCGTCCTTGAACGTGCGGTGGGTCGAGACGAAGTCGCCGTTCCCGGGCTGCTCCTCCCACGTCCCGATCTTGTCCCCGGCGTACTGGATGTGCTGGGCCATGACCGTGCCCTTGCCCTTCTCGTACTTCTCGATCTTGATCATGACCATGCCCCGGTTCGAGCCCGCGGGCTTGGAGGGGTTGAGGAACGAGAACTTCCAGATCCCCTGGGTCTGGATCGGGCCGGGCGTCGCGACGGTCATGTTCTTCACCTCGGGCCGCCCCATCTTGTCGGGTTCGGGCACCGAGGTGATGCGGTAGGCGTACTTCGTCTTCGGGTCGATCTTCGAGTCCTTGTAGGTGAGCGTCTTCGCGTCGACCTCGCCCAGCTTCTCCCACTTGCCGTTGCCGCTCGTCTCGCGCTCGACGAGGAAGTGGTCGAGCTTGATGAAATCGGTCGTCTTCTCGCCGTCCTTGAGTTCCTTTTTCGTGAATTCCTTCACGGTCCAGGTGAGCGTGACGCCGTCGAAGTCGACCGCGCTCGTGCCGAACGCGATCGGGGGCACGGCGGCGCCCTTCTTGAGCGCCTCGACTTTCGCGATGGGCTTCTCGACCAGCTCCGGTACGAACTTGGCGACGTCGTCCCTCCCCGGCTTGGCCGTCGTCACGGTGTTCCAAGGCGCCAGCTTGCCCGTGTCGGTCGGGGCGTTGGGGGCGCGGAACTCGTCGTGTGCCTTGTTCCTCTCGCCCTCGATCCGGTCACGCTCGCGATCGAGCTCGCGGGCCGAGGTGTCCTCCTTGGCGAAGACCACCGCCACCATGAGGTACGCCAGGAGCGCGGCGGCCGCCACGCCCAGGCCCACCTTCTCGCCGTGCTTGACCACGAACTCCTTGCCGGCGCTGGATTTCTTTTCTTCTGCCATCGTCTGCTCCTGCTTATTTCTTCTTCGTCGAAATCACTCGCTTCTCGAGGCGGTCGTCCACGAGGACGGCCTCGAGCGTGAACTTGTCGAACCGCATCCCCTCCAGCGTCCAGCCCGTCTCGCCGATCGGTTGGCCCGGGGAACCGTGGAAGATCCTGCTCTCCCACTTGGACTTCATGGGATTATACGATTCCACGTTGAGAATCGCGTGCTCCCGGTCGCCTCCCATCAGCACGACCTTGTGCCACTCGGGCACCCGCCCCTCGGCCGCGCCCTCGCCATCCTTGTCGATCGCCCGGACGGTGGGGTTGACCTGCCTCTTGATGCCCTCCACGCCCCGGACGAAGACCGAGTAACGGTACGAGTGGCCGGGCTTCACCTCCCGGTCGGTGAACGAGGTCTCCTTGGGGTCGAGGAGGAAGATCGCGTCGACCTCGCCGTTGTCGCACGTGCGATGGATCACGATGGCCTGGGGTGTCGACCGCTCCCGCTTCATGCCTTCGATGGCCTTGAGGTCGGGTTCCTGGAGCTTCCAGGCGACCGCCGCCCGATCCATCCCCACTTCTCCACTATATAGGGTCCATGGAAGAACCAGGTGGACGGGAGGCTTGGGCGGTGGGGGAGGTGGCTCTACTATGACGGGCTTGAATCCGGTAGTCCAGGGATCACTTGGAACCCGGGTGGGTGGGATGACCTTTCCCCAGATCAGCTCGGGAGGGGTGTAATGAATGGGATCCGGCGGGCAATCGTCCTTCGCAGAAATCCCGGGGGCCGGCAGCGTCTTGGAGTTCTGCGCCTGGATCCCTGCAAATCCCATCACGCTGCAGGTGATGATCAGCACCCACGCGCCGCTCAGCCACCCCCGTTCAACGTTCGTCAGCATACTTCCTCCTTCGTCCCGCTCCTTCAACCAAGGACGCCGCAAGATCCTGCTACTCTTGCGCGGGCTCGAACTTCTTCAGCTCCGAGGGCTCGAAGTCGATGATCTGGCACGTCACCGTCAGTATCACCTCGATTGGCTTGATGGCGTCCTTCACCTTCTGGATCGCCGCCGTCCTCGCCGCCTCGTCCCCGACCGTGTAGACCACGGGCTCCGAAGGCTGGTTCTGCTCGCGGATGGAGACGTGGCTCCCGATGACGTTCACGAGGAGCCGGTTGGCCACGCCCTTCTCGGCCGCGGGGTTGAGGATCTCGCTGATCACGCGGGGCACCTGGCTGTACGGCAGCTCCAAGGCGAACCCGAACGTGATCGTCCGGCCGAGCTTCTGCGGCAGCTCGTACTCCTGGAAATTCTGGGGCGCCATGTAGGCCTGCGTAACGCCGACGGCCATGTAGTTCACGGCGTCCTGGGCGGAGGGGAAGGCGTCCCACGGGCCGGTCATCTGCGGATGGAGCTTCCTGAAGAAGCGGAAGTCGTGGACGCGGTTCACCTTTCCGCCCTCGGCGAGGATTGTCTGGATGGCCTTCGCCACCCGCTCGCGGGCCCAGAAGCGCTTCTGGATCTCCTTCAGGACCTTCGTATCATCCGCGCCCACCGCAACGAATTGGGCGGGTTCCGGGTCCTCCCAGTTGAAGCCGAACTTCACGGTCTCCTCGCCGATCCCGATCTTCACCCCCCCCGCCTTCAGGGCCTGCTCTACCTTGTCCTTCTCCAGGCGGTACGAGGCCATGAAGTTGCCGCGGTTGGGGACCGCGTTCACGGCGAGCTTGAGGTCGGGGAACCACCTCTGCAGGTGTTCGCTGCTCTGCCCGTAGAATATCCCGAACTCGGCGTAGGCCTTGATGATCTCCCCCCGCTGCTTCTTGTGCGTCTCGATGTCGCCGTCGCTGGGGAAGGTCTTCTCCTTTTTCAGGTTATTCCAGACCCCCTTCACCTTGTTCTGAAGGCCGGCCTTCTTGGCCCACAAAGGCACCACCAAGGCGCCGAAGGCGATCACGAGGGCCGCGCCCGCGATGAGGACGCCGGCCCAGAAGGCATTCTGTTTCAGCTTGTCCATGTCGTTCTCCTTACTTCGTCGAGGCCTTGGGGTCCGCCGCCTTGTCGCCTGCCATCGCGATCTTGCGGCCCTCCTCGCCCACGGGCACCTCCAGCGTCACCTTGTAGCGCTGGAAGCGCTTCTCGCCCTCGGGTGGGGCGTCCCGGCTGATGAACATCTTGGGCAGGGGAACGACCACGTCCTCGTTCGGCCGATCCAGTTCGATCAGCCAGAATCCGTTGGGCCCTTGGCCCTCCGCCAGGTCCCAGTACTTGTTCTTGATCACGCAGCCCTTGCCGCTGTCGACCGGGGCGATCCGCGCCTTGGTCTGGGCGTTGTAGTTGAGCAGGGTGTCGGTGATGAACTTGCGGCCCTGCACCTCTTCGCCACGCTTCTTGATGACGACCTCGATGGTCGCGCGGAGCATCTTGGAGGTGAGAAGGGGCTTGGGACCCCCCAGCACGGGGCGGCCCTGGGTCGCGGGATCGGCCCCGGCAGGCACCTCCTTGGGCCGCTCCTTCTCCTCGAACTTCCAGTCCACGATCCAGATCTTGTCGTCGAACTTGCCGGTATCCTTCCCGTTGTCAGGGATGTTGGGGTTGATCTCGTCCAGGATCTTGAGGATCGTGTCGCGATCGGTCGCGATGGAGGCGATGCCCTCGAGGGCCTCGCGCGGCTCCTTGACCTCCTTCACCTCCTCGTGCTTCTTCTTCTGCTTGTCCACCATCGTCTCGGTCGCCTTGCCGTCGGCCCAGCTCTTGTCGAGCTTCTTGACCTCGCCGTCCTCCTTGAAGTAGGCCAGCCCCACGAGGATGTAGAGCGCGGCGACCGCGCCCACCACCCAGGGCTGTTTCTTCTTGAGCTCCTTCTTCTGCCGGTAGACCTCCGGGAGCAGGTTGACGCGGTTCGCCGTCGGGGTCACCCCCTGCAGCGCCAGCCCGAGCGCCGTCCCGATGGTGGCGAGGCTCTCGTTGAGCTCGCCCGGGTCGATCGATCCGCCCACCGCGATCTTGTTGAGCTGCTGGACGCGTCCCGCGGGGAGCTGGAGGGACTGCGAGACGAACTTCTGGAAGTTGAGCGTCTTGGTCGAGTTCCCGAGCAGCAGGATCTTCTCGAACTTCGAGGTCTTCGAGATCGACTTGTAGTAGCCCATCGACCGGTTGATCTCGTTCACGAGGTCGCGGAGGACGGGCTGGACGGCGTTGAAGATCTTCTGCGCCTGCTGCGACTGGCCGGCCTTGAGCTTGAGCTTCTCGGCCTCGTCGAAGGGGATGTTGAACGCCTTCTGCAGGGCCTTGGTGATGTCGTTCCCCGTGATCGGCAGGTTGCGCACCCAGAACTTGGTCCCGTCGATCACGATCAGGTCGGTGTTGTCGCCGCCCATGTCGAGCGCGACGGCGGCCCCGCCCAGCTCCTGGTCGTACACCAGGAAGTTGAAGAGGCCCACCGGCGAGAACTGGACGGCCTCCACGTTGAAGCCGAGCTCCGCGATGTTCGCCAGGAACTGCTCCACGATGTCGCGCTTGATGGCGAAGAGGATGACCTCCTTCTCCTCGCCCGGTCCGTACTGACGGTCCACGTACTGGTAGTCCCAGAGGACCTCGTCGATGTTGAACGGGATCTGGGACTGCGCCTCGTACTTCACGATCTCGGGGAGCTTCGCCGGGTCGACGGGCGGGAGCTTGATGAGCCGGTTGAAGGTCGAGTGGCTCGGGAGCGAGAAGATCACCGGCTCTCCCGAGATCTTGTAGCTCGCCTTCATCTGCCCGAGCGTGGACTTGATCTGCGCGTCGAGGTCGCCGGCCTCGCCGGAGCCCGCGGTGTCATAGGGGAAGACACCCACGTGCGTGAGGGTCACCCCGCCGGTCGGCCCCAGGTCGAGCCGCACCGCCTTGATGGAATACTTGCTGACGTCAATGCCCCAGACACCTTTGCCCATGGCGCCGCCTTTCAATAGGGAAAGAGCGTCTCTCATCACGGGCGGGAAGAGAGAAGCTGTCGAGCGGCGTGGCTGCGATCGGCCTGAAGGCGTGCGCGGGAGCGTGCGGGGCGTCAGGAAAAAATTTCGACTTCGCCTATGGGCTACGTCGTCAACGACGCATACCCAAGCTTCTTGGGCTCCTACACGCGCGGGCCTTCACGGCGCCGGTAGACCGCATCCTCACCCGGCTACTCATTCCGCCAACGGGGTTACTATACCCCTGAAATTGGGACGCAAAGAACGAAACCACCCAATGCATGAAATTGAATCTTTTTCCCCGGTTCGTGGCAAGAAACAATTCTCTTCTCTCCGGCTCACGACCTCTTCACCTCCCCGCCTCCCCACCTCCCCCTTGATCTTGATCCTGGGAAGGGACTCATGGGATCAGTCCCGCGTCCTTGCACACCGTCCTGAGGTCCTCCCTGAAGAGCTTGAGCTCGCTCATGTTCCGGAGGATGTAGGCCGGGTGGAAGGTCGGGAAGAACTGCACGCCCAGCGCCTGGGCGTACTTCCCGCGCAGCCGCGTGATGCCGATCTTCGTGTCCAGGAGGGTCTGGACCGCGATGTTCCCCAGGCCGCAGATGATCTTCGGTTTCACGAAGGCGATCTGCCGGACCAGCCACGGCATGCAGGCCGCCATCTCGTCGACCTGCGGCGTCCGGTTTCCCGGCGGCCGGCACTTGAGGATGTTGCCGATGTAGACCTGCCGGCGCTCGACGCCCAGCTCCTTGAGCGTCTTCGTCAGCAGCTGCCCGGCGCGGCCGACGAACGGCTCGCCCTGCAGGTCCTCGTCCTGGCCCGGCGCCTCGCCCACGAACAGGAGCGGCACCCCGAGCGCCCCGACGCCGAAGACCACCTGCGTCCGCGTCGAGCAGAGCCCGCACTTCGTGCAGCCCAGGACCTCGTCCCGGAAGGCGAGGAAATCGGCGGGATACGCCGGGCCCGCCGCCGGTTGCGTCGCGGGCGTCGCGGTCGGTGCGGGAGTCGCGACCTTTGATTTCGAGAGGGGCAGGAAGTCCGCCCCGAAGAGGCGCTCCATCTCGAGGTGCCTCTTGAGAGGGTTCGTCATCGGGAGGATCCGTCGACGAGCTTCACGGTCTCGGCGATGATCTCGCGCTCCGCCTCGGCGATCGTCCCGCGGTACGTCGCCCCCGAGGCGCGCGGGTGGCCTCCACCACCCCACTTGGACGCGATGGCGATCCCGTCGATGCCCTGGTCCGTGCGCCACGACACCTTCACTTTGCCGGGCTCGTCGGTCTCGCGGAGGAGGATCGCCGCCTGCAGCCCCTTGATCGACTTCACCTGGTCGATGAACTCCTGCGTGTCGCCCGGGACGTAGCCCGTCTTTTCGCAGAGCTCCTTCGAGATCACGATCCACCCGACCCGGCCGTCGGGGGTGAGCCGGATCCGGCCGAGCACCTCCGCCGTGAACTTCAGGAGCTCGGGCGTCTTCTGCCGGAAGAGCGCCTTGTGGATCTCCGCCGGCTTCACGCCGAACTGCAGGAGCTCGCACGCATTGAGGTGCGTCTCGATCGTCGTGTTGGAGAAGGAGAAGCGACCCGTGTCGGTCACGATCGCGGTGTAAATGCAGGTGGCCATGTTCCGGTCGGGCTTGACCCCGGTGGCCTTGATCAGCTCCCACACCATCTCGCCGCTCGAGGAGAAGGTCGGGTCGATCCAGTTGAGATCGCCGAACCGCTCGTTCGAGGCGTGGTGGTCGACGTTGACGACCGCCAGCTCCTTCCGTGGGAGCGCCGCGGAGATCCGTTCGAGCCGTCCCCAGGATCCCGAGTCGAACGTGAAGACCGCCGAGTAGTCCTTCCGGAGATCCGCGGGGTCGGCGCCGACCCGGTCGCTCCCCGGCAGGAACCGGTAGTCGGGGAGCGTTCCCTGGTCGCAGACCACGTGCGCCTTCTTGCCCATCTTCTTGAGGAGCCACCAGAAGGCGAGCTGCGCGCCCAGCGCGTCGCCGTCGCTCCGGACGTGGCCGCTCACGAGGAAGCCGTCGTGCTTTCTCGCGAAGGCGACGACCTTGCGGATCATCGCCCGCGACGCGGCGCTGATCTTATGAGGGGGTACCGTGGATTTCGCCATGCTCGACTCTCTCCACGCGCAGCCGCACGAGGTCGTTGGGACGCCCCGGTGCGCGCGCCTTAAGGTATCGTTCCGTGTAGCCGCCTTCTGATTCCACGAGCACGTCCACCTCGCGGCCGATGAACCTCTCCGCGTACGACTGCGTCAGCTCCGCGGCGAGCGTCTCGAGCCGGTGGAGCCGCTCCTTCTTGACCCGCGACGGGAGGTCGGGCAGGAGCGCCGCGTCGGTCCCGCGTCTCCGGGAGTAGGGGAAGATGTGGATGCGCGAGAAGCCGACGCGCCGGCAGAGCCCCATCGTGTTCTCGAACTGCCGCTCCGTCTCGCCCGGGAAGCCGACGATCACGTCGGTCGTGAACGACGGATCGGGCACTCGCTCCGCGACGCGGGCGCAGGCGGCCTCGAACTGCCCCGCGTTGTACCGGCGGCGCATCGCGCGAAGCACGTCGTCGTCCCCCGACTGGAGCGGGAGGTGGAGGTGCGGGCAGAAGCGCGGCTCGCGGGCCATGAGCGCGACGAGCTCGCCCGAGATCTCGTTCGCCTCGAGCGACGAGAGCCTCACCCGGGCGATCCCCTCGATCCCCAGCAGGCGCTCGACAAGGTCGGCAAGCATCGATCGCTTCGCGAAGTCCTTCCCATAAGAGCCCAGGTGGACGCCCGTGAGCACCACCTCCCGGTATCCGTTCCCGGCGAGCCGCTTCGCCTCCTCGACGGCGCCCTCAATCGGCCGGCTTACCGCGGTCCCGCGCACCTGCGGGATGATGCAGAACGAGCAGTTGAGGTCGCAGCCGTCCTCGATCTTCAGGAAGGCGCGCGTGTGGCCGTCGAAGCGGGAGATCGAGAGGTCGAAGATCGAGGGCGCCGTGTCGGCGGGGGCGAGGCGCGGATCGTCGCAGAGCGAGGCCTTCGCATCGTGCGTCACCACGCGGCGGACGCCGGGGAGCCCGAGGAACTCCTCCCCGTGGGAATCGGCCGCGCAGCCCGTGACGGTGATCTCGGAGAACGGGAAGCGGCGCGCGAGCCGGCGGACGGTCCGCTGCGCCCCGGCGGTCGCGGTCTCCGTCACCGTGCAGGTGTTGATCACGAAGAGGTCAGCGCCCGCCTCGGACGCGACCTCGCTCATCCCGCGGCCGGCCATCCGCTCGCGGAGCGCCTGCGACTCGTACTGGTTCACCTTGCAGCCGAAGGTGACGAAGGCAAAGGTCTTCACCGGGCCGCAGTATAGAGGATCGCCGACGGGGGCTCAAGGAAGCTCGGGGGCCGGACGATAGGGTTCATAAGATGAACGACGGCCTGGTGTTCGCGCTCGTCTTCGTGCTCCTCCTGGTCTTCGTCGGGGGCCTGACCCACGCGCGCCACCGCCTTCGCCGCGGCCCGCGCCCCCGCTAGGGTTGTAATCGCCCCGCCTCTCTGCTACCTTCCGGTCCATGGCCCGCGTGCTCCTCGCCATGAGTGGCGGCATCGATTCGAGCGTCTCGGCAGTCCTCCTCAAAAGGGCCGGCCACGAGGTGACGGGCGTCTTCATGCGCCACGGCATCGCTTCCGAGGTCCCGGCGCGCCCGGGCAAACAGGGGTGTTGCTCGCTCGATGACGCCTACGACGCGCGGCGCGTGGCCGACCTCCTGGAGATCCCCTTCTACACGCTCGACTTCGAGGAGGAGTTCGGGCGGATCGTCGACTACTTCGTCGCCGAGTACGACCGCGGTGCGACGCCCAATCCGTGCATCGCCTGCAACCGCGATCTCAAGTTCGGCAGGCTTTTTGAATTCGCCGATGCCGCCGGCGCGGAGTTCGTCGCGACCGGCCACTACGCGCGCGTCGAGCGTCGCGGCGCCCGGACGGCGCTTCTCAGGGGCGTCGATCCGCGGAAGGACCAGTCGTACGTCCTCTTCCCCCTCGGCCAGCGCGAACTCTCGCGCGTGATGTTTCCCGTCGGCGGCCACGAGAAGCCGGAGATCCGGAGGATCGCGGCGGAGGCGGGGCTCGCCATCGCCGAGAAGCCCGAGAGCATGGAAATCTGCTTCGTGCCGGACAACGACCACCGGCGGCTGTTGCGGGAGCGGCTCGGGGATCGGGTGCGGGACGGCGAGTTTCGAGACCCCGACGGGCGGGTGCTCGGCCGGCACGGCGGGCACCAGCTCTTCACGATCGGCCAGCGCAAGGGGCTGGGTGCCGCGTTCGGGAAGCCGATGTACGTCGTCGCGATCGAGGCCGCATCGAATGTCGTCGTGCTCTCGGAGGAGGACGCGAAGGGCTGCGAGCTCTTCGCGCGAGAGGTCAACTGGGTGTCCGTGGAGCCGTCTCCCGCCGCGGCGACCGTGAAGATCCGCTCGATGCATGCGGGGGCGCCGGCCCGGGTCGAGCCGCTCGAGGGGGGGCGCGTGCGGATCCTTTTCGAGGAGCCCCAGCGTGCCATCACGCCGGGACAGGCGGCGGTGTTCTATGGGGGCGACGTGCTGCTGGGCGGCGGCTGGATCGAGTGACCCGTCAGGCCTTCGGGGCTTCGCCGGTGTCGGGGGTCTTCTTGATGCCCTGGATCTCGATGCGGGCATCCTGGGAGATCTTCTTGATCTCCTGGAGCGCCTTGCGGGCGCGGGTGGCCGCGATCTTCTTGCCGTTCACGAATTCCTCGTAGTGCGCGCGGGCCTCGCCCACCTTGCGGGCGAGTTCGTCGTATTTCTCGATTCCCATCAGGGACTCCTTCCATAGGGGCCGACGCGCGGTATTCTTGCCGGGGGGGTGGGGAGTGTCAAGTTATTTGGGGCGGCGGGCCCACTCGCGCCACCGCGCCTCGAGCTCCCCGCGCTCGCCGAAGCACTCCTCGAACCGCTCCGCGACCGGGGCGCGGAGCCAGGAGAAGAATTCCGCCGGCATCTTCTCGACGAGGAACGCGACCCAGAGGCGCGCGGCCTCCGAGAGGGGCACACCCGCGACGCCGCGGAAGTCCTGCGCCGCCGCCTCGAGGACCGGGGCCAGCGACGGGACGCCGTCGCCGGGCGCGCGCAGCCCGCTTCCACCGGAGCCGGGGGGGGTGACCTCGAAGTAGGACGCGAGCCCCTCGGCGACCCAGGGCGTCGCGGCGGTGCGCTGGAGGACCGGCGCGAGCGCGAGCCGGGTCATGCAATGGCGGAGGGCGCGGGCGTCGTGGTCCGGGTGGTGCGTCCGTCCCTCCGAGACGAGCGCGATCACGCCCGCCGCGGGATCGGCCATCCCGCCCCCCTCGAGGCCCGCGGGATCGAGGCCGAAACGCTCGAGGTCGTCGGGCGAGTCCAGGAGGAGGACGGTGACGCGCGGGGGGGGTACCACGCCGAGCGGGGCCCCCCAGGCGACGAGGGACCGCGTGAACCCTTCGAGCGTCTGCGCGGCGAACGCGGGGTAGTCGCTGCCCCGGCGGGCGCGGATGACGAACGTGCCGTGCTCGCGCGCCGGGTACGAGATCGCCGCGGCCGCGGCGCGGACGGAGCGGCCCGCGGGCTCGCCGAAGGCGTGCAGCGAGAGGATGCCCGCCGCCAGCGGGGTCGCGAGGATGGCGAGCTTGAATCCCGTCCCGCGGCTAATCATGCGACTGCCTCCGCTCGCGACGGGACAGTTCGCTCCCCGCCCGGAGGATCCTCTGCTCCCCCCGCGAGAGGCTCGCCATGCCTTTCAGGCTGATCTTCTCCAGGATCAGGTCGACTTGCCGGCGGGTCTCGACGTCGGTGAGGAACCGGTCGCGTTCGCGGCGGAGCGAGAGGTTCTCCCGCCACCGGTCGAGACGGCCTTCGAGCTTCTCGACGGCGACCGCCGCAACGGAGGCGCCGAGGATGGAGGCGACGCCCGCGGGGAAATAGACGGCGCAGCAGGCGAGGAGGGCGACGCCCATGAGAAGGATCCCGGTGAGCGTGCGGACGGGGAAGACGAAGAGGAGAAGGAGCGGCCGCTCGGGAAAGCGCAGCGCGGCCAGGAGGAGCAGCGCGTACGCCGGCGGGAGAAGGCCCAGCGTCCTCACCTCCCGGGCCGGCGTCACGGCGAGGTACTGCCAGGCGGCGTGGGCCATCGCCCCGTAGGCAGCGAACGCGAGGTAGTAGGCGAGGATCCGGCGCGCGCCGGCCCGCGCCTCGAGCTCCCCCCCGAGCGTGAAGAGTCCGTACGCGGCGGGGATGAACGCGAAGGGGAACCAGAGCGTGATCACCTGCACGAAGGGGTGGGTTAAGAACTGCCAGAGCTTGAGCTGCCCGATCGCCTGGCGCGGGGCGAACTCCAGGAAGGCCAGCGCCTCCGAGTTCTCGCGCGTGAGAAACCCCGTCGCGACGAACCCCGCAATATTGAGGAGCAGGAGCACGTTGATGGCGTTGAGACGGCGCGGCCGCGTCTGCTTGTCGATCCCGGCGCTCGTATCCTCCCAGGGGGACATATAATGGTAGGATATCGCGGCCCCGCCGAACTTTTCAAGGGCGGCCGCTTGTCCAAAGGCTCAGTTTGACTGGGGAGGGATCCATGGCCCGCCTGCTGACGGCCCTCGTGGCGCTGGCGTTCACGGCCGCGTCCCCTCAAGACAAGAAGGACGACAAGATCGGGAAGGACAAGGCGCCGAACGTCGCCAAGAAGATGATCGTGGAGACCCAGAAGCGGAAGAGCGCCGCGATTTCCGAGACGGGCGAGATGTCGGCGGGGCCGGGCGGTGCCCAGAAGACGACGGGCACGTTCGACGGCGTCCTCCGGAAGGACTTCGCCGGGGTGAAGGGCACTCTCGAGATCTACTCCCAGGGGGTGAAGACGCTGGTCAACACCGGGGCGCGGTTCGACATCCCGGACGACATCGACGCGCAGCAGCAGTCGCAGGCCGCGACGTTCAAGAACCCCGCGCTCCTTATCAACGAGGTCTCGAGGCTCGTCAACTCGGCCGCGTTCCTTGGCGAGGAGACGCTGGACGGCAAGGAGTGCAAGGAGCTGACGTTCGTGGCGGACGAGGCGACGATCAAGCAGTACCTGAAGGAGATCGGGGACCGCCTGAACAAGCAGTTCAAGGCGCCGGGCGGGGGCGGGGCGTTCATGCCCGGTCTCAACTTCTCGACCGCGCTCGACGAGAAGACCACGGTCGGAAGCTACAGCGTGATGGTGGGGAAGGAGGACCTCCTCATCCGCAAGCTCACGTTTGTGATCAAGCCCAAGATCAATCCAAAGGGCCTGCCCCCGCAGGTCCCGCCGCAGGTCGCCCAGATGAATCTCGACCAGCGTTACGAGGTGAAGTTCTCGAAGTGGGATGAGGACGTCCCGTTCGACATCCCCGCGGCGGTCAAGGCGAAGTGGGGCCTCAAGTGAGGTGATAAGTCGGCGCAACAAACAAGGCCCCGGGGAATACCCGGGGCTTTTTTTATTGCCGATGCGCCGGAGATCGCGGAACGAAAATCCTGTAAAGGATCTCCGTGACTCCGTGTCTCCGTGGTTTTCTTGGGGGTTTTCTTACGCCCGGACGGGGCGGGGGGCGGAGTCGTCGGCCATCGGCTGGCTCTGCGAGGTCGTGAGCTGGTACATCATGCCGAAGATGAGGAGCGGGAGGAAGACGACGAGGTGGAGCATCACCTGCGTCTCGGGCGTCACTTCGCCCACGATCTTGCCCACGATCGCCGCGGATATGCCGTAGGTCACGAAGACCGCGCCGATGAGCGACGAGTTGAAGATGAAGAAGAACTTGGGGAAGATCGCGCCGAGCCCGCCGCCGAGGAGGAACGCCATCGAGACCGCCGCGAGCGTGTGGTCGCCTGGCTTGAAGTACTGGGGGAAGAAGACCGAGCCCAGGACCGCGACCGTGAACCCGCCGAGGAGGATCCCCACGAAGCGCTTCCAGCAGATCGCCACGAACGCGCCGGCCACCGCGCAGGTGGCGAGGTAGAGCATCGGCGTCACGCCGCCGCCGGCGGGCTGGAGGTGGCTCTTGAGCATCAGGCCCGCCCAGCCGCCCGTCAGGAACCCCGTCACCCCGAGGAAGTAGCCGTGGTGCTTCCAGCCGAAGAGGAGGAACGCGCCGCCGAAGACGATTGAGAGGAGTGCGAGGATCTCCGGGAAGTGGCTGCCGATGACGCTCTTGTGGGTGGAGAGATTCAGCGCCTGGACCAGCTCGACCATCTCGCGCATCATGGAGACTTCCCCCGCGGTCTTTGTAGGAAGTCTATCGGCGCGCGGGATTATTTCTCTTCAAGCAACTTGGCGACGCAGTTCCGGAGGTCGCGGCCGGCCACGTTGAAGAACCGGGTCTTCCCGCGCCGGTCGATCACCGTGAGCGCCGGGAGCACCCGCGCATCGTAGAGCTTCGCGAGCTTTCCGTCGTAGCCGCGGCCGTCGGCGTGGACGGGCCAGTCCACTTGCGCCTCCGTGAGGAAAAGCGAGAGTTCCTTCTTGTCCGCGTTGACCGAGACGCCCATGAGCTGGAAGTCCTCGGGCTTGAAGGCCTGCCGGGCGCGCTTCAGGAACGCCGCCTCGCCCGCCGCGGTCGTCAGGCCCGGATCGAAGAAGTAGAGGACGACGACCTTGCCCCGGTTCTTCTCGAGCGAGAATTCCGCGGCCTTCAGGTCCCGCTCCGCGAACGCGGGGGCGTCCTGCCCGATCTTCAGGTACTCCGAAAGGTGGCGCCGCGCGACCTCGCCCGGCTCGCGGTCGGGGCAGTTCCGGATGATGTCCTCGAGCGCCGCGCGCGCCTCCTTGTTCTTCTCCTGGACGTGGTAGACGACCGCGAGCTGCATCACCGCGCCCCAGGATTCGCGCCGGTCCTTGTGCGCGTCGCGGGCGGCCTTGAGCATCGCCGCCGCCTCGTCGTACCGGCGCTCGTTCTGGAGCGTCACGGCGATGCCCATCCGCGCCATGAGCGCCCGCTCGTCCTTGGGGTGGAGCTTCAGGAATTCCTCGAACGCCGCGCGTGCCCCGGCGTCGTCCTCGCGCTGAAGCCGGAGGTCGGCCCGCTCGAACCGGGCCTGCGGCGCGTACTCCGAGCCGGGGAAGTCCCGGAGGAACGAGTCGACCCGCTCCAGCGCCTTGTCGGTCTCCTGGAGGATCATGTGGTTCTCGGCGATGTGCCACGCGGCCCGGTGCGCGTCCTTGTCCTTGGGCTTTTCCTGGAGGAACTTCTCCAGCTCCGCGCGCGTGTCGACGAGCAGCTTCTTGAAGAGGGCCTCGTTCTTGATCTGCGAGGCGCGCTGCCGGAAGCGGAGCATGATGCGGTCGACCTCGCTGTCCTGGAACGCGGCCGCGGGGACGGCGTGGACCGACAGCAGGGATAGCAGGAGGGCGAGCATTTCTCGATTGCTCCTTTGGGTTCCGGCGATTATAAACGACTCGGATGGCGAGACGCATCGGAATTCTCACGGGGGGCGGCGACGCCCCCGGGCTCAACGCCGTGATCCGCGGCGTGGTGAAGACGCTCCTCATCAAGGGCGTCGAGGTGCTCGGCATCGAGGACGGGTTCGAGGGCCTGATCCACGACCACGCCCGCGAACTGTCGTTCGACGACGTCTCGGGGATCCTCTCGCGCGGCGGGACGATCATTGGAACCTCGAACCGGGGCGACCCGGTCAAACAGCTCGGCGCCGCGATGGGGAACTACCGGAGGTGGGGGCTCGACGGGATCGTCGTCATCGGCGGTGACGGGACGCTGAAGATCGCGCACGAGTTCTCGAAGAAGGGCGCGAGGATCGTGGGCGTGCCCAAGACGATCGACAACGATGTCGCGGCGACCCACGTCACCTTCGGCTTCGACAGCGCGGTGAGCGTCGCGGCGACGGCGATCGAGTCGCTCCACTCCACGGCCGACGCGCACCGGCGGATCATGGTGGTTGAGGTGATGGGCCGGACCGCCGGGTGGATCGCGCTGTACGCGGGAGTCGCGGGCGGGGCGGACGTGATCCTGATCCCGGAACTGAAGAACGATCTGGACGAGGTGGCCGAATACATCCGGGAGCGGCACAAGACGCGGCGGTTCACGCTGGCGGTGCTGGCGGAAGGGGCGGGGAGCGCGCAGAAGGTCGGCGCCGAGCTCCAGAAGAAGACGGGGTACGAGGCGCGGGTGACGGTGCTGGGCCACCTCCAGCGGGCCGGCCATCCGACGCCCAATGACCGGGTGCTGTCGACGCGGTTCGGCTGCGGGGCGGCCGAGCTGGTGCTCCAGGGGAAGTGGGGCCGGATGGTGGCGGTCCAGAAGGGGCGGTTCACCGACGTGGCGATCAAGGATGTGGCCGGGAAGGTGCGGCTGGTCCCGAGGGACCACGAGCTGATCCGCTCGGCCCGGAGCGTGGGGACCTACCTCGGGACATAAGTCAAAAACCTGCCTCGCAGTTTTTGGCCCCGGAAATCCACCAGTCTGGGCTTGCCCTAAGTCAATTTATAGTTTATAATTTACATTCGAGAGGGGTGCCGCGGGCGCTGTTAAGGTCTCGAAGGAGGAAGGATGACCCCGAAGAAGCTCTTCAAGATCGGGGAGGTCATGAAGTACAGCGGCCTCTCGCGCCAGACCATCCACAACTACACCATGATGGGGCTCATCACGGAGGAGGAGCGGACCCCGTCGGGCCACCGGCTGTATCCCGAGGCCGTCTTCGCGCGCATCGAGAAGATCAAGATGCTCCTCCGCCACCGGAGCCTCTCCGAGGTCCTCAAGATCATGAAGTCGGAGGACGCGGAGGCGCCCAAGCCGCAGTAGGCATTGGATAGGCAATAGGTAGGAGGTCCATGGCCCGCCCGTCGCTCTCCGTCCTGGCCCGCGAATGGCCGCTCGTGGCGGCCGCGCTGGCGATCGCCTCGCTGGTGTTCCTCCCGCGCTTCGCCCGGTCCTCCGAGCTGCGCGAGGAGCGCGAGCAGGCCGCGGTCGAGGATCTCCGCCGTCGCGTCGAGGTCGACCCCGCGGGCACGGAGCCCCTCCTCCGCGCCTTCATCGGCTCGCGCGGCGAGAGCCGGCGGCTGCCGGAGGTCCAGCACCTGCTGGGCCGGTCGATCGTGCTCCGCGCGCGGGCGGGGGAATTTCCGGGGCCCTACGCGCTGGCCGCGGCCTGGGCCGCGCTCTCCACCGCCCGCTCCGGGGGCTTCGACGCCGATCGCACCTGGAAGCTCCAGCGGGAGATCGCCCGGCTGCTCGACGAGCGGGGCTACTTCCGCGAGGCGGTGGCCCGATACACCGAGATCCACGAGGCCGGCGTCCTCCCCGAGGTCGCGCTCGACCTCGCGCGCGCCCTGGCCAAGCGGGCCCTCCGCGATCCAGCCGCGCGGGAGGCGCTGCTCGACGAGTCCGCCAGCCGCGTCTCCGAGTACCTCCGCGGCGCGCCCCCCGAGAGGCGCCTCCGCGCGTTCCTCACCCAGTCGGACATCTACTGGCGCACCGGCCGCTACCGGGAGATGCTCCTCGTCCTCGACCGCGAGCTCCCGGAGTTCCCCCGAGCGGAGGACCAGGGACGGCTCCAGCTCGAGCGGGGCAAGGCGCTGACGCGGCTTCACCGCCGCGACGGCGACGCGCGCGGCGCGCTGGACGAGGCGGAGCGCCTCTTGGGCGACGCCGCGGGGCGCGACCAGGCGCTCCTCTTCAAGGCGGTCCTCCACCAGCGGGCGGGGAACGCGGACTGCGTCGAGGTGTGCGAACGGCTGTTCCGCGGCAACTCGCCGCTCGCCCCCGTCGCGCGGCTGGTCCTTGGCCTGCACGAGCTCGAGGTGCGCGTCCGGGCCGCCGATCCCCTCGGCTCGCTCTCGGCGGGCCTGGCCGAGATCCGCCGCCCGGCGGTCTTCGAGGAGACGGGCTTCGACTTCGACGAGTTCTACGACGCACTGCGCCGCGGGTGGGAGAAGGAGACGGACCGCGCCGCGCTCGCGCGCTACGCGGGGCTCTACCGCGACCTCACGCGGCTCTACCCGGCGTCGACCGTGTACGCCCGCGACCACGCGCGCCTCTGGCTCCAGGCCGGGGAGCACGCGAAGGCGGCGGACCGCTACCTCGCGGCGGCGGCGCTCTTCGCCGATCCCGCCGAGCGCGAGCGGGCGGTGCGCGACGCGGCCGACGCGTGCGCCGCGGGCCGACTCCATCCCCACGCGGCGGCACTGTACCGCCGGTTCTTCGAGATGCAGCCCCGCGCGAACACCGAGGGCCTCTTCTTCCAGGCACAGGAGTTGAAGCGGGCCGGTTGCGCCCGGTCCCCGGCCGTCGGGGGGTCCGACGCGCTCTCGGTTTTCGCCGAGTTCGTCGCCCGCGCGAAGCCGGACGATCCCCTCCTTCCTCGCGCGCTTCTCGAGCGCGGAAGGATGTTCGCGGAGCTGGGCCTGCGTGAGGACGCGGTCGAGGAGTTCGGCCGGATCCTGGGCGGGAGCGAGGGGCTCGCGATCGATCCCCGCGATCCCCGGTGGGCCGACGCGCTGCTCGGGCGGGGCCGCGCGCGCCTCGAGCTGGCCGCCTCCGTCCCCGCGACGGACCCGTCGAACCGGCGCCGGAAGCTCGCGGCGGAGGGGCGCGGAGACCTGCGCGAGTACCTCGAGCGGTACGCCGGGAGCTTCGACCATCGCGCGGGCGCGGTCGAGGCGAGTTCCCTGCTGGCGCGGGCGGCGCTGGCGGAGCGCGACTGGCCGCTCGCGATGGAGGAGCTTTCACGGATCGAGACCCTGGCGGATCCTGAATCGGAGCCCCGCCAGCAGGCGCGGTTCCTCCGGGGGGACGCCTTCCTGGGACAGGGCCTCTGGGAGAAGGCCGTCGAGGCGTACAGCGCGGCGTACCGCGCGACGCTCACCTCCGACGAGCGGCTGTGGGGCCTGGTCGGCCGCGCTCAGGCCTACCTCCGGCTGGGCCGCCGGGAGGAGGCGCGGCGCGACTACGAGAACGGCCGGGCGATCTACGACGAGAAGAAGGATGCGTTCGACATGTCGCTCGCCGGCCGCGGGAAGGACGTGTGGCGCCCGGCGCTCGAGGCGCTCGGGAAGGAGCTCGTCCAGTGACGGAGGCGGCGCGGTTCCTGGAGGGCCTGCGGCTCCAGCAGTCGAAGTACCGCGAGCTCGCGGCGGTGGCGGAGGAGCAGAAGCGGGTCCTCGGCGGCGGCGACATCGACGCGCTGATGATGGTCGTGGAGCGGAAGCGGGGGATCATGGCCGAGGTCGAGGAGCTCGAGAAGGACCTGTCCGCCACGAAGGGGCGGTGGGTCGAGCTCCGCGGCTCGATCGACGAGGCGACGATCCGCGAGGTGGAGGCGGCAGTCGAGGAGACGAAGGGCCTCCTCCGTGAGCTGGTCCGCCTCGAGGACGAGGCGCGCGTGGTGCTCGAACGCCAGCGCGTCTCGACCGCCGAGCAGCTCAAGGAATTGATGACGAAGAAGCGCGCGCGCGGCGCCTACGGGGGCGGCGGCCCCCCCGGCCCCGATCCGCGCTTCATCGACGGCCAGAAGTGATGTGATAAAGTAAACGGTTTACTTTATCATATCGAGGGGGAAGGAAGTGGGAGTGGCGATGACCCAGCCCGGGGAGATCGGCGAGCTGGCCCGGTTGATGCAGACGTTCAACCAGGCCACCGAGAAGCTCGCCCAGTCCTACCAGAGGATCGGCGAGCTCCAGCGCCAGGTCGCGGAGAAGGACCGCCAGCTCTCCCGCAAGACGCGCCTCGAGATGCTCGGCCGCATGGCCGCCGCCCTCGCCCACGAGATCCGGAACCCCCTCGGCGGCATCCAGCTCTACGCCTCCATGCTCCGCCGCGACCTCGACTCCGACGCGGAGAAGGTCCGCACGCTCGACCGGATCCTCTCCGCCGTCGCCGGCCTGGAGAAGCTCGTCGAGGACATGCTGACCTATGGCCGGGACCTCGAGCCGCGGAAGACGGTGCAGCCGCTCGCGACGATCGTCGAGGCGGCGCTTGATCTCGCGCGCGCCGCGATCGGGGAGAAGGGGATCGCCGTCCTCCGCGACCTGGACGGCGCGTCGGCCGCCGTCGACGGCGAGATGATGTCCCGGGTTTTCCTGAACGTGATCCTCAACGCGGTCCAGGCGATGGAGCCGGGCGGCACCCTCCGCGTCGCGACGCGCGGGACGACCGCCTCGTTCGAGGATACCGGTCCGGGCATCCCGGCCGACATGATGGACAAGCTCTTCACGCCGTTCGTGACGAGCAAGGCGAAGGGCACCGGGCTGGGCCTCGCGATCGCCCAGAAGATCGTCGAGGCGCACGGCGGCGCGATCGAGGCGAGGAACAACCCGGGTCGCGGGGCCACGTTCACGGTGAGAGTGTGAGTAAGATCCTGGTCGCGGACGACGAGGCGATCCTGAGGGACGCGATCGCGGAGGCCCTTCGGCGCGCGGGCCACGCGGTCGACGCGTTCGACTCGGGCCGCCCCGCGATGGAGCGGTTCGCGACGGAAAGCTACGACCTCGTGATCAGCGACCTCAAAATGCCGGGGATGGACGGGATGGCGGTGCTCGAGGAGGCGAAGCGCCTCGCGGCCGACGTGCCCGTCGTCATCATCACCGCGCACGGCACGGTCGAGAGCGCGGTCGGCGCGATGAAGAAGGGCGCGTACGACTACATCATCAAGCCGTTCAAGCTCGACGAGCTGGAGCTGCTGGTCGACCGCGCCCTCGAGCACCGGGCGCTCTCCGTCGAGAACGAGGTGCTGCGCGCGCGCGTCGCGGAATCGAACGGCGAGGCGGTGTGGACGGCGGCGACTCGCGAGATCCACCAGCTTCTCGAGCGCGCGGCCCAGAGCGACGCGACGGTGCTCGTCACGGGGGAGAGCGGAACGGGGAAGGAGGTCGCGGCCCGGACGCTCCACCAGCTGTCGAAGCGGCGGGCGGCGCCGTTCCTGGCGGTGAACTGCGCTGCGCTCTCGGCGGGTCTCCTCGAGAGCGAGATGTTCGGACACGAAAGGGGCGCGTTCACGGGGGCGGAGCGGATGCGGAAGGGCCGGTTCGAGCTGGCGGAGGGCGGGACGCTGCTGCTCGACGAGGTGAGCGAGATCGATCCCGGCCTGCAGGCGAAGCTGCTCCGGGTCCTGCAGGAGCGGGCGTTCGAGCGGGTCGGGTCGAGCCAGACGCGCCGGGTCGACGTGCGCGTCGTGGCGACGACGAACCGCGATCTGCCGGCGGAGGTGGCGAAGGGCCGGTTCCGGGAGGACCTGTACTACCGGCTCAACGTGCTGCCCGTGAAGCTCAAGCCGTTGCGCGATCGCCGCGAGGAGATCCCGGTGCTGGCGGACCACTTTTTGAAGAAGCACAAGAAACGCGTCTCCAAGGGCGCGATGAAGCGGCTGTGCGACTACGACTGGCCGGGAAACGTGCGCGAGCTGGCCAACGTGATCGAGCGGGCGGCGGTCCTCTGTCCCGGGGATGAGATCTCGGGGGAGATGATCGCCCCGTGGCTGGAGGGCCAGGCCCGGCCGGCGCAGTCCCTGGTGGGCGTGACGCTGGAGGAGGTCGAACGGCGGGTGATCGAGGAGAACCTGAAGGCGTATGGCGGGAACCGCGAGAAGACGGCCCGCCAGCTCGGCATCACCTCCCGGACGCTGCGCGACAAGCTTAAGAAATGGGAGGCGGGCTAGGAAAAAAACTGCGAGGCAGTTTTTGGACAGGGAAGGATTTGCCGGGGGGGCGGAACGGATTTCCGGCCTCCCAGGGGTGGCTGATGGGGCGATTCTATCCGCTTGGTAGGCAGTGGGTTGAGACTGAAAGTTCGCTGGGATTCTGGCACGGAGGTTGCGCTTGATGGGCGGAGCCGGAGTCTCTTTCGAGGGGGAAGGAAGGTGAAAGTAGGATGTTGAGTACCCTGTTCAACCGGGGATCGATCCCCGCGCTGGAGGCGATGATGCAGTATACGAGCGCCCGCCACAAGGCGATCGCGAACAACATCGCGAACGTCGAGACGGTGGGCTACAAGGCGATGGACGTCGACGTGGCCGGATTCGAGAAGGCCCTCGCCCGCGCGTTCAACGATCGGCGCGACACGCCCACCGGCGTTTTCGAGATGCCGTCGACCCGCAACGTCCGCCCGACCGCCGACGGACTCCAGCTCCGGACGATCGATTCGAGGGAGACGGGGATCCTCAAGCACATCGAGAACAACGTCGATCTGGATATAGAGATGGGCAAGCTGGCCAAGAACGGCGGCCTCCACAACCTGGCGGCCAGCCTCCTTTCGCATCAGTTCACGATGATGCGCGAGGCGATCGGCGAGCGCGTGATCGCGTGAGGGGGTAGCTTATGGACGTGAGCTCGATCGACATCAGCGCCAGTGGGATGCGCGCCCAGCGCCTCCGCATGGATCTCATCGCGAACAACCTCGCGAACGCCGACACCACGAGCGCGTCGCAGGAGGTCAGCCGGACGCCCGACGGCCAGTCGTGGGTCCGCCACCTCCCCTACCGGCGCAAGCAGGCCGTCTTCGTCCAGGGGACACCCGCGAAGGGGAACAAGGTCTTCGGCGTGGCCACCCCGAAGGTCGTCGACGACCTGTCGCCCTTCCGCGTGGAGCACAACGAGGGCCACCCGCACGCGGTGCCCGCCTCCTCCGGCGAGAAGGACGCGGGCTTCGTGTATTACCCGAACGTCCACCCGATCGTCGAGACGGTCGACATGATGTCCGCCGCGCGGGCGTACGAGGCGAACCTGACGGCCGTGGACATGTTCAAGTCGATGAGCGCCGCGACGATGCGGCTCCTGGCGTAACGGGGGAGAATCGATGCTCGAGAACATCGGCAGCAACCTGGGGCCGATCAAGCCGGTCGGTCCCGGCCCCGCCGGGCCCGGATCGACCGGACCCGCCGAGGGCGAGCGCTCGTTCAAGGAGATCCTCCAGGATTCGATCGCGAGCGTCAACAAGCTCCAGCAGGAGGCGGACCAGGTTTTGGAGAAATTCACGAAGGGCGAGGCCTCGGAGGACCAGGTCATGATCGCCTTCAAGAAGTCGCAGATCGCGTTCGAGACCTTGATGCAGATGCGGAACAAGCTGGTCGACGCCTTCGACGAGATCCAGCGGATGCGGATCTGATCGCGGGCGGCGGGGCGGTAACGGAAACGGGAGAGAGGATGAGGGGTTAGAATGGACATCTTCAAGCGCGCACTCGAGTACATCCAGCGGATGTGGGCCAACCTCAGCACGTCCCAGAGGACGGGCCTCGCCGTCGCCGCGACCGTCATGGCTCTCGTCCTCGTCTGGGGCTCCACGAGCGGCGTGGGCGAGTCGATGGTCCGCGTCGTCGGCCACGAAATCCCCGACGCCGAGCGCGGCGACGTCCTCAAGAAGCTCCAGGAGAAGAACGTCAAGTACGAGGTCCGCAACCTCGACATCTACGTCCCCCGCGAGGAGGCCGAGCGTGTCGTCCTCGAGCTGGCCGGCGACGGCGTGATGAGCGACCGCGCCGTCTGGAGTTTCCTCGAGAGCTCCGACATCATCGCCTCCGAATGGCAGCTGAAGAAGCGCTACCAGGTCGCGCTGCAGCGCCAGCTCCAGGCCATGATCCGGAAGGTCGACGGCGTCCGCAACGCGAGCGTCATCCTGAGCCCCGCCTCGGAGTCCCAGCAGCTGGGGTTCCGCGATGGGGCGAAGGCCAGCGCCTCCGTCCAGGTCGAGCTCCAGTCCTCCGCTTCATTCGGGGGCAAGCAGGCCAAGGCGATCGCGGGTCTCGTGGCCCGCGCGGTGCCGGGCCTCGATGCCGACCGCGTCCACATCATGGACACGCAGGGCAACGCCTACCGCATCCCCCGGGACAACGGGAATCTCGCCTCCACCGGCGAGATCCGCGACCTCGAGGCCCGCCTCGAGACGGACATCAAGGAGAAGATCAAGGACCTCTTCAGGGGCGCCATCGTGGCCGTCAAGGCGCAGGCCGATGCTATTGAAAGCCTCATCGAAAAGAAGACCCACGAGAAACCGCAGGCGAAAGTGGCCGAGGAGCGGAAGCGCGTCGAGAAGTCCAAGCCGGCGGGCGGCGTGGGCGGAATCAAGGGCGAAAGCCAGGTCGGTCCGACCGAGGCGGGGGCCGCCGGCAAGGACGAGACCGAATCCGAGAGCAAGGAGCAGAACATCTTCAACGAGGAGTACCGCAAAGACATCATTCCCGCGGGAATCATCAAGAAGGTGACGGTCGCCGTCATGATCCCCCAGGAGCCGGAAGACAAGCTCCAGCTGCAAGACGTGAAGAGCCTGATCGCCAAGGCGTCCGGGTTCGACGATGCCACTGCGCTGACCAACCTGAGCGTCATGTTCGTCCCCAGCAAGAAGCCCGAGCAGGCCGCCCCGGTCGCGGCGAGCGAGCGCGTGGTGGAGTTCCTCAGCGCGAAGGGGGCCACGATCGCGATGGTCGTGCTTGGCTTCGTCGCGCTCATCATCTTCTTCCGGCTCCTCAGGGGCGCGATGCCCCGCGGCACCGTCGAGGAGATCCAGTCGCTCACCGCGCAGCTGGCGGAGGGGCCCGAGATCGACGTCCCCCAGCCGGTCCTCACGTCGCAGGACAACATCAACCGCGTCAAGCAGGGCATCCAGGACGTGATCAGCCGGAACCCCGCGGGCGCGGCGGTCGGCCTCAAGCAGTGGATGGGCGAGCAGAACAGGTAGTCATCAGGAGATCGGGCTATGGCGGACAAGGGCGGTGAGGGCGGGCCTCGCAAGGCGGCGGTGCTCCTGGTCTCCCTCGAGCACGAGGCGGCCGGGCGGCTCATCGCCCAGCTCGAGAAGACCGAGCAGGAGAAGGTCGCGGTGGAGATCGTCCGCCTCGAGAGCAGCCCCCCGAGCAAGGAGGAGCGGGAGCGCGTTCTCCGCGAGTTCTACCAGGTGGCCGTGGCGCCTCCCATCATCGACCAGGGCGGCCCCGGCGCCGCGCTCAAGCTCCTCGAAAAGATCCACTCTCCCGCCGAGGCGCGCAAGATCCTCGACTCCGCCGAGAACGTCCTGGGCCGCGGCCACTTCGAATTCCTCAAGAAGACCGCCCCCGAGAACCTGGTCGCGCTCGTTGGCGAGGAGCACCCCCAGATGATCGCCCTCATCCTCTCCCACCTTCCGCCGGACAAGGCGGCGAAGATCGTCGAGAGCCTTCCCCTCGCCAAGCAGCAGGAGGTCATCAAGCGCCTGGCCAACATGGAGCCCACCAACCCCGCGGTCGTCCAGCAGGTCGAGAAGGCGCTCGAGGGCCGCATGTTCACCTTCGCCTCCCCCGAGACGCGCGAGACCGACGGCGTCCAGACCGCCGCCTTCCTCCTCAACCAGATCCAGCGCTCGACAGAAAGAAGCATCCTCGAGGGCCTCAAGGCCGAGGAGCCCGAGCTCGTCGAGAAGATCCGCCGCCTCATGTTCACCTTCGCGGACCTCCTCCGCGTCAACGACCGCGGCGTCCAGAACCTTCTGAAGAGCATCGACGCGTCCCGGCTGTCGCTCGCGCTCAAGACCGCCAACCCCGAGCTCAAGGACAAGTTCTTCAAGAACATGTCCAAGCGCGCCGTCGAGCGGATCACGGAGGAGATGGAGCTCATCGGGCCCGTGCGCGTCACCGACGTCGAGGCCGCGCAGCACCAGATCGTCGACGAGGTCCTCCGCCTCGAGGAGGCCGGCGAACTCGTCATCGAGGGCCGCGGCGGCGCCGAAAGGGTGGTCGCATGAGCGAGATGCGCCCGTTCGAGCTCCAGTCCTTCGAGGAGGAACTCCGCGCCCAGGAGCAGGTCGCTAAGGCGAAGGAGATCCTCGGCGCCGCGATGAAGGAGTGCGACCGCATCCGCGAGGAGGCGCGCCGCGAGGGGTTCGAGAAGGGGCGGGCCGAGGCCCTGGCCTCCGCCCAGAAGTCCGAGCGCGAGCGCCTGGCCCCCGAGGTCGCCGCCGCGCGCGACCTTTTGAAGAGGGCCGCGGAGGCCGTCCAGGCGAAGCGCGCCGAGATCGCGGCCGCCGCCGAGCGCGACCTCGTCCGTCTCGCCGTCGCCATCGCGGAGAAGATCGTGAAGAAGGAGATCCGGGCCTCCGAGGCGATCGCGGCGAAGAACGTCCGGCGCGCGGTCGAGCTGACGGCCAGCCGGCAGGTGATCCGGATCCTCGCCCACCCCGACGACCTCTCGGCCCTCGAGGCCTTCCTGCCCGACCTGCGCCGCGATTTCACCGACATCCTCGACGTCGCGATCGAGGGTTCCGACGCGGTGGGCCGCGGCGGCTGCATCGTCTCGACGCGCGAGGGCCACGTGGACGCCACGATCGCCGCGCAGCTCGAGGAGATCGAGCGGGGGCTGCTCGGATGATCTTCGACCGCTGCCTCGAACTGCTGCCCGACCTCGAGCCCGCCCGCATCCAGGGTCGCGTGCGGCAGGCGGTGGGGCTCGTCGTCGAGGCCGAGGGGCTGGCGCTCCCCGTGGGCGCGGTGTGCGAGATCCGCACCGTGGGGGGTGAGCCGGTGAACTGCGAGGTCGTGGGCTTCCGCGAGGAGGTCGCGCTCCTCATGCCGCTGGGCGACCTCGCGGGGGTGCGGCGGGGCGACGTCGTCCGCTGCCTCGCCTCCGCGCAGCGCGTGGCCGTCGGCCGGGGCCTGCTCGGCCGCGTGATCGACTCGCAGGGGAACGCGCTCGACGGCGGCCCGCCCGCGACGCGCGAGCGCCTGAACCCGCTCCACGCCCGCGCGCCCCACCCGCTCAAGCGGGACCGTATCCTCAAGGCGCTCGGGACGGGCGTCCGTGCGATCGACGCGCTCCACACCTGCGGGAAGGGGCAGCGCCTCGGCCTCTTCGCCGGATCGGGCGTCGGCAAGAGCACCCTATTGGGGATGTGCGCGCGCGGCACCGCCGCGCAGGCGACCGTCATCGCCCTCGTCGGCGAGCGCGGCCGCGAGGTGCGCGAGTTCGTCGAGAAGGACCTCGGGGCCGAGGGCCTCAAGCGGAGCGTCGTCGTCGTCGAGACCAGCGACCGCCCGGCGCTCCTCCGCGTTCGCGCCCCGTTCGCCGCGACCGCCATCGCCGAGTTCTTCCGCGACGAGGGGATGGATGTCCTCCTCCTCATGGATTCGATCACGCGCATGGCGAACGCCCAGCGCGAGATCGGCCTGTCGGTGCGCGAGCCCGCGGCCACGAAGGGCTACCCGCCCTCCGTCTTCGCGATCCTGCCGCGGCTCCTCGAGCGCGCGGGCTGCTCCGAACGCGGCTCGATCACCGGGATCTACACGGTGCTCGTCGAGGGCGACGACGTGAACGAGCCGATCGCCGACACGTCGCGGTCGATTCTCGACGGCCACATCTGGCTCTCGCGCGACCTGGCGGTGCGGAACCACTACCCCGCGCTCGATGTGCTGGCGAGCATCTCGCGGCTCATGATCGACGTCACGACGCCCGAGCACCAGGAGGCGGCCGCGCGGGTGAAGATGCTGCTCGCCGCCCACAAGGGGGCGGAGGACCTCATCAGCGTGGGGATGTACGTCAAGGGGACGAACCCGGAAGTCGACCAGGCGGTTCAGGCGCACCCCGCGATCCTGAGATTCCTCCGCCAGACGATCCAGGAGAAGCCCTCCCTCGAAGAAAGCCGGAAAGCGCTGCTGGACCTGGTGAAGGGATTTGCCGGAGGCGCGAAGTAGATGCCGAAGGCCTTCAAGTTCCGCTTCGAGCAGATCCTCGAGGTCCGCCGGCTCAAGGAGGACCTTGCGAGGCGTGATCTCGCGATCGCCCAGCAGGCGGTCCGCGAGCAGAACCAGGGGATCGTCCGCCTCCTGGCGGAGGAGAACGAGGGCAAGGACGCGATCCGCGGGCTGAAGAAGAACACGGTCAACGTCGTCCAGATCCGCCTCCAGGAGGGATACCTGGCCGCGCTGGAGCGGAGGATCCGCGAGGGGGCGGAGCGGCTGAAGGACCTCGGGAAGGTCGAGGCCGTGAAGCGGCAGGCGCTCACCGAGGCGCGCAAGGAGGTCCGGGTGCTGGAGAAATACCGCGAGCGCCAGCTCAAGGCCTGGCAGGCCGGGCAGGACCTGGCCGAGCGGAAATTCCTCGACGAGGTCTCCCAGAACATGGCGGGGATGGAGTCATGAAGAACCTGGTCGCAGCGCTGGTCAGGGCGTACGCCGCGGTGGCGGCCTACACCCTCGCCCTCCTGGCGGTCATCGCGGTCGTCCTCTTCTCGAGCGGCGCGCTCACGGCGGAGCGCGTGGGCGAGGCGGTCACGGTCCTGCGGACCCCCAAGGAGAAGACGGTGGAACGGACCCCCGCCCACTCCGACGAGGAGCGCCGGGAACTCGAGGGGACGCAGCGCTCCCGCCAGGAGACCCTGGACCTCCGCGAGCACGAGCTCCAGAGGCTCGACACCCGGGTTGCCGGGCTGCTGGGCACGGTGCGGAGGGACCAGGATGACCTGGCGGCCGGGCGCCGGAAGCTCAGGGAGGACCAGGACCTGCTCAGGAAGGACCAGGAGGCGCTGGCGGCGGCCAAATCGGATGCAGAAGTGGCGGCCAACCTGCCGATCCTATCTAAGATGGACGGGGCGGGGATTGTCTCGCTCATGAAGAGCTGGGACGACGCCCGCTTCGTGCGTTACTTGCGCGCGATGAAGCCCGGCAAGGCCGCCGAGGTGCTCGAAACCGTGCGGACCGATCCGCTCTTCGAGACGGAGTTCCGGCGGCTTCCCGAGGACGCCCCCGCAGGGGCGAAGACGCGCGCCGAACGGCTGGTCGAGGAGTTCAAAAGGGTTCCCTAGGGGTATAGGGATAAACACTCCGGAAGAGGGGTCACGTTAGCCCTGGGAGCAGGGCTGGGTGACCCGCCATGGATGGCTGGGGCCTCGCTTCAGGCGAGGTGCGATCTTCGTCTCTTTCGTGCCCGTCACCGGGCATCGAAGAGGGTGAGCGCACTTGGTGAACGCGATTCAGTCCGTGTTCGGCATGGTGAAGAGCCTCCTTCCCATTGATACGGGGGGCCCGCTCCCGCTCGCGCCGAAACTGCCCGACGTGTCGTCGTTCCTCGAGAACGTCTCGTCGATGCTCCAGGGTCTCCTGGGCCAGTCGACCGAGCCGCCCAAGGCCGCGGAGGAATCGAAGGACTCGACCCCCCAGTCCCAGGCCCCGGCCGTTGACCACGCTTCGGCGCCTCGCGACGAACCGAAAGTCGCCAGGAAGTCCGACGACCAGGTTGTCCGCGATCGGGAACAGTCGCAGCGCGAGGCGGAACGGCGTTCCCGCGAGGAGCCGCCGACCGACGGCAGCGGCGTCCAGCTGGAACAGATCCGCAGGATCCTCGAGGGGATGAAGAGCGCGGCCCCGGCCGGCTCCGATCGAAGCGCAGCGTCCGGGCCCGGCTCGTCGACCCGGGAGATCCAGGATTTGTTGCAGGCCCTGGACGAGCTCAAGAAGCGCGCGGGCCTTCCCGTGGAGGGAGCCCCGGACAAAACAGACGGTCTGGTTTGTACGCCCCCCGAGGCCGGGGTCCAGCCTCCGGTCGACGGCGCGGTCGCAGCACCGGCGGTCGAAGTTCCGTCGAGCACCGTCGCGGAGAGTGCGGCCCGGGAGGTCCCGTCGCCGACGTCGGAACAGGACCCGGCGTTCGCCCTCCTCGCGGGCGTCCCGGCGAAGGAGGATGTCCTCTCGTCGACCGGGGATCTCACGGTGAATCCGCCCGCGGGAACGGATCCGATGGCCGCGCCGGCCGCCTTCGCGGCGCCGATGCCGGTCATCGTGGAGGCGGTCTCCGTCCAGGAAGTCGAAGTCATCGAGCGTCCGACCGCGGCCCGGCCCGGGCCGGCGGTGGGAGGGATCACGGAGTTTCCGTCCGTCGCGACGGGTCCGTCGGGAGCGACGCCGGCCGCCGAGGTCCAGGAGGGCCCCGGGGACCGTGCGGAGCTGGTCGACAGGATCGTCCAGGCGGCCCGGCTCACGCAGTCCCGCGGCAGTGCGCGGATCAAGATCGCCCTCAACCCGCCCAATCTCGGGGAGTTGAAGGTGGATCTCTCGATCCGGCAGCGCGTGCTCCACGGGACGCTCCAGGCGGAAAGCGTCGCGGCGAAGGAGATGATCCTGTCCAACCTGCAGTCGCTGAAGGATTCCCTCGAGCAGCAAGGGATCCACGTGGGCGAGTTCCAGGTCCTGGTAGACCCTTCGTTCCAGCAGGCGGCGCAGCAGGACCCGGACGACGGCCGGCCCCGGTCGGGGGCGCCGTCGTACGCGATGGACGTCTCCGATCCCCTGGGCGGTTCCGTCGGAGAACGGGTCCGTTCTTCGCGCATGCAGTTGTTCGACGTGGTGGCTTGAGTTCAAGAGGAGGTTTCAAATGGTTGCAGGTGTGACGGACACGACGGCGGCGCCCGCGAGCAGTCCCGCGACGGCCTCGGGCCGGGCGTCGATTTCGCGGGACCAGTTCCTGAAGATCCTGACGTCCGAGCTCACGTCGCAGGACCCGCTGGATCCCCTGAAGAACAGCGATTTCATCCAGCAGCTGGTCGGGCTCCAGAGCCTCGAGCAGTCGGCGTCCCTGACGGACAGCCTGTCCTCGTTCGAGAAGTTCATGCAGATGTCGTCGGGCAGCGCGATGATCGGCAAGTCGGTCAAGGGGCTGACCGCGGGCGGGCAGGAGGTCTCGGGGGTCGTCTCGAGCGTGGTGCTGGAGAACGGGAACGTGAGCCTGGTGGTGGGGTCGCAGAAGCTGCCCGTCAACTCGGTCACGGAGATCCTGGGCCAGTAGGAGGCGGCGATGGAGATCGGAAGGATCCAGCCCGGTTCTTCGCAGCCCCCGCCGGACGGCGGGACGGGGGCGGCTCCCGGTTTCGCGGAGGTGATGTCCCGGGAGCTGACGTTCTCGGGCCACGCGGAGAAGCGGCTGGCGTCGCGCGGGATCGAGCTTTCGCCGGAGGACCTTGGCCGCATGAACCAGGGCGTGGCGAAGGCCGACGCGAAAGGCTCGCAGACGGCGTTGCTCCTGCTCCGCGACCTCTCGTTCATCGTGAACGTGAGAAACCGGACGGTGGTGACGGCGCTCGACGCCCGGACGATGAAGGACGGCGTGATCACGCAGATCGACAGCACGGTGCTGCTGTAAGGCTGGAAGTAGGGCTGTAAGAAGGTGGGGATTTTTTAGGATCGGGCTGGCCTCGCGTGGGACGACCCACCGAGAAGCCTGGGTAAGGAGACCTATGTCACTAGTGCGGGCGATGGGCTCGGCCCTCTCGGGGCTGAGCGCCCAGCAGTTCCAGCTGGACACGATCGGGAACAACCTGGCCAACGCGACGACGACGGGGTACAAGTCGGCGCGGCTGGGCTTCCAGTCGCTCCTGTCCCAGACGATCCGCTTCGGGAGCGCCCCGCAGGGGACTCTCGGCGGGGTGGATCCCTTCCAGATCGGGCTCGGGGTCACGGTCGGCTCCACGAGCCGGGACTTCAACCAGGGCGAGCT
>JBGPCZ010000058.1:0-31164 GCA_041482015.1 Planctomycetota bacterium | reverse complement strand
TCCTGGAGGACAAGGAAGCCCCGCTCAATGTTCCGGGCGAGGCCCACAAGCTCATGAAGATCATCGACGGGATCTACGCGTCGGCCAAATCGGGCCGTCCCGTGGAGCTCGCCTGATAACTGTCAACGAAATCGCGCCGCGATTTCGTCAACACTTCGGCGGGGCGGAGGGCCGCCTCCTCCCCGCCGTTTTGTTTTTCCCCGAATTTGTTAATCACCCTCCTGTCCCGCGGCCATGGATTGGATAGAGGCAAAGAATCCAAAGGAGAAGAGCCATGACCAAGTTCCTCGCAGCCATGATGGTCGTCCTGGGCCTGTCGTTCTTCGGCCCGTCCGCCGCGATGGCCCTCGACGGGTCCGCCCCGCAGGCGGCCGTCCAGAACGATGGCGACAAGGACGGTGACAAGGACGGCAAGCGCCGAAAGCACCACCACAAGCACAAGAAGCACCACCATCACCGCCATCACAAGCATCACGACAAGGACAAGGACGACAAGAAGAGCTAAAGGGTGAACGCCGGACCGGATCCCCGGCGCGGGGGTCCGGTCCCGCGCCCCCGATGAACCTCGCCGCCTCCCTCCTCGCGGCCATCCTGGTTGCCGGGCCCGACTACGGCAAACTTCTCAAGGACGCCAAGCTGAGCCTCTCCGAAGCGATCGAGAAGGCGTCCAAGGAAGTCCCCGACTGGAAGCCCCTCAGCGCCTACATGGAGGAAAACGAGGGCAAACCCTGCTTCATCGTTTTCGTCGCCAAGGATCGCAAGACGATGGAGGTGACGATCGACCTCAAGGACGGCACGTTGACCGGGAAGGAGGCCGCGACGGACGACGACTCGAAAATCCTGGCCGCCGTAAGGATCACGCTCAAGAAGGCGATCGAGGCGGCGCTGAAAAAAGTGCCGGGAAAGGCCGTCTACGCGGACTTCGATGTCGACGAGAAGGGCCCGCCCGAAGCGGAGGTCGACGTCTTCGCCGACGGCAAGGTCACGCGGGTCTTCGTGGACGCCGTCACGGGCGAGGTGATCCGGACCGAGCCCAAGCCCTGAACGCTCAGAGGCTGGCCGGCGAGAGGTACACGGCGGTCACGATGACCCCGTTGTACGCGGCGTGGAACGCCATCGACGCCACCACGCTCCCCGTCCGCAGCCGGATCGCGAGCGCGGTGATCGCCATCACCAGGATGAAAAGGTTCGCCGGCCAGTAGTGGATCGTTTCCGTCAAGTGCAGCGCCACGAAGATCAGGGTGGCGACGATTGAGGCCCAGGCCATCCCCCAGCTCGCGGCAAGCCCCTTCAGAAGCATCCCACGAAAGAGGAGTTCTTCGCCCGGGGGCGCGATCACGACCGCCATCAACGCCCACGCAAGCCTCGACAGCCCGCCGCGACCCGCCGCCTGGGCCATCGGACCGCCCTTCACGTCGGGTCCCGCCGGGATGACCCAGAGGGCGATCGCGAGGTAGGCGCACGAGAGGGCCGCCCCGAGCGCCGCGCAGAGCAGGATTGTGGCCGGCCGCGGAAGAAACAGCCCGAGTCCTGCGAGCGTGCGGTCCCGGACGAGGGGCCACGCCCAGAGGCGGGCCGCGCCCAGCGTGGCTGCGGCGGTGGCCAGCCCGCCGATGAAGATCATCGCCGTGACCAGGTCGGGCTCCTTCATCGGATCGATCATCCCCGGCTTGATCACCTTCGCCACGATCACGATCACCACTCCGACGACGATCTGCGCCAGGATGACCAGGCCCAGGCAGAGGAAGGCTTTCCCGGCGCGGAAGGGCTCGGAAGGCGGCTCGACGGGAATCACCGCTTGAGTTCCGCGAGGAACGCGACGAGGTCACGCAGGTCGCGCTTCGAAAGCGCCTTGACCACATCCTCGGGCATCGCGGAGAGCGCCGGCTTGCGCGCGCGGATCTCCGGCTTGGCGATCGTGTTCCGCTGCCCGTCGGCGAGGAGGAGCACGACCTCCGCGTCGCCCTCCTTCTCGATCCGGCCCGAGACGATGTCCTCGTTCTTGAGCGCGAACGTCTCCTGCCCGTAGCCCTTCGCGATCTCCTTGTTCGGGAAGAGGATCGACTCCAGGAGGTACTCGCGCGTCTTCTCCGCCCCGATTTTCGTGAGCGGCGGGCCGACCGTCCCGCCCTTGTCCTTCACCTGGTGGCAGCGCAGACAGGCCACGTCGAGCCGCTCGAAAAAGATCGCCCGCCCCGCCTTCGCGTCGCCGCCCTCGAGCACCTCGCGGTACGCCGCCAGCGGGTCGTCCTTCTTCCGCGTCGCCTCGACTTTCGCCAGCCGCTCGCGGAGCGCCGGCCGCTTCCCCGCCGCCTCGAGCGCGTCGAACCGGAGCGCGGCCGGAAGTTTTCCTTCGAGCAACTGGTCGAGCAGCGCCCCGAGCGCCGCGTCCGCGCCTTCCACGTCGCCCATCGACGCGATCGCCTGCTGCCGCACCGGCAGCGGATTCTTCTCCGCCGAGAGCCGGACGAGAAGCTCCGCCTTGTTGGAGACGCTCGACTGGACGACCAGCCGCACCGCCTCGCGCCGCACCGCCTCGTCGCGATCCTCGAGCGCGGCGGCGAGCGCCGCCCCGGCCCGCGGATCCCGGAGCGCCGCCTGGGCGCGGAGGAAGTCGACACGGAGCGCCTCCGGCACCGTCTCGATCGCCCCCAGCGCGTCGAGCGCGGCCTTCGGGTCGCGCGGCTCCAGCGGACGCCAGAGGCCCATCACGCGGTCACGGCCCGACGGGCGCTCCCAGTCGGCGAGCATGCGGAGCGCCTCCCCGCGCATCGCCTCGGGCGCGTCCCCCCGTGCGATGAAGGCGCCGAGCGCCTTCGCGTCGGCCAGCCGGAAATTCGCGTTCAGCACGCGGGAGAGGATCGGCTCGGGGCAGGACGGCTTCGCGATCATCGCCGCGAGCGCGGGCATCGCCGCGGGGATCGGGACATCGTGGATCGCGCGCGCCGCCTCGAGCGCCGTCCCGGGCCCCTCCAGGTACGAGGCGACCTCGGGCCGCTCGAGGCGCCGGAGGACGAGGAGCGCGTCGAGCGAGCGCTCCTTGAGGATCGCGTCCGCGTCGCCGATCCACGCGAGCGCGGCCACGCCCGCGTGTCGGAGGAACGGGTCGCGGTCCGCGTTTTCGCGGAGCATTCCCAGGAGGGGCGCGACCGCTTCCCGGCGGCCCAATCGCCCGAGCGCGATCGCCGCGAAGAGCCGCACGCGCAGGCTTTCGTCCGCGAGCGTCGCGACGAGCTTCTCGAACGCCTTCGCCTCGCGACGATCGCCCAGGACTTTCGCCGCCTGGGCGCGGACCTCGGGGTCGGGGTCGGCGAGGAGCGCGAGGAGCGGCTCCGTCCTTTTGAGCTGCCCGAGTCCCCAGATCGCGTGGAGCCGGGCGAGGAGCGGGCCCTTCCCCGCGATCATCGCCAGCTCGGCCTCCGCGCCGCGCGACGCCAGCGCGAACTGCGCGGCCTGCCGCACGCGCTGGTTGCGGTGGCCGAGGAGCGCCGCGAGTTCCTCGACCGGCCGCTTCTCCATTCCCTCGGCGAGGAGCTTCTTCGTGTCAAGGACGAGCGGATCGCGAGCGAGCGCGGGGTCGGTGACCTTGAAGATCCGCCCCTTTTCCGGCTTCGCCCAGCCCTGCACCCAGTCGGAGACGTAGACCGCGCCGTCGGGTCCGACCTCGACGTCGGTGGGCCACAGCTCCCAGAGGAACTCCTTCTCGTCGACGAGCTCGTAGCCCGCCCCCTTGGCCTTCACCGCGAACGAGCGAACGCCGCCGGGAAAGTCGGCCATGAAGAAGTGGTCGTCGTACGCGGCCGGCAACCCGGTGCCCCCGTAGAACGCGATCCCCGACGGGCCGTGGCCGATGTAGCCGACGGGCGGAACGAGCGAGGGGGCGGTCGCCCCGGCCTCGATGGCCCACTGCTTCTCGACCATCCACGGGCTTTTCAGGATGTTGTGCTGGTAGCCGAACCGCCAGCCCGAGTCGCCGCCCTCCAGGACCCACACCCAGCGGGCCTTATCGCCCGCGTCGGAGTTGTTGTCGCCGGACCAGAGATTGCCGAGCGCGTCGAACGCCAGCTGCTCGGGATTGCGCACGCCCGTCGCCACGACCTCGAGCTCCGAGCCGTCGGGGTTGCAGCGGAGCACCGCGCCGGTGTCGGGGAGCGCGATCGTCCCGACGTTCAGCCCGCGGTCGCCCATGCTGAAGTAGATCTTCCCGTCGGGGCCGAAGCAGAGGCCGTGGAGGTCGTGCGCGCCCGAGCCCATGTGGACGCCGAAGCCCGTGTGGAGGACTTTTCGTTCGGCCGCGCTGCCGCCCGCCGACGCCTTGAAGTGCCAGAGGTTCGGCACGCAGGTGAACCAGACGTCGTCGCCGCGCGCGAGGACGCCGGAGCCCAGGCCGTCGGCCAGCGTGTTGAAGCCTTCCGCGAACGTGATCGCAAAGTCCGCCCGGCCGCGGCCCGCGCGGTCCTCGAGGACGCGGATGCGCTCCGACTCGACCTCGAGCTTCGCGGCCTCGGCGCCCAGGTGCTTGCGATAGACGGCGACGCGGTCGGCGACCGTGCGCGCCGCGAGGTCGCCGTCCTGCCACTCCGCGCGGTCCCACACCTCGTAGACGCTCGTGTGGCGCCGGTGGGTCTCGGTGACGTAGAAGCGCATGCGGTCGTCGATCGTGAAGCCGACGATGTTGACGGCCTGCGGCTCGGCGGCCCAGAGTTCGGCCTTGAGCCCCGGCGCGACGCGCAGCTTCTTCACCGACTGCTCCGCCTCGTCCTGCGCGACGAGGAGGAGGGCGAGGAGGAGGTTCATGGCTTCCTATAAGGAACACCGAAGAAATGTGGCGCGATGCCCGCCCCTTTCGTTATATAGGGTCGGTTTTCAGGAGGATACCCGTGAAGCACCTGATCGCGATCGCCGTCCTGCTCTGCACCGGGCAGGAGAAGGACAAGGACGGCTTCATCAGCCTCTTCAACGGCAAGGACCTGGCCGGCTGGAAGGCCGGGGAGAACACCGAGACGTGGAAGGTCGAGGACGGCCACATGACCTGCAACGGCCAGCGCTCGCACCTGTTCTACGTCGGCGACGTGAACAGCCACGTCTTCAAGAATTTCGAGTTCAAGGCGGACGTGCTCTGCAAGCCCAACTCGAACTCCGGCATCTACATCCACTCGGAGTACCAGGAGAAGAGCTGGCCCGACAAGGGGTTCGAGTGCCAGATCTGCGCGGACGGCTTCAAGGACCCGCGGAAGACCGGGAGCCTCTACGCCGTCAAGGACCTCGACAAGTGCCCGGTGAAGGACGACGAGTGGTTCGAGTACCACATCCTCGTCCAGGGGAAGAAGATCGAGATCCGCCTCAACGGCAAGAGCGTGAACGAGTGGACGCAGCCCGAAGACTACACGCCCAAGCAGTTCAAGGGGCGGATCATCGACAAGGGGACGTTCGCCCTCCAGGGCCACGACCCCGGCAGCACCGTCTGGTTCAAGAACCTGCGGGTCAAGCCCCTGGCCGACTGACATTCACATATTCCCCAAGTGTCAAGTTACAGATCGGATTCGTCACTTAACACTTGGGGACTGCTTGACGGGGCTTCCCCAGCAAACTAGAGTCCAACTGTTAAGTGAGGAATCCGATTCCACACTTAACAGTTGGACCCGCCGGAGGAGAACGACCATGAGATCGATCGCCAGCGCCGCCCTCGTCTTCATCGCCGCCTGCAACGGCCCGACCGCTCCCGTGTCCACCCCGGCCACGAAGCCGCCGATGATGGAAGCGCCGAAGGCCCCCGTGATGGAGGCTCCCAAGCCGCCGCCTCCGGTTCCGGCTGCGAAAGTCGAGGCCCCCGCGGCGAAGCCCACCCACCCCGACCTCCTCGTCCACCTCAAGCTGGACGACGGCCCGGCCGACGCGTCGGGCCACAATCGCGCCGTCGTGGCCCAGGGCAAGGTCGCGTGGGTTCCCGGGAAGAGCGGGAACGGCGCGAGCTTCGACGGAAGCGGGGGCCACCTCGAGATCCCGAGCTCACCCGATCTCGACAAGGTGAACGAGGGGAGCTACACGCTCTCGGCCTGGTTCAAGCCCGCCGACGTGCCGCCCGGCAAGGAGGACGCCGACAACACCTCGAACTACGGAGTCATCAACAAGGCCGGCTGGCACGAGGGGATCCGCTACGGGAAGGACAAGAAGTTCGTCTTCGAGCACTGGCTCGCCGGGCCCAAGCCCGAGGAGCCCGAGTGGAAGGGCGCGGGCACGTGGGACGCCGAGTACGAGCCCGGCCAATGGTACCACGTGGTCGGGGTCGTCGACCACGCGGGCGGCTCGACCAAGATCTACGTGAACGGCGAGATGGCGAACTCGGACGACTGGCCCGCCAAGTCGAAGGCGCGCGACTACGGCACCACGACCTGGAAGATAGGCATGGCCGCGCCCGGCTCGCAGCAGTGGGCCTGGCCCGCGAAAGGCATCGTCGACGACGTGCGCATCTACAAGAAGGCGCTCACCGACACCGAGGTCTCCGCTCTCTTCAAGGAAGGGGCGAAGTGATGCGCGCCCTGCTCGTCCTTCTCGTTGCCCTCGTCCTCCAAGACAAATGGGAAGCCGACATCAAGAAGTTCGAGGAGGCGGACAAGAAGGCGGCGCCGCCCGAGAACGGCATCGTCTTCGTCGGCAGCTCGTCGATCAAGCTCTGGAAGACGAAGGAGGCGTTCCCCGACCTGCCCGTCATCAACCGCGGCTTCGGCGGTTCCGAGATGGGCGACGCCGCCCACTTCGCAGAGCGGATCGTGACCGCGTACAAGCCGAAGACCGTGATCGCCTTCGCGGGCGGGAACGACATCCACGGCGGGAAGACCCCCGAGCAGGTCGCCGACGCCTTCAAGGAACTCGTCAAGAAGGTCCACGCGGCGCTGCCGAAGACAAAGGTCTACTACATCTCGCTCTTCCCGAACGTCGCCCGCGCGTCCGAGGACGACAAGTGCAAGAAGGCGAACGACCTCGTCCGCGAATTCACGAAGACCGACGAGCGCCTGGGCTACATCGACACGCGGAGCAAGATGGAGAACACCGAGGGCAAGGCGCGCCCGGAACTCCTGCGCGCGGACGGCCTCCACATGAACGACGACGGCTACAAGATCTGGAACGAAATCGTGGAGAAGATCCTCAAGGACGGCAAGTAACGAAAGGAGAGGTCGAGAGCGGGGAGAGTCCGCGAGCTTGGAAACCGGCTCATCGCCTCTCCATTCTCCCGGCCTCTCCCTTCGATCCTACTCCGGATACACCCGCTCCTTCCCCGTCAGGATCGGCGCGATCATCTCCGCCATCGTGATGTGGCCCATGAAGTCGGGATGGAACTCGTTCGCCAGCATCGCGTAGGCAAACGCGTCGCCCCGGTAGTAGAAGAACTTCCCCGTGTCCGCCGCCGCGACCTTCTCCTCCGCGACCAGCTCCTTCAGCGTCTTCTCGGTCTCCGCCTTCTTCTTCACGAGGTCGCCTCCCGCGGTGGTCCCCATGAGCAGGACCTGGTCGGTCTTCGTCTTCACGCGGGCGATCAGCTTCTTCATCGACTCCTTCCACTGCGCCGCCGACTTGCCCGCCCACGACATGTCGTTCCCGCCGAATTGGAGGATCACCAGGTCGTCCGGCCCCGCCGCCGCGACGACCTCCTTGTCGACCACCTCCATCGCCTTCTCCGCCGTCCAGCCGCCGTGGCCGAACTGGACGGGCGCGATCCCCTTGAAGCCGAAGTGCTCCTCCCACAGGCGCGCGAGATGCGAGAAGTAGAGGAACTGCACGCCGTCGGCCGCCTTGATCTCGAGCGAGCCGCGCGTCATCTGCGCGCCCGCCGTGATCGAGTCGCCGAGCGCGATCACCTTGAACGGCTGCTTCGACTTCGCCCGCGCCAGCGTCTTCGCCAGGTGCTCCGCGCCGTACAGCATCTCCTTGCTCGAGAAGGTCGCGTCCGGCCCCGACTGCGGCTCGATCTTCGGCGACGGATCGAAGACCGTCTCGACGCCGATCCGGTCGAGCCAGAGGATCGTCCGCTCCTCGATCGGCGAGGAGATCCGGAAGACGAACTGCCAGCCGATCTCAGGCTTCTCCCGGGTCGATTCGAGCGACTCCCACGTGAGATCGTGCTTCTTCCAATCCGTCCCGATCTCGACCGGCCTGAAGGCCTTCATGCCGACGATGACCTTCACGGGCTTCGAGGCTTTCGCGTAGAACGTGATCCCCGCGCTCCCGGCCGGCCAGTTCTCCTTCTCGAACGTCAGCTTCCCGCGCGCGCCCTTCTCGAAAACGCACTTGAGCGCGACGCCGCCCGTGACCGACTCCTTCGTCGCCCACATCCGCGTCTTGAGCGGCAGTACATCCTCGGCCTTCCCCAGGTCCGGGCGGAACCAAAGCCCGGTCTTCTTTTCCATGGTGTCCTCGCCGCGGTCGAGCGGCAGGAACGTCGACTGCGCGGCCAGCGCGGCGAGCATCACCCAGTGCATGGATCCTCCGTTCAGCCAGTTCCGGTGAGCCTAACAGATTGCAGCGCAGGGGAGACGGCGATCTTGTGCCCGCGTCCAGAATGCCGGGCCGCCTGATGACGGGGAATCTACTTTTTCTCCCACTGAAGCGTCATGATGCGAGTCGTTGCGGCCGGGGCTCCCGCCGGCCGGATCTCTGTTCGAACCATGCCCCCGGGCACGGTCGAGTTCCGCCACACCTTGTAGAGACTCTTGACCCCCTTGTCTTCCACCTCGGTCTCTTCGAAGTGGCACTTCAGCTTCTTCCCATCCACCTCGAGCTCCTCGTCGCCCTGCTTGAGGAGCTTCCCTCCTTCGACATCCTTGGGCCCCGGCTCGACCTTCTGGGCGGGAATCTCCACCGTCTTTCCCCTGGAGGTCATTTTCCCCGACTGCTCGAGAACCACCTTCTCCTTGGTCACTTCCACCAGCGAGGTGGTCATTTCCGCAACCGCAACGTCACCGCCCCGCTCGACCTCCATCCGGGTCTTGATCCACGTGCCCGGCTTGCATGAAGCCCACGCCTTGTACTCCCGCCCTTCCCGGGCCTGGACGAAGGACGAAAGAACCACGGCCAGGACCACCGCCGAATTCGCGCCCATCGCAGGTCTCCCAAAACGTGCCGAACCAGAAACGCCCATCCGCCCGGGTAAGTATTCCCCCGGGGGGCTTGCCATTCAAGACTCCTGCAAACATCTGCTTTCCGGGCCCCTTTTGTTGCAATTGAAAGAAATGACGCGGACCGACCCGGCGTACTAGAATCGGAGGCCATCATGCCGAAGAAGATACTTCTCGCCGCCCTGCTCCTCGCGAGCCCGGCCGCCCGGGCCGCACCGGAGGACGAGCCGGTCCTCCAGGTCCCCGAGGGCTTCGTCGTCGAGAAGGTCGCGATGCCTCCGATCGTCGACCGGCCCATCATGGCGGGCTTCGACGAGCAGGGCCGCCTCTATGTCGGCGACTCCTCGGGCGTCAACATCCGGTTCGAGGAACTGCTCAAGGCGCCGCCCCACCGGATCCTCCGCCTCGAGGACACCCACGGCGACGGCGTGTTCGACAAGAGCCTCGTCTTCGCCGAGGGCCTGACGTTCCCCATGGGCTCGCTCTGGCACCGGGGCTCGCTCTACGTCTGCGCGCCGCCCAGCGTGTGGAAGCTGACGCCCGGCCCCGACGGCAAGGTCGAGAAGCGCGAGGAGATCGTCACCAAGTTCGGCTCCAACGGGAACGCCGCCGACATCCACGGCCCGTTCCTCCACCCCAGCGGACGGATCTACTGGTCCGACGGCCGCCACGGCCACCAGATCCGCACGTCCGACGGGACGACCCTGAGCGGGCAAGCCGCCCGCATCTTCCGCGCGAAGCCCGACGGCAGCGCGATCGAGGTCGTCTGCGGCGGCGGGATGGACAACCCGGTCGAGGTCGCGTTCACCGAGGACGGCGAAGGGCTCGCGACCGTCGCCATCCTCCACTCGCAGCCGCGCCGCATCGACTCGATCATCCACTGCATCTGGGGCGGCGTCTTCCCCTACGCCGACGTCGTGAAGGAATTCAAAAGGACCGGCGACCTCCTGCCATCGATGGTCGACGTCGGCTGGGTCGCGCCCTCCGGACTCATGCGCTACCGCGGGCGCGCGTTCGGCAAGGAGTACACGGACAACTTCTTCAGCGCCCAGTTCAACGTCCACAAGGTCCAGCGCCACATCGTCGAGCGCGACGGCGCGACGTTCCGTGCGCGGAACGAGGACTTCCTCGTCTCGACCCATCCGGACTTCCACCCGACCGACGTCCTGGAGGACGCCGACGGCAGCCTCCTCGTGATCGACACGGGCGGCTGGTTCCGCATCGGCTGCCCGACCTCGCGCGTCGACAAGCCCCAGGTCCGCGGCGGCATCTACCGCGTCCGGCGCAAGAATGCACCGAAGGTCCAGGACCCGCGCGGCCTCAATCTCCCGCTCGACACGTCGCTCGCCGCGATGCTGGACGACGACCGGTTCGCCGTGCGCGACCGCGCGATCGACGAGGGCGCGAGGCGAGGCGCGGCGTACGTGCAGGAGGCGCTCAAGAGCCCGTCGGCCCGCGCGCGACGGAACGCCGTCTGGGCGCTCGCCCGCATCGACGGCCCCGAGGCGCGCGCGGCATCGCGGCCGTCGCTCGCCGACCCGGACCCGGGCGTCCGGATGGCCGCCGCCTCTTCCGCCGGCCTCCACCGCGATCCCGAGTGCGTGCCCCGGCTCCTCAAGATCCTGCGCGACGATCTCCCGCACCTCGCGCGCGAGGCCGCCACGGCGCTCGGGCGGATCGGAGACAAGGCCGCCGTCGCCGACCTTTTCCTGGCGCTCAAGGAGGGCCGCGACCGGTTCCTCGAGCACTCGCTCATCTACGCCCTGATCGAGATCCACGACCGCGACGGGACGCTCCCCTTCCTCGGGAGCGAGAGCCCGATCGCCCGGCGCGCCGCACTCATCGCGCTCGACCAGATGGACGGCGGGAGCCTCGCCCGCGAGCAGGTGACGCCGTGCCTCGACCCGTCGAACCCGGCGCTCCAGAAGACGGCGCTCGAGATCCTCGCCGCGCGCGGCTGGTCGAAGGAGATCCTGAACCTCCTCCAGGACTGGCTGGGCGAATCGAAGCCGCGCCCCGAGATGGCGGGCATCCTGACGGGCTTCGCAAAGGACACGTCGGTGCAGGACCTCGCGGCCTCGGCGCTGCGCCGCAAGGAACTCTCGTCCGAGATGCGGATCGCGGTGCTGGAGGCGATGGCCCAGGCGCCGCTCGACCGATTCCCCGCGACCTGGTCGGCCGAGATCCGCTGGTCACTCGACCATCCCGACCCGCGCGTGGTCCGGCAGGCGGTCGCGACGCTCCGCGCGGGCGGCGTCACGGACTTCGACGACACGCTCCTCGGGATCGCGAAGGACGACCAGCGCAGGACGGAGCTGCGGGTCGAGGCCTTCGCGGCGGCGGCCGCGCGCGTGGCGAAACTCGACAGCACGATCTTCACGTTCGTCTTCGAATGCCTGAAGCCCGAGGCGCCGGTGCTGCTGCGCGTCAGCGCGTCGCAGGGGCTGGGCGCGGCGGGGCTGAGCGACGCGCAGCTCGGCACGCTCTCGCAGGCGCTCCCGGCGGCGGGCGCGCTGGAGCTCCCCAAGCTGCTCGGCGCGTACGAGCGCTCGACGAACGGCAAGACCGGCCAGCGCCTGGTCGAGGCGCTCTCGAAGGCGGCGGCGCTCGAGAGCCTCCAGGCCGAGGCGCTCCGCCGGACGCTCAAGGGCTACCCCGAGGACGTGCGGACGTCGGCCGAGCCGCTGCTCAAGAAGCTCGAGGTCGACACGGAGCAGATGAAGGCGCGGCTCGCGGAGCTCGAGCCGGCGCTCCACGGCGGCGACGCCGCGAAGGGCCGCGAGGTGTTCCAGGGCCAACGCGCCGCGTGCACCGCGTGCCACGCGGTGAACGGCCAGGGCGCCCGCGTGGGCCCCGACCTCTCGAAGATCGGCTCGATCCGCCAGCCCAAGGACCTCCTCGAAGCAGTCGTCTTCCCGAGCGCGAGCTTCGCGCGCGGCTACGAGCCGTGGCGGGTGCGCTCGAAGGACGGCGCGGTCTACGACGGCCTGATCGTCCGCGAGACGGCGGACGCCATCACGCTGATGCAGGCGGACCGGACGGAGAAGCGGATCCCGCGGGCGTCGGTCGAGGCGATCGTTCAGGGGAAGACCTCGATCATGCCGCAGGGCTTCGACACGCTGCTTCCGCGGGACGACCTGCGGGACATGATCGCCTACCTCTTCTCCCTGAAGTAGGAGAGGCCCGGCCCATTCATCTCGGGACCTTTTCCTCCCCGAGTTCCGCGCCGGTCAGGTCGGCAATTCGCCGGGCCAGTCTCTTCGCCCTCCAATCGCTTCCCGTGCCGAGGACCAGATCCGCGCCTTTGTGGAACCGGATCTCCACGCGGCAGTTGGGAACGATGGGGCTGGCGTCATTGTCCGAGGGAGGCATCTCGAGAACGACGATGCGCTCGATCGTGGCCGGCCCATGTTCTTTCGACCGCCGTTGGAACGGAGTTCGCTTCACATCGACCAGCGTCCGCGTGTCGACATCGATCTCCATGTACCGGTGCGTCCACACCAGGATCACGGAGAGGACACCGGACAGAAGTCCGATCAGACCACACGCGGCAGAACCCAGGAGAAACACGAAGCGGTGGGAATCGGCCTCGGGGGACCCGGAGCCCCATAGGGGCCAAGCCAAGCCGCCGCTCCCTTTGAAGGAGACGAAGGCCATGGCGATAAAGGCAAGGCTTATGACGAGGGTGACGAAGCTCACCTTGCGATTCGGGTGTCGGAAGAGGATCCGACCTTGGGGTCCCGGCACTTCTTCAGGCAGATCGTCCATGATCGTCGTGGAGTCTACCCTCCCGGCAGGCCAGGTTCCACCGCCCCGCTTCCTTTACTCCGAGCGCGCCGCCTGATATCCTCGCGTGGGTCCCAATGATCATCCAGACGCCGCCCCTGTCGACGAAGACGGTCAACGTCGTGCCGGCGCTCTTCCAGGCGCAGCTGCCCGACACGCTGAACCAGATCCGCCAGGTGATTCCCGACTGGACGGCGGTCCACGTCGTCGGCCAGGCGGGCAAGCGCGGGTCGACGCCTGACGAGATGAGGAAGGAGCTGCTCGCGCAGCTCAAGCCGATGGCGGTGCAGTACGATCCCATCTACACGCTGACGACGCCGGGCATCCCCGTGAACACCATCATCACGCTCGTGCCCGACCGGGTGAAGCCGTCGATGGTCTCGCAGTACGACGGCTGGAAGTTCGTCTACTACGCGGACTCGCGAGAGCTGCTGTCGCAGTTCTTTGACCGCGCGCTGGGCGGCATCCCGAAGGAGAACGTCGGGGTGACCGACGCGCTGATCAAGGGGACCATCCGCGGCACCGTGGGTCTCGAGGGCTGGACCGGCTCGGTCGGCATCCCGACGTTCAAGCGGACGATGGAGGCGATCGTCGATCCCCAGGGCCCGGTGATGTTCTGGGACGGGTCCTTTGGATTCGAGTCGACGGGCGAGGCGTTCCTGAAGAACGCGGATTTCGTGCTCGGCCTCTTCGGCGCGCGGGGAGACCGCCTCTACTTCGACGCCGCCGAGTTCTCGTGGTTCGTCGCCTGCTACCCCGGCGGCCAGTTGCGGGTCGGGCTCCTCGCCTGATCCCGCGCGCTCACCCGGGGTAGTAGAGCAGAAAGCAGAGCACCCCGCCGAACCCCAGCGAGATCGCCATCCCGACCAGGAAGTCGCACAGGAAGGACTTCATGAGGGGATGAACGGCCCCCCGCGCGGAAGGTTCATCGCGCCCCCGCCCAGCGGACCGCGTTCTCCACGACCTTCAGCACGTTCGCGTCCTTGAACACGGGGTAGGTCTCGTGTCCCGGCCGGAAGTAGAAGATCCGGCCCTTCCCGAGCGTCCACGCGCAGCCGCTCCGGAACCACTCGCCCGTCGCCCAGCGCTCCTCGAGGATGACCTCGTCGGGCTCGGGGACGTGGAACGGCTCGTCGTACATCTCGTCCTGCGGGTTCTGGAACGACTTCGGCAGCCCCTTCGCGATCGCGTGGTCGGGCTTGAGGACGACGAGGGTGCTCGGCTTGCCGTCAGCGCGGTACGCCGGGAAGCAGCACGTGGGAAGGTGGACCTTGACCTGCGTCGGGCCGCCGGGAAACTTGCGGAGCTCGATCGCGGGCGTCCGCCGCGCGTCGCGCGCCGGCACGACGTACCGCTTCGCGGGCGGGACGAACTCGACCTCGAACTTCTCCCCCGCGGCATCCTCTTTTGGGTACAGCTTCTCGACGTCCATGCGCGTCCGCTCGTTCATCGCCTCGACGAACGGCGTGGACCAGTGGGCCGAGTGGAGCGCGATGAAGGAGAGCTTCCCCGACTTGATGCGCTCGACGATCTTCCTTCCCTTCTCGGGATCGACCTGGGAATTCTTCACGTGGCCCCACCAGACGAGGACGTCGCACGCGTCGAGCGCCGCGTCGGAGATCCCCTGCTCGGCGTCCGCGAGGCAGGCGGTTTTGACGGCGAGGCCCTCCTGCTTTCCGAGGTGATCGGCGAGCGCGTTCCCGAGGAAGTTCTCGTAGGCCTTCTTCTGCTCGGGCTGCTGCTCGTCCCAGACGAGGACGCGGATCGCGCGCGGCGGCTCCCCGGGCGCGAGGAGCGGGACGACCAGGAGCAGGAGGGTTTTCATGGGGCCAGCCTACGCCAACCTCGCGCCCGGCTCCACCGTTTTCCGACGGATCCTGAAACCTCCGCGACCCGCGTGCGGTAGGATTCGACATCAGCAATCACGGGGAGACCTTATGAGCGGACGCATCCTGGCGGCCATGGCCCTTCTTACTCTCTCGCTCGCGGCGCGGGCGCAGGACGGCCCAAAGATCGTGAAAGTCGACGACTTCGAGTCCGAGCTCGCGGGCTGGACGGCGGTCAAGATCGAGGACGGGGCCGGCTTCGGCGCCGACGCCGACTCGAAGCTCGCGATCACCCGCGACGCGCAGCACGTCAAGTCGGGCAAGGGCGCGCTGGTCTACTCTTATGAGCTCAGCCCGGCGACGATCCGCCTCCTGTCGCTCCAGCGTCCCAAGGATTTCACCGGGATGAAGTCGATGCGCTTCTGGGTGAAGTGCACCAGCGCGACCGCGATCCTGGTCGGCCTGAACCAGGCGGGCGGCGCGAACTACCAGGCCTCGCTGTACTGCCCCGCCGGGGCGTGGCAGGAGGTCGTCCTCAACGTCGACGAGTTCGCGCCCGAAGATCCGGCGAAGGGCGGCGCGGGCAAGCTCGACCTCGACGCGATCGAGTCCATCACCGTGATGGACCTCGGCAACTTCCTCGTCCGGATGCTGCCCGACGTCAAGGGCCCGCGGCTGATGTGGCTGGACGAGGTGCTGTTCTCGTCCCAGGCCGCGCCCCAATCGACGGGCGTCGCGAAGTCCGGGAAGGTCCACCTCGTCGACACCTTCGAGTCGCCCTCGATCCGCTGGATCCCCGTCGGCTTCGAGATCGCCGAGACGCCCCGAATCACGCTCTTCGAAGCGCCCGTGGCGATCGACGCCGACGCGTGCCCGGACGGCGGCAAGCAGTCGCTCAGGATGACCTACACGCGCCAGGCCGCGAAGATCCAGGGGCTGCTGCGCAACCTCGAAAAGGTGGACCTGAAGAAGGCGACGGCGCTGGAGCTCTCGCTCAAGACCACGCACGACGGGACGTTCATGATCAGCGTCCAGGAGAAGGACGGCTCGCGCTACCAGAAGCTCGTCGAGCTCAAGGCCGCCGACGGCTGGAAGAAGCTGACGCTTCCCTTCACGAGCCTGGAGCTGGCGCAGGACAGCCAGGACGAGAACGGCAAGCTGGACGCGGACCAGATCAAGGAGATCAGCCTCGCCGACATCACGTCGGTCCTCCCCGGCGGCGCAGGGATCGGCGTCGAGAACGTGCTGCGGCTGGACGAGGTGCGCTTCCTGCTGGGAGAGTGAAAGAAGACAACCACAGAGGCACGGAGACACCGAGAAGAAATACCCTTACGGATTCCCCCTCCCCCCCCGGGGGGGGGGGACGACACAGAACCTTCGCTTCTCCGTGCCTCTGTGTCTCTGTGGTTTTCCTCTCAATCCTCGAATGGATCGTCGCCCTTCACTCGCTTGCCCTTCTCGAATACCGAGCGGGCCACTTCCTTTCCCGTCTCATCGTGACGGATCCAGATGCCATCCTTCTCGCCCGAGGCGTGCGCCCCTTCGACTCTCATCGTCCCCGACTCATCGAAGCGGCGGAATGTCCCCTGCAGTTTGCCGGCCGCGTAGTTCGTGACGTTCTGGACCTTCCCCGATTCGAAGTAGTCCTTCTCCTCGCCCTCGACCACCCCGTTCCGGTAGGGGCTCTCCTGGCAAACCCGGCCGTTGTCGTGCCACTGACGGGCCCAGCCGGCGCCGTCCTTGATCTCCGCGCCGAGCGAGCCGTCGGGTGTGTAGTATTCGGCCGCCGCGATCTTCTCCGCCCGGACCCGGACCTCGTGCTTCTTCCGGCCGTTGTCGGACCACTCGCGGTGGACGCTCGACGCGATCGTCCCCGTCAGCGGCTCCCATTCCGACTCGTACTCCTCGGACGGCTTCTTCCGCTCCGGGTCGAACCAGTGGCGCTCGACCGTCCGGCAGGTCCCGGGGACAAGGTCCTTCATCTCGAACCGCACCACGCATTCCGTGGCGCCTTCCTTTGAGACCACGTCGCAAAGAAAAACAACTTCGTCCGCTCCGGGAGTCAGGGAGGGGCTCACGCCGAGCTTGAGCGAGGAGCCCTTTGACTTCGCCCGATCCCGGCCCGCGCGGGCGGTGAACGCCACGGTGACGACATTGGCCCCTGTCTTGAGTGGGGTGGCTTGGACCGACGCGCCGGTCAAAGGATACGCCTCGCCGTTGATCGTGACCCGGATCTCGTGATCGACGGGCTTCGCCTCGATTGAGAAGCACGGATACTTCTTCGCGGCGGGCTTGTCCTGGGCCAGGGCGACCATCAGGCACAGCGTCATCATGAACAGATCTTCTCCGTGTCTCCCGCCTTCGCAGGGCCTTGGGCGGGCAAGCTTTGGTTTTCTTAGGATGAGGCCTGGTTGGCCATCTCGAGCTGCGCCGCCACCAGCGCGCCCTTCGCCGTCGCGTTGAGCGGGTCCTTCGCCATCCGGATCTCCTTCACCGGGATCGGGAAGTCGATCTTCTTGAAGACGTCCTTCACCAGCTCGATGAAGTTCCCCGCCATCGACGTGCCACCCGAGAAGACGATCGTGATCGGGTCCTTGAACGTCGGCATGTTGTCGGCCGAGCGGAACCGCTCGGCGATGTTGTTGATGTTGTACTGCACGAGGTTCCGGTAGTAGATCGCGATCGCGTCCTCCTCGCGGTTCATCGGCTTCATCAGGTCGACGCCCTTCTCCTTGAGCTGCGCCGCCTTCTCGGGCTTGATCCCGAGCACCTGGGCGACGTTCATGTCCACCCAGTCGCCGCTCCGCGACGACGAGAACGAGAGCGCCGGCATCGACTTGTAGGCGACGCAGACGTTGAACATCCCACCGCCGCAGGAGACGCCGATCCCGGTGAAGTCCTCCTCGGCCAGCTCCGCGAACGTCACCGCGTGGCCCTCCAGGATGTGCGAGGGCTTGTAGCCGAGCGACTTCAGCACCGCGTCGAAAAGGTCGCGGTGGTACGCGACCGAGAGATCGCTGTCGACGGGGTCGCCCGGCACGGAGTAGAAGCAGACCTCGCCCGTCGTGCGCGGCTCGCCGACGATCGAGCCGATCAGCAGCTTCATCACCGGCAGCGCGTCCTGCTCCTTTGGAGAAATCAGCCCGTCCTTCATCGGCCGGCGGGTCCGGCGGTTCAGGACGTTCGCGAGCTGGAAGGCCGGCTCGCCCAGGATGTACATCCGCTTTCCCTGGATGACGTAGCCGACGTCGAGCTTCGTCAGCATCGCCTTCGTGTAGGGCGTGATCTCGACGTCGATGAAGACGTTCCGCTGGAGCCGGATCTCCGTCTCGCCCTTCTCGTTCTGCGCGGCCGAGACGAGGTTGACCGTGCCGATGTCGAGCCCCTTCCCCGCCTTGAGGCGGGAGGGCAGGAGGACGATCGGTTCCCGGCCGGGCGGCGGAGGGGGTGGCGGCGGCGTCACCTCTTCCAGGACCGCGGCCTCCGCGATTCTCGCAGCCTCCGCAGCCTCCTCGCGGAGCCGCTCGGCCTCCTGCGCCGCGTCCTTGAACCGCTTCTCGATCTCGGCCCGGCGCATCGCCTCCTTGTGCGTCTCCTCGCGGACCCGGTCGAGCTCGTGGCGGACGGCCGCGGCGGCGGTCTCGCCCGCCTCGCGCGCCTCCTCGACCTGGCGGCGGAGATCGTCGGCCTCCCGCGCGCGGGCCTCCTCGGCGGCGAGCTTTTCGCGAAGCTCGCTCAGCTCCGCCTGCGAGGCCTCGAGCTCCTGGGCCAGCGTCTCCGCGTCGGCGGTGAGCGCCTCCCCTTCGCGGGCGCCCGCGCGGAGGCGCTCGATCTCGGCCTTCAGCCGCTCGATCTCCTCCTTGAGCTCCTTGATCTCCGTCTGCGCCCGGTCGAGCTCGTCGACCATCTTGTCGTGCTCCTCGCGGAGCCAGGCGTTGTCGGCGGCGAGGTCCTCGTTTTTCTTCTGCTGGGCGGCCTCCGTCTCCTCCACCTTGCGGCGCAGCCGCAGCTCCTCCTGGAGCGTCTCGATCTGGGCGATCAGGTCGTTCTTGCCCGCCTCCATCAGGTTCGCGTGGGAGGCGACCTCGTCCCGCTCGTTCATCAGCTTCTGGAGCTGCTTGCGCGAGTCGGCGAGGATCTTCGAGCGCTCCTCCCCCGTCTGGGTCGAGACGACCTGGTCGATGGCCTGGCGGATCATCTCCTGGAGCGTGTTCTCGTCCAGGACCTTGACGCGCTTGACGCCCCGGCTCGCGAGATTGCTCACGTCGGTGACGTGCGCGTTGTCCGCGATGACCTTCTTGATGTCGAGACGCTTGTCGTCGGCCATGGACCGTCGATCTTACTCGCCGGATGGCGCAAAGCCAACGGTTCGATTCGCGCCACCTCGGAATCCCCCGGCGCGGGCCGTCACCTTTGAATCACAAATCGCTTGACCCGGCGCGGGGCGCGGGCGTAAAGTGGTCTGACCAGTTTACCAGGGAGCCGCCATGGTCAAGTCGACGCTCAAGCCCGTGCGGAAGGCCACCGTGGTCGACGGCATCATCGGGCAGCTCAAGGGGCTGATCCGGCAAAACCGGTTCGGCGACGGCCGCCGCCTCCCCAGCGAGCGCGACCTCGCGGTCCAGCTCGGCGTCAGCCGCCCCTCCGTCCGCGAGGCCATTCGGACCCTCGAGCTCATGGGCGTCGTCGACACGCGACACGGCTCCGGCAGCCAGGTCGCCGACTCGGGGTCGAACGTCCTCCAGGCCCCCTTTGAATTCCTCCTCGCGCTCGACCGCCCCACGATCGCCCACCTCCACGAGACCCGCACGCTCCTCGAAGTCCAGCTCGCGGGCCGCGCCGCCGAGCGGCGCACCGAGGCCGACCTCGCCGCGATGGAGGAGGCGCTCGGGGACATGCGGTCGCGCCCCGGCGTCACCGGGCCCGACCACGCCTTTCACCAGACGATCGCCCATGCCGCGCACAACCCGATCCTCCTCCGGATCATGACGTCGCTCAGCCGGAGCATCTTCGAGATGATGGATGCGGGGTGGCCCGGGGTCCACGACCCCAAGTCCGGATACAAGCTCCACGAGCCGATCTTCCAGGCGATCCGCCGGCGCAATGAGCGACAGGCGACCCGGGCGATGGCCAAACATATGGAAGTGACGGCCGAGGAGCTCCGCCGCGCGAAGGTGATCGCATAAAAGGAAGAAACGGGGACGATGAACGTGGAACGGATGGGCATGAAGAAGATCGGGGCCGCGCTGCTCGCGGCGCTCGCCCTGGGCGGCGCGTCGCTGGCCCAGGAGCAGGCGCCGAAGATCTCCGCCGAGGACGCCGACTTCTTCGAATCGAAGGTCCGGCCCGTCCTCGTCGAGCGTTGCTACGAGTGCCACAGCGCGAAGGCGGAAAAACCCAAGGGCCACCTCCTCCTCGACACGCGCGAGGGCACGCTCAAGGGCGGCGACCAGGGGCCCGCGTTCGTTGCGGGCGATCCGGACCGCAGCCCCCTGGTCAAGGCGGTCCGGTGGGCGGACGAAGACTTCAGGATGCCGCCGAAGAAGAAGCTCTCGAAGGACGAGATCGCGGCGCTCGAGGAGTGGGTGAAGCGCGGCGCGCCCGATCCCCGCGTCACGAGGCCCGCGGGCGGGATGGACTTCGCGAAGGCCCGGCAGCACTGGGCCTTCCAGCCCGTGAAGGATCCCCCGATCCCGGCGATCAAGGCGAAGACGCTCGTCGCGAGCCCGGTCGACGCCTTCCTCCTCGCGGAACTCGAGAAACGCGGTCTGACGTTCTCGCCGCCGTCGGAGAAGCTCCCGCTCCTCCGGCGCGTTACCTATGACCTCACCGGCCTCCCGTCGACCGCGGAGGAGATCGACGCGTTCCTAAAGGACACGACCCCGGCCGCCTTCGAGCGCGTGGTCGACCGACTCCTCGCCTCGCCCCACTACGGCGAGCGCTGGGGGCGCCAGTGGCTCGACGTCGCCCGCTACGCCGACACGAAGGGCTACGTCTACGCCGACCGCGAGGAGAGCCGCTTCGTCCACTCGTACGTCTACCGCGACTGGGTCGTCCGAGCGTTCAACGAGGACATGCCGTACGACCGGTTCCTCATGCTCCAGCTCGCCGCCGACGGGCTCGTGGGCGACGACAAGCGCGACCTCGCCGCGATGGGCTTCCTCACCGTCGGCCGCCGCTTCATCAACAACATCCACGACATCATCGACGACCGGATCGACACGACGGGCCGCGGCATGATGGCGCTCACGATCAGCTGCGCCCGCTGCCACGACCACAAGTTCGACCCCGTCCCCACCGCCGACTACTACTCGCTCTACGGCGTCTTCCTCGGGTCGGGCGAGAAGACCGTCTGCCTCGAGCCCGCGCCGAAGGCGACGGACGACTACAAGGCGTACGAGGTCGAGCTCAAAAAGCGGCAGGAGGCCCTCCAGAAGCTCTGGGAGAAGAAGCGGGACGCGCTCCTCGAGCGGCTGCGGACCCAGGCGCCGATGTACCTCGCCGCCGTCACGCAGATCGAGAAGTACCCGACCGAGGAGTTCTACACGAACGTCGAGGCGAACGACGTCAACCACGTCGTCGCCCGCGCGTGGCACGCCTACATCTTCCAATCCCGCAACGGCGTCCACCCGGTCTGGGGCGCGTGGCACGCGTTCCAGGCGATCCCCGAAAAGGAGCTCGCCGCGCGGGCTCCGAAGTGGATCGAGGAGAACGGCGCGAAGCTCGACCCCAAGATCGCCGCGCTCTTCGCGACCGCGCCCACCTCGATGAAGGACGTCGCCGAGCGGTACGGAAAGCTCTTCGTCGAGATTCATAAGAAGAAGGAACCAGCCGCGGAGGACGAAGCGCTCCGGAACGTCCTCTACGGCGCCGATTCGCCGATCGCGCTCCCGCCGGGGGCGATCGCCGAGGTCGAGTGGTTCTTCGACGAGGGCACGCGCGTCGAGCTCGGCAAGGCGCAGCGGGTGATCGACCAGCTGATCATCGACCACAAGGCCGCGCCGCCCCACGCGGCGATCCTCGAGGACCGGCCGCTCCAGCGCAACCCGCGGATCTTCCGCCGCGGCAACCCCGCGAACAAGGGCGAGGAGGTGCCGCGCCAGTACCTCGCCTTCTTCTCCGGTCCGAAGCGCGAGCCCTTCCAGTCGGGCTCGGGCCGCCTCGAGATGGCGAAGGCGATCGCCAGCGCGGAGAACCCGCTCACCGCGCGCGTCTACGTCAACCGCGCCTGGATCGGCCACTTCGGCGCCGGGCTCGTCCGCACGCCGAGCGACTTCGGCCTCCGGAGCGAGCCGCCCACCCACCCCGAGCTCCTCGACTTCCTCGCGAAGCGGTTCGTCGAGGGCGGCTGGTCGGTCAAGAAGCTCCACAAGCTGATCCTCCTCTCGACCGCGTACACGCAGTCGAGCGGCGACGCGCCCGCGGCCCGCGCGATCGACCCGGAGAACAAGCTCCTGTGGCGCTACCCGCGCCGGCGGCTCGACTTCGAGCAGATGCGCGACTCGTTCCTCGCCGCGTCCGGCGAACTCGACCTCTCGATCGGCGGGAAGCCGCAGGCGTTCACGGGCAGCCAGCGACGCGCGCTCTACGGCTTCATCGACCGGCTGAACGTGCCGGGCCTGCTCCGCTCCTTTGACTTCGCGAGCGTCGACGCCCACAGCCCGCAGCGTTACCTGACGACGGTCCCGCAGCAGGCGCTCTTCCTCATGAACAGCTCGTTCATGGTCGAGCGCTCGCGCGCGGTGTCGAAACGCGTCGAGGGCGCCCCCGAGGCGCGGGTCCGAGCGCTCTACCGCCTCCTCTTCGGCCGCGAACCGGAGGAGCGCGAGGTCGCGGTCGGCCTGAAGTTCCTCGAGGCGCAGGAGCCGCCGCCGGTCGTCTACAAGCCCGGCGCCTGGCAGTACGGCTGGGGCGAGGTGGACGAAAAGACCCAGAAGGTGAAGGAGTTCCATCCACTGGCGCACTTCACGGGGAGCGCCTGGCAGGGCGGACCGGCCTGGCCCGATCCCGCGACCGGCTGGGCGCAGGTGACCGCGGCGGGCGGCCACACGGGCGACGACCTCCAGCACGCCGTGATCCGCCGTTGGACCGCCCCGCGCGACCTGCAGATCACGATCTCGGGCACGGTGCAGCACAAGCCCAAGGAGGGCAGCGGCATCCACGCCCGGCTCATCTCCAGCCGCTCGGGCGAGATCGCCTCGTGGAACCTGAAGACGCTCGAGGCGGAGATGAAGATCAAGGGTCTCGAGGTGAAGAAGGACGAGACGCTCGACTTCGTGGTCGACTGCCGGAACAAGCTGGGCTACAACGATTTCCTCTGGGCCCCCGTGATCACGCCGGCCAAGTCGGCCGCCGCGAATGCGGGCGAGCCGGAGATCAAGGAGTGGAACGCGTCGGCGGAGTTCGGCGGCCCGCCGGCCGCGCCGCTCACGACGCTGGAGCGCTACGCGCAGACGCTCCTCCTGACCAACGAGTTCATGTTCCTCGACTGATATGATGAAGTAAACCATTTACTTTATCATATGAAGGAGACCGCGATGGACGCACCGATGACGCGCCGGCAGATGTTGAACCGATGCGGCCTCGGGTTCGGGGCGATGGCGCTCGCGGACCTCATGGGCCAGGCGGGAATGCTGCACGCTCAAGAAGCGGCGCTCAACCCGTTCGCCCCAAAGAAATCCCACTTCCCCGGCAAGGCCAAGCGGATGATCCACATCTTCCCGAACGGCGGCGCGTCGCACGTCGACTCGTTCGACCCGAAGCCGTCGCTCGAGAAGTACAAGGGGAAGCCGCTGCCGATCGAGAACTACAAGACCGAGCGGAAGACGGGCGCGGCGTTCCCGTCGCCCTTCCCGTTCAAGAAGCACGGGCAGAGCGGACTGGAGATCAGCTCGATGTTCCCAAGGGTCGCGGAGTCGGCCGACGAGCTCTGCGTGATCCGCTCGATGTACACGGAGCTGCCGAACCACGAGCCCTCGCTCCTCATGATGAACTGCGGCGACAACCGCTTCTCGCGACCGTCGATGGGCTCGTGGCTCACGTATGGACTGGGGAGCGAGAACCAGAACCTTCCGGGCTTCGTCGTGCTCTGTCCCGGCGGCTACCCGATCCAGGAGTCGCAGAACTGGCAGTCGTCGTTCCTTCCCGGCGCGTACCAGGGGACGTTCATCGACAGCCAGCACACGGACCTGCCGAAGTTGATCGAGAACATCCGGAGCTCGGTGACGCCGCTGAAGGACCAGCGGACGCAGCTCGACCTGCTCCTCGAACTCAACCGGGAGCACCAGAAGCGGCGGAAGGACGAGGCGCCCCTCGAGGCGCGGATCCAGTCGTTCGAGCTCGCCTACCGGATGCAGATGGAGGCGGCCGACGCGTTCGATCTCACGAAGGAGCCCGAGCACGTGCGGCAGATGTACGGGACGGGGACGCAGGGCCGGCAGCTTCTGATGGCGCGGCGGCTGCTCGAGAAGGGCGTGCGCTTCGTGCAGGTGTGGGCGGGCGCGGGTCAGCCGTGGGACAACCACGACAAGATCGCGGAGAACCACGGGAAGCTGGCGCTGCAGAGCGACCAGCCGATCGGCGCGCTGCTCAAGGACCTGAAGCAGCGCGGGATGCTGGAGGACACGCTGGTCCTGTGGGCGGGCGAGTTCGGGCGGACTCCGACGGCGGAGCTGCCCGCGGCGTCGGGTCGCGATCACAACCAGTGGGGCTTCTCGGTCTGGCTCGCGGGGGGCGGCGTGAAGGGCGGGACCGCTTACGGCGCGACGGACGAGTTCGGCTTCAAGGCGCAGGAGAACCCGGTGCACGTGCACGACCTGCACGCGACGATGCTCCACCTATTGGGATTCAACCACGAGAAGTTCACGTACCGCTACGCGGGCCGCGACTTCCGTCTGACCGACGTCCACGGCCGCGTGGTGAAGGACGTGATCGCGTGAAGAAAACCACAGCTTGCCCGCCGAAGGCCCTGCGAAGGCGGGAGGCACGGAGACCCTCTGGATGTCCAGTGAGTCAGGTGAAAGAGCCCCGGCGACGCTGATCAACCAGACAAAGTGGCCGGGCTACTCGGACGACACCCACTTTCACGACGCGACCCCGGCGCTGCAATCCATCAACGGCACGTGGCACTTGTAATTTAAGGCGGCCCATCCGGGTACTACATCGTCCAGCACTGGGCGATGGGCTGCATCGAGACAGACGAGAAGGCGATTCTCTGATGACGCCGACAAAAATGAAGCCTGGGGCGACGTTTTTATCGCGTTTATCGCGCGGCTGATTACGAGTCGCCGCTCATCCTCCCGATCCTCCGCGGTACGCAACTTGCGTAGCTCAGCCGATTCCAATGAGGAACGCCGCCTCTTCCATGTCGCGAAAGGCCAGGATCAGCCTGCTGGGCGGAACCGCCCTCCTTTGGTTGACCGCGGTGGGCCTGGCGACCGGACGTTTCATGGAAGTCGAACGCCAGCCCGGGCCTGAGGCCGCGGGCCGGGCGAACTGGCCCGCGAACAGCAGGCTTCAACCCTTCAAAGGAGAGTCGACGGGGCTCATGATCGCCCATCCCCGGTGTCCCTGCACCCGGGCCAGCCTGGACGAGCTCGCCGACGTGATTCGTCGGGCGCCGACTCCGATGCGAGGCTATGTCCTGTTCTTGAAACCCGCCGACCTTCCCTCATCGTGGACCCGCACGACATCGTGGGAGAAAGTGCTGGAGATCCCGGGCTGGATTCCCATCGAGGATCCGGAGGGAGAGGAAGCCCGACTCTTCGGGGCCACGACCTCGGGACACGTCTTCCTCTACGATCCGCGGGGGAGGCTGCAGTTCAGCGGAGGGATCACCCCGGGCCGGGGAGTACGAGGGGGGAGTGTCGGTAAAGATTCGCTGCTTTCATTCGTGACCCCGGGAAACAGTGGAATCACACGTACCCCGGTCTTCGGATGCCCGCTCCATGAGAACCCGGAACGATAATTCATGAAGCCCGACGAGAGCTCCAGCATCGCTCCCCGCGCGAACCAGCTCTTCCTGGCGCATCACCTGGCGGTCTGCCAGAAGACCGACCGGATGTTCGCGGGCCTCCTGCTCTTCCAATGGCTGGTCGGCATCGCGGTGGCGATCTGGATCTCGCCGCTCACCTGGAGCGGGCGCGCGAGCGGCGTTCATCCCCACGTCTGGGCGGCGCTCGGCCTGGGATCGCTCATCACGTTTTTCCCGGTCGCCCTGGCGCTCCTCCGCCCCGGTCGGACGTCGACCCGTCACGTCGTCGCCGCGGGGCAGATGCTCTGGTCGGCCCTCTTGATTCACCTGACGGGGGGTCGGATCGAGACCCACTTTCACGTCTTCGGATCGCTGGCCTTTCTTGCGTTCTACCGGGACTGGAGGGTGCTCCTGACCGGGACGGTTGTCGTGGCCGCCGATCACATCCTTCGGGGGGTGTACTGGCCCGAGTCCGTCTACGGCGTGACCGTCAACTCCGATTGGCGCTGGCTGGAGCACGCGTCGTGGGTCCTCTTCGAAGACATCCTGCTCTGCATGGCCTGCAGGATCGGAATCAAGGAGGCGCAGGAGATCAGCTCGCGCCGGGCCGAGACGGAACTCCTGAGCGCGCGGCGGTACGAGGCGCTCAAGGACTTCGAGGCCCTCGTCAATTCGGTGGAAGGCGTGGTCTGGGAATCCGAAGCCGGCACCATGAGATTCACCTTCCTGAGCCACCAGGCGGAAGCCATGCTCGGGTATCCCGTCTCCCGGTGGATGGAATCGCCGGACTTCTGGAAGAGCATCATCCACCCCGACGACCGGGCCCGCGTGGAGGAAGAGTTCGCGCGGAAGCCGCTCCACGCGCCCTTCTTCGAGGAGGAGTACCGCCTGCAGGGCTGCGCCGGACAGGTCATCGTGGTGCGCAACGCCGTCACCGTCATTTCCGCGCCGGGCCGGCCCACCCTCCTCCGGGGCGTCATGACCGACATCACGGAGAGGAAGCGACTGGAGACCATGAAGAGCGACTTCATCTCGAACGTCAGCCACGAGCTCAGGACCCCGCTCACCTCGATCCGGGGTTCGCTCGGCCTGGTCGCGTCGGGCGTCATGGGCCCCCTGCCACCCGCCACCCAGGGGATGATCGACGTGGCCTGCAAGAACACGGAGCGGCTCGTGCGGCTGGTGAACGACATCCTCGACATCCAGAAGATCGAATCGGGGAAGATGCAGATGACGCTCCGGTCGACGGAGATCATGCCGCTCGTCGTCCAGGTGATCGAAAGCCACCGGGGCTACGCGCAGTCCTGCGGCGTGGACGTGGTCGTGGCGGCCGCCCTTCCGGGGATCTTCGTCGAGCTCGACCCCGACCGCCTGACGCAGGTGATCGCCAACCTCCTCTCCAACGCCTGCAAGTTCTCCCCCAAGGGCGAATCCGTGACGGTCGCGGTCACCGGCGCGGAGAGACGCGTGAGGATCTCCGTCTCCGACCGGGGGCCGGGGATCCCGGAGGCCTTCCGCTCCCATGTCTTCCAGAAATTCGCGCAGGCGGAGACGGCCGACACGCGGCTCGTCCAGGGCAAGGGGACGGGCCTCGGGTTGAGCATCTCGAAGGCCATCATGGACGCGCTCGGCGGAACGATCGGCTTCGATTCCGAAGCGGGGCGCGGGTCGACGTTCCACGTCGAGCTGCCCGAGCACGTCCGGGCGTCCGACCTCTCGCGCGACCCGTCGGGCGAGCGGGAACGGATCCTGGTGTAGAAGAAAGCCTCTCGCGGTGCAGGCGCTCGGGGTCGGGCCTGCCTCCGGCCGTCGTCACCTTCCAACATTTTCGAATTGTCGCGTTATTTCCAGGCCGTGCGGGTTAGTAATTCCAGTTGGAATCTATGGCTGGGGAGGGATGATGATCTCGACCACCGCTCGAAAGCTTGCCTTGGCGGCCGTTCTTCCGGGTGCGCTCCTGCTGCTCCTGGGAGCGGCCTTCGTCCGCACGGTCGGTCCCATCGGATACTGGAAGCTGGACGACACGGCCGCCCCGGCCGTCGACGCCATCGCCGCGGCCAACGGGACCTGGAACGGCACGATCACTCCGTCGATCGACGTACCGGCGCCCCTCGCGGGGGCCAACCCCGTCGTCAGCTGCGGCAGCTACCAGATCTCGATCGCCAACGCACCCAGCTACATCATGGCCCCGATGACCGCGGCGCTCAACACCGTCCAGGACGGGAGCTACTCGATCGCCTGCTGGTTCAAGCCGACGAGCCTGCCTCCCTCGGTGGGCACGAACTCCCAGTACGCGGTCGTGATGAAGGCCGGGTGGAACGAAGGGATCAGCTATAACACCAGCGGAAACTTCGCCCTCTTCCACTGGTACGGCGGCGATTCCACCGTCTTCCCGATCGTCGCCCCGACCAACATCGCGTCCAACAGCTTCGGCACCTCCTTTCCGGCCAACGCCTGGTATCACCTGGTCGGCCTCGTGGACCAGACGGTGACACCCAACGAGGTCCGGATGTACGTGAACGGCGCCCTGGTCGGCTCGGCCGGGACGTTCACGGCGACCCCGACCTTCAACCTCTACGGCACGGAGGCCTGGCAGATCGGGATCGGGATCCCGGGAAGCGCCGGCGCGCAATTCCAGGCCGACGGGCTCTTCGACGATGTGCGGATCTACGACCGCGCCCTGACCCCCACGGAGATCTCCAACCTGGCGGGCGGCATGACGGTGGGCGACCCGCCCGCTCCCCCTCCGACGGCCCCGACGGGTCTCCTGGCCTCGGTCGTCGGCTCGCAGGTCCAGCTGACCTGGAATGTCGTGGCGGGGGCGCAGAGGTACAACATCAAGCGCTCGACGACGACGGGCACCGAGACCCAGTACGCGTCGAGCGCCACCAACAGCTTCACCGACAGCGCCGCGATCGCCGGCCAGACGTACTTCTACGTCGTGACCGCGTTCGGAAACTGCGCCGAGAGCGCCGTGTCGGGCGAGGTTTCAGCGACGCCCCCGCCTCCCGTCCCCAAGGCACCGCCCAAGGGGCACAAGGCGTGCGGTTGCGGATCGATCGGTGAAGCGGGCCTTCGCTGGAGCCTGGCCGCGCTCGCGTCCCTGGCCCTGCTCCTGGTCTCCGGCCGCCTGCTTCGCCGCGGGGCCTGAAGCCGTTACTTCCCGACCTCCGCCGCCACCGCACGCATGAAGTCGAACGACTTCTTCATCCCGGGCAGCGGGTCGGTGTCGTCGATCTCGTACTCGAGGTTCACGTAGCCGCCGTACTTCATCTTCACCAGCTGCGCGAAGATCTCCTTCACCGGCATCTTGCCGCCCCCCACCGCCACCTGCGACTTCGGATCCAGCAGGTCCTTCAGGTCCTTCATGTGCATGTCCAGCACCCGCGCCCCCGCGTCGGCGATCTCCTGCACGACGTCCTTCCCCGAGCGCGTCGTGTGGCCCACGTCGACGCACAGGCCTACCCGCGGGTCCATGTCCTTGATCCGCTTGAGCGCGTCGCTCGGCGCCGGGAAGATCTTGTCCTCGGGCCCGTGGTTGTGGATCGCGACCGGGATCCCGGTCTGCTTCACCATCTCCTCGATCCGCGGGAGCAGGTCGGGCTTGGGCGCGATCACGAGCAGCGGGAACCGCGCGGCCTTCGCGTACTCGAAGATCGACACGATCTCCTTCTCGCTCCCCATGCTGTTGTTGCCGCTCCCGACGACTTGGAGACCCGCGTCGTCGAACTCCTTCCGCCCCGCCGCCAGCTCCTCGGGCGTCAGCGTGTAGGGCAGGTGGACCGACTTGATGTTCACGTACTTCGTGCCGCAGGCCTTCACCATCTCGATCGCCTGCGCCCTTTTGAACTTGCGGAGCGAATACGAGGCGACCCCGAGACGGATCTTCTCGTCGCGCGTCCAGGCCGGAAGCCAGGGCGCCGCCAGGCCGAGCGCCGCATACCGGAGCATGTCCCGCCGCGTGGTCATCATCGTGGTTCTCCTCGTTCTCAAATCGCTGTGCCGAGACTACCCGCCCGGGCGCGATTGTTCCAGAAAGATTCGCGGCCCCGCCCCTCTTGGTACAATCTGGGTTGGAGGTTCCCCCATGAGGATCCATCATGCGCTCGCCCTGGCCCTTCTGATCTCGGCACCCGCGCGCGCGGACAACCCCGCCCTGCGCGAGCTCAAGATCGAGAGCGTCGACTATCTCGAAACCCGGTTCGCCGTGAAACCCCACCCGCCCACGCTCGCCGAAGGCGAGGGGCTCACGCTCCGCGTCAAGGTCTCCGGGATGGTCGAGCGCAACGGCAACCTCCACTGCACGCTGGGCCTCGAGCTCAAGGGGGAGGACGGAAAGAGCAAGGCCAAGAGCGACTCGATGTCGGGGGGCGACTTCAAGAACAGCCTGGGCCAGACCACGGGCACGTTCTTCATCGAGATCAACAACATCCACGACGAGCCGGCCAAGTACACGATGATCCTCACGGCGAAGGATCACTTCGGCGACCGCTCCGCCCAGTGGGAGGGGCCGCTCACGCTCGAGAAAGCGAAGCTCGGCATCTACACCACCCGGTTCCTTTTGAGGACCGAGAAGGAGAAGGAAAAGGACGAGGAGGAGCACCGCCGGGAAATCGCTTCGCTCCTCTTCGTCGGGGGCCAGGTCGACATCGCCTTCCGGGTCCTCGGCCTGACCGCCGAGGGGGGCCGGGTCCACTTGGCGATGCAGGTCGAGGTTTACGACGCGCGGACCGACGAGAAGCTCTACACCACGGAGGGCAAGGAGCTCGCGGGCCTGGAGCTCAAGGGCCGGTCGCCAAACGGGGAGGTCTCGGCCAGCCACACGCTCAGCCTCACGCGGCCCGGGCGGTTCTACGTCCGCCTGGTCGTCACCGACAAGCTGGCCGAAAAGACCGTGAAGCGCGAGGTCCGCTTCCGGGTCGTCACACCGGACGAGATGACGAAGGAATACTAACTGTCAACGAAATCGCGGCGCGATAACGTTAACACCTAGATCCCGCCGTTGACGGGGACCGCCTTGCCGCTCAGGTAGGTATTCTCGAGCGCCAGCCAGCGCACCGCGCGCGCGACCTCAGACGCCGTGCCGAGCCGCCGCAGCGCGCTGAACGCCTTGTAGTCCTCGATCAGCCTCGGATCGAGGCCCTTTGAAAGCCCCTCGCCCAGCAGCCCCACCGCGACCATGTTGACGCGGATGCGCTGCGGGCCCAGCTCCTTCGCAAGCGCCATCGCCATCGCCCCGAGCGCGCCCTGGCTCGCCGCGAAGGCCGACGGCAGCGGCAACGACTGCGTCCGCTCAAGCGCGCCGAGAAAGATCATCTCGCCCCCGCCGACGCGCGCCATCCCCGGCGCCAGCTCCTGCGCCGCCACGAACGCCGACGTCACGTTCACCGCCTGCACCCTTTTGAATTCCTCCGCCGACCCCAGGACCGCCGCCGCGTGGATGAAGATCGTGGGCGGCTCCTCGAGG
>JBGPCZ010000057.1:0-31740 GCA_041482015.1 Planctomycetota bacterium | reverse complement strand
TTTGGCGCGCTCGCCAACGCGGCCCACACCATCGAAACGGCCCGCTTGATCCTGGACCGCGCGAAAGACGCGCTGAACCTGCCGGACACGCGTTATCCCAAAGAGAAGTTGCTCGGACTCATTGCGCAGGTGAAGCTCGACGACGCGATCCTTGGCTCGCCCGCCGTCGTAGGGGACCGCGCGTACGTCGTCGACCAGATGGGGACGGCGTACGGGATCGACTGGCGCGCGGGGACGATCGTCTGGAAGACCGCGCCGGACGGCGAGCGCGCGATGGGGTCGAACACCTCGTCGCCCTGCGTCGCGAAGGGTCGCGTCTGCTTTGGAACCACCGCCGGGAGTCTCCACATCCTGGATGCCGCGACGGGCCAGGCGATCAAGAGTCTTGCGATCGGCTCGCCCATCACCGGCTCGCCGACGTTCGCCAACGATTCGATCTACTTCCAGACGCTGGCGGCCGTCGTGCACTGCTCCGACCTTGACGGGAACGAGCGCTGGCGGTGGGATCACTACAAGCGCTACGTCGAGCCGAAGCCGGAGCGGTTCAAAGGATACCATCCCGGCGGGTACGACGGCCCGCACTACGGCGGCGGCGAGGTGGCGGTCTCCGGGAAGCGGGTCGTGACGAGCATCGGGTGGGACCACGTCTGCCTCGAGGACAAGGGGACGGAGGCGGCGCTCGCGTGGTGCAACCGCGCGGCGCTCGGGAAGGACGATGGGATCCCGATGCAGAGTTCGATCGCGGGCGGCTCGGTCTACACCGGCTGGCCGGGCGTCGACGCGGCGGGCACGCTCCTTCGCGTCTCGCTGGCCGACGGATCGTTCGATCCGAAGGTCGACCAACTTGGACGCGATCGCTGGGCGATCTTCGGGACGCCGGCCGCGCGCGGCCGCACGGCGTACTTCGGCCGCCACATCCGCGGCGTGACCGCCTATGAATTCGGGAAGGGCGCCCTTTGGGAAAGTTTCCGGTGGACCGATCCCGACGGTTATACGCCGGTGACCGGTTCGCCCGCGCTATCGAAGGATCACTGCGTTTTCACGACGATGACCGGGGAACTGGTCGTCGTGCCGCTGGCCGCGCAAGGGAGCGGACTCGACCGGCTGAAGCCGTCGTCGTTCCGGTTCAGGATTCCGGGCGGGAAGCCCGTCTCCTCGTCGCCCGCGATCTCCCAGGGCCATCTCTTTTTCGGGTGCGATGACGGATGCCTGTATGTGCTCGGTTCCGACGGGAAACTCGCGGCGAAGGAGGAGAAGCCGGTCGTACACGAGCGGAAGAGTCGCGTCATCCCGGCGACGGCCGCGCGATACGCCTGGCCTTCCCCGTATGGAAGCCCGGCGAACGCCAACTTCGTGGAGGACCCGGGCCTCAAGCCGCCGTTCAAGCTCCGATGGGCGGTCCGCGGGCTCGGCGTCTTTGTTCAGCCGTTGAGCGCGACGGACGAGGACCTGGTCGGCGTCACGCTCGAGGGAACCGCGCTCTGTCTCGAGCAGCAGACGGGACGCCTCCGTTGGCGCCGGCGCCTCCCGGGAGAGGATTCGCACGGCACGACGGGCGTCCTCTGCGCCGACGGCCGCGCCTACGTGGCGAGGCCCGCGAAGAAGGGGAAGGGCGTGCTTTACTCCCTGGATCTCGCGGACGGCCGGACGGTCTGGTCGACGCCGATCGGATCGACGGAGTGGTACGCGCGCGGCGCGCCGGTGATCTCCGGCGGGATCGTCGCGCACGGCCATCTCAAGGGCGAGCCGGCCGCGTCGGTCGTCGAGGCGTGGGAGGCGGCGACCGGGAGGCCGGCGTGGGAGGTGAAGCTCGAGAACGCGAAGTGGGAGGGGCACGGCTGCGCGCTCGACGGGGTCATGATCTTCTCCGGCGGCGCGCGTCCCGACGCGCAGGGGGAGACGGTCGCGATCGAGGCGAAGACCGGGCGCGTCCTGTGGCGGACGACCGAGGCCCACTGCGGCTATCGCGGCACGCCGGCGGCGCGCGACGGCCGAGTCTATCTTTCCGGCTGGGATCTTCCGGCGACGTGCGTGAACATCGCCGACGGGAAGATCCTCTGGCGCACCGAGCAGAAGTTCACGTGGGGCCACGTTCCGGCGCTCGGGCCCGACTACTTCTGCGGTCGCGGCTATTCGGGCCATTCGGAGGCGTGGCGCCTCGAGGATGGCAGGCCGAAAAAGGCCGGCCGGAAGCAGGTCCAGCTGGGCGGACCCGATCACGCGTGCGGCCCGGTGCTGCTGACGTCGAGCGGCCTCTCGCTCGCGGTCACGGTGAGCGGCCTTTACGCGCGCGACGCCTCGACGGGCGAGATCCTCTGGCACAGCCCGGGGTTTGCGCCGCGGAGTTGTTCGAGTCCGATCGCAGCCAACGGGCGGATCTTCTACAACCCGCAGGTCAATGGGATGCTCTACTGCTTCGAACCCGGACGGTGAGCGCTCCCTAGAGCGTCCATCCTTTCCGGTAGTCGCGCTTGATGAGGGCGTCGGCCTCGGGGCAGTTCTTCGCCTTCATGCTCGCGGGGTCCCACTCGAGCTTCTTTCCCATGCGGTACGCGATCGATGCCAGGTGGTTGGCCTCGGTCAGCGGGCCCGCGTAGTCGAAGTTCGCCATCGTCTTGCCCTGCCCCCGGCAGGCGGCGAGAAATTCCGGCATCGCGCCGGGGGAGTTCTTGATCGTCGGCTCGGGGCGCTTGAAGTCCTTGAACTTCTCTTCGGGCAGCAGCACATGCTTCCCGTGGCTGGAGAGGAGCATTCCCTTGTCGCCGATGAAGAGGTGGCCGTCGCCCCACTTCCGGGGAGCGATGATGTCGTTGTACATCGGCGGCCGCATCGTGCCCTGGTACCAGTGGTACTTCAGGGCGGGCATCTCCTCGCGGGGTCCGTATTCGTAGGCGGCGTGGAAGTTGGCCGGCGACAGGTCCGCGTGAGCCGGCCCCTCGCCGAAGCCCTCGATCGTGAGCGGCGCCTTGAGCTTGAGCGCCCAGAACGGCAGGTCGTTCATGTGGCTGCCGAGGTCGGACATGGTGCCCGAGCCCCATTCCCACCAGCGGTACCACTTGGGGCCGGGGAAGTAGATCTTGTTGAAGGGCCGCTGCGGGGCGGGGCCGAGCCAGAGATCCCAGTCGACGCCGGCGGGGACCGGATCCTCGGTCTTCGGCCGCTCCTGGGTGCTCAGCATGTCGGTGTTGGCGGCGGCGTTCTCGGCGGTCTGCCAGCCCCACGAGCGGTGGACCCAGACGTGGACTTCCGTGACATTCCCGATGGCGCCCGACTGGATGAGCTCGACGACGCGGCGAGAGTTGTCGCTCGCGTGGTTCTGGATGCCCATCTGGGTGACGACCTTCGGGTTGGCGGCGGCGGTCTCGCGGCAGCGGCGCGCCTCCCAGATCCCGTGGGTCATGGGCTTTTCGACGTAGACGTGCTTGCCCGCCTTGATGGCCTGCATGACCGCGAAGGCGTGGGTGTGCTCACAGGTCGAGACGACGACCGCGTCGATCGACTTGCCCATCTCGTCGAGGAGTTTCCGGAAGTCCGTGTAGCTCTTGGGCTTGTCGATGTCGCGGCCCTGCTTGTCGGCGGCCGCCTTGACGGTCAGCTGCGCCTTGTTGACGTTGGCCTCGTTGACGTCGCAGAGGGCGACGATGTTCTCGTCGGCACAGGGCCCCAGGTGCGCCCCGGCCCGGCCGCCGGAGGCGATGAAGGCGACGTTGACCCGTGCGCTCGCGGACTTGTCCTGTCCGTAGCCGAGCTGACGTCCGGTGACCCAGACTCCGGTGGCGGCGGAGGCGCCGAGGAACGCGCGGCGGCTGATTCGATGAGTCATTAGGTTGCTCTCCTGTTGTCTAGAGTACGCCCGGAAACCCGATGTGCGGTCCCTGACGTATCATCTATGACTTGGAGGTGAGCATGCTCTTGATCGCCCTTCTGACGATGCTTCAGGATCCCCCGCCGTTCGTCGTTCCCAAGAGCGGAAAATTCCGCGGCGAGATCGTCGACGCGAAGGGCGTCGCGATCATGAAGGCGCGGATGGCGATCCCCGAGACGCGGCCCGAGGGGAAGACGTGGGGTTTCATCTTCGTCTGCCACGGCTTCCAGGGCTCCGAGGGCAATTCCTATCTGGACGGGACGGTCGCGGCGCTCAAGCGGCTGGGCCTGGACCAGCAGTATCTCGTGATCGCCGGGAAGTCAAAGGGGGAGGGCTGGACGGAGGAGGACGACGACCGGTTGCTGCGGCTCTACGCGTGGGCGAAGGAGAACTACCCGGTCGACCCGAAGCGGCTCTTTCTTTTCGGAAGCTCGAACGGCGCGCGCTTCGTCAACCGGTTCGGCTCGCTCCACCAGGACATCGTCACGGGCGTGGTGAGCTACTGCGGCTCGTTCGATCTTTCGAAGATGCCCGAGGTCTCCGAGAAGAAGACGGAGTGGTACTACGTTCACGGCGGCAATGACAACGCGAAGAACTCCCGGCGGATGTGCGACGAGCTAAAGAAGCGCGGGTATCGCTACGTTTTCCGGCAACTGGACGGCTACGGACACACCGACATCTGGGACGGGAAGGGCCACCCCGACAAGTCGCTAGTCGACGCCGCCTGCGACGACTGGGCGGCGTGGCTCCACGCGCTCCCGCACGCCGCCCTGGCGGAAGGGGAGAAGGAGCTGAAGGTCCTCGAAAGGGCCGCGACGTGGCGGATCGGCGGCGCGCAGGCGGCGCTCTGCGAGCGGGCAAAGTCAAAGGACGTGGCCGCGGTCGAAGCGCTGGGGCGCGTCGCGAAGCTGATGCTCGCGGGCAATCTCGAGGACAAGGCCGTCCTCCAGGCGCTCGTCGACCTGACGGACGACGCGGACGCCAAAGTCAAGGAGGCGGCCGTCGCGGCGCTCACCCGGGGCCTCGGGACCGCTCCCGAGAGCTGGAAGGCCTGGGCCGCGGAGAAGCTGAAGTAGCCGGGCCTACTTCTTTCCGTACCTGACCAGCTGCATGTCGGCGTCGAAGATCTTGCCGACGCCCGGGGCATAGAGCTTGAACGCGCGCTCCTTGGGGTCGATCGGCGTTGTTTCCAGGATCTTGAGGACCTTCTCGAACTTGCCGGCCGGGACCTCGAGGGTCTCGGTCAGGCTGATGATCTCGGCGCGATCCATGGCGACCCCGGGGGCGACCTCCTGGTAGTACCGCGCGCCGATGAGCGGTGACCCCGGCATGACCAGGCCGAACTTGGCGCCCTTCTCGCCGTGCATCCAGGCACCGCCCGCGTCCTCGCCGAAATAGTAGACGTTGTTGGTCCGCTTGCAGATCGCGAAGTAATTCCGGGAGACCTCCTTCTCCTTGCCGTCGACCAGCTCGCGCTCCTCGACGATGCGGCACTCGATGCCGGCGATCTTCTTCGTCTCCTCGAGGACGGTGACGGTGAGGGTCTCCTTCTTGTCCTTGGACTCGTAGTACATCTGGAATCCCGGCTCGAGGATGAAGTAGGGATTTCTCCCGGTCGACGAGAGGTCCTTCTCGTCGAGGAGGAACGTGTCGGTGTAGGGCCGGGGATCGGGATCCTTGGCCTTGTCTTGCGCCGGGACGAACGAGCCCACGATGACGACGGCGGCCAGGGACGCGAGTATGGCGATGCGCTTCATAACCCCTCCTTTGAGAACGCCCGCATCCTACCCGGCGCACCTTAAAGGGTCGTGAATCGACAGGGGCCGTACAAGAGAGACGGTCTGCTCAGTACGCTCTCTGCCTCTTGCGGTACTTCTCGAACCAGGCCCGCGCCAGAGGCGCAGACGGTAAAGTAGAAGGGGAGTGCGAATTGGCCGCGGGGCTTCCTTCTTATGGATTGCCCATGATTGGATCTGACAATCCCGAACAGTACTTCATCGGCTGGTTGATCACCGTACGTCACGCCGATCTTGGGGTCGACATGGTCGGGTCTCCGTACCAAGTTCTTAAAGATCTGGAGAGAATCGACAGGACATTCCACGAACTCTCCGAAGCATTACCGACTGAAATCCAGGCAAGCCGGGTGTTCGGTCATGGGACTCGGTTCAATATGAGTCCAGGTCCGCATGTTCCCCTGTGGATGAAACTCATGGAATATCTCGATGCGTCGGATTACAAAGCATCGGAAAAGCTCTTGGCATCGGATCCAACCCTTATTGCAGGCGATCACGACGCGGCGCCCATCCCTCTTCTTGGTTTCGCCTCATTGGGACGGGCCGACACCGTCAAGTTTCTCGTGGAGCACGGGGCCCCCATAAACCGGCCTCGTCCACTGGGGTTGGGGATGACGCCGCTCCATTGGGCGGCGGCGGGGGGACATCGGGATGCCGTCTCGGTTCTAATCGACTCGGCAGCAGATGCAGGACTTCGGAATTGGCACTTCCACTCGGCTGCGGATCTGGCGCACCTGAATGGTCATCCTGGAATTGCCGAGACGCTTTCGGACTACAAGCCGGGGCTTCCCGAGATGCGAACGCTGCAGAGTGTCCTAGAGAAGATGGGAGCTGATTTTGAAGGGTTCGACGCGAGCTTTCTGGGGTAGGCGCGAATCTCGCTGCGACGCCCTCGATCAGGAGATCACGCAACTCGTCTCGGAATCCACTGCCTGCGGGGCCGCGTCACTTCTTGCGGTACTTCTCGAACCAGGCCAGCAGGTAGAGCTGCTGGAGCAGTTGGTGGGAGGGGCGGCGGAAGCCGTGGAACTCGTCGGGCATCCGCACCAGCAGCGTCTCCTTCTTCAGCATCTTGAGCGCGCGATAGAACTCCTCCGTCTGGCCCATCGGCGTCCGCAGGTCCGCCTCGCCCGTCAGCATCATCGTCGGCGTCTTCACGTTCGCCACGTACCGCAGCGGCGAGCGGTCGGCGTACTCCATCGGGTCCTCCCACGGGTACTTCTTGAACTGCGAGTACCAGCTCGAGCCATCCGTCGTCCCCACGAACGACTGCCAGTCGATCACCGGTTTCATCGAGACCGCCGCGGTGAAACGATCCGTGTGGCCCACGGTCCACGCGGTCAGCACGCCGCCGCCGCTTGCGCCGCAGACGAACAGGTTCCTCTCGTCGATCCAGCCCTTCGCGATCGCCGCGTCCACGCCCGCCATGAGGTCGTCGAAGTCCTTCCCGGGATAGGCGTGCTGGATGCCGTTCACGAACTCCTGGCCGTACCCGGTGCTGCCGCGAGGGTTCAGGTAAAGCACGGCGTACCCGAGCGCCGCGAAGTTCTGGAAGGTCCAGCTCCAGCCCACGTCGTAGAGCGACCACGGCCCGCCGTGGATCCAGAGGACCAGCGGATATTTCCTGGCGGGGTCGAACTCCGCCGGCTTGATGAGCCAGCCCTGTATCTTGAGCCCGTCCTTTGAAGAGAAGGAGAGCTCTTCCGCGTCCCCGAGCGTGATCCCCGCCAGCACGTCGTCGTTCACGTCGACGAGCTTCTTCACGTTCTCCGGCTCGGCCAGCATGAAGGTCACGAGGTGGCCGGGCTCCTTGAACGTCGCCCGGATCGTCGCCGCGCGGCCGTTCCGGGAGATCGAGAGCCCCGCCAGCGTGTGGTCGCCGTTGGTGATCTTTCGGAGCTTTCCATCGACCGGCGCGAAGTAGACGGAGCCGCGGCCGTGCTCGGCGACGGTGAAATGGACCCCCGTGCCGTCGGCCGACCACGAGACGTTCGTGGGCGAGTTGGCCAGGTCGCCGGCGAGCAGCCGCTTCTGGCCTCCGTCCCGGTCCATCAGGTAGAGGCTGTGCAGGTGGTACGTGTACCCCTTGTCGTCGTTCCCCGCGTACGCGATCCACCGGCCGTCGGGCGAGGCAAGCGGGTCGAGGTCCGGCCCCTTGCGGTCCGTCAGTTCCTTCACGGTCAGCGTCTCGAGGTCGATCGCGTAGATCTCGGAGTTGCCGCGCTGGTAGTCGGCGTCGGGCTTGCGGATCGCCGACGTGTAGATCGTCCGACCGTCGGGCGACCAGTCGGGACGGCCGTGGTTATACCGGCCGCTCGTGATCGGCCGCGGCGTGCCGCCCAGGGCGGCGTCGATCGTGAAGAGGTGCGTGTTTCCGGGGACGAGCGGGCCTTTTCCGTCGGCGCCCCACGCGAGGCGGTCCACGACGACCGCGGGTTTCGCGCGCTGCGCGCCGGCGGGTCCGTCGGGGAGCTTCACCTCGAGGGCGGGTTTCTTCTCGGGCACGAACATCGTGAACGCGAGCTTCCTGCCGTCGGGCGACCAGCGGAGGTCGGCGGGCGGGTGCTCGAGGTGGGTCAGCTGCGCGATCTCGCGGGTGTCGACCCACATTACGTGGAGCTGCTCGGTGCCGTCGCGATCGGAGAGGAACGCCACGCGCTTCCCGTCGGGCGACCACGCGGGCGCGGAGTCCTTCCACTTGCCCTGCGTCAGCTCGCGGATGCGCGCGCCGTCGGCGTCGACGATCCAGAGGTTGCTCCGGTGCTCGTCCTTCATCGCGTCGACCCACGTGCGGGTGAAGAGGATGGAGGACCCGTCGGGAGAAATAGCGGGGCTCCCGACTGACTCCATGTCCATGAAGGTTTCCTTCGTCAGGAACTTCTTCTTCGGCGCGTCCTGTGCGGGTGCGGGTGCGGGGGAGGCCAGGAACGCCAAGAGCATCGCAACGGGCATCGCATTTCTCATGAAAGCCTCCGGGAGATTCGGGCAAGGATCCTACATAGGCTACGTCCCCCGGGGCCGGGGCGGAAGCTTTGGAGCGCGACCCCGGGGGGCTGGGACAGGCGGTATACTCTTCGAGGGATTTGGGGCCATCACGCAATGGCGGCGGCGCTCGAAACAATTCTGAACCTCCTGGTCAAGGAGGGACTGCTGACCCGCGGGAAGGCGGACGAGTGCCTCCGCACCCACTCGGAGGCGGCGGGGAAGGGCGAGCGGTCGTCGATGACGGACATCGTCGTCTCCAAGGGGGTCGACCCGGCGCGGCTCTCCCTGACGCTGCTCACGCTCAAGTCGGTCTCGCTGAGGTGCGGCAAGTGCCGGAAGCGCCACAAGGCGAAGAACATCACGCTCGACGCGGTCTACGCGTGCAAGCGGTGCGGCGGGCCGCTCGAGGCGGAGGACGTGGTCCCCTCGGGAAGCGGGCCGATCCGGAAGATGGAGGACCCGTCGCCGCCCGAGGTGATCGAGGCGCGCCAGGACCCGAAGCGGGTCTTCGGCAAGTACGTCCTGCTGCGGGAACTGGGCCGCGGGGGCTACGCGATCGTCTACCAGGCGTGGGACACGATGCTCGCCCAGCACGTCGCGCTCAAGCTGATCCGCGGCGAGGAGGACGGGCTCACCGAGGCGCCCAAGGCCGGCGAGGCGGAGATCCTCCGCGAGGCCCGGCTCGCGGCGCGCCTGCAACACCCGAACATCGTCCGTGTCTGGGAGGTCGGCACGCAGGGCGACCGCCACTTCCTGAGCATGGAGTACATCGAGGGGAAGAGCCTCGCACGCACCCTCAAGGGCGAAGGCAAGGGCACCCGCATGCCGCGCTTCTACTCCGACGTGAAGCGCCTTCTCGTCATCCTTCGCGACGTCGCCCGCGCGCTCGACCACGCCCACTCGCAGCGCCCGCCCGTCGTCCACCGCGACGTCAAGCCGCAGAACGTGCTTGTCGACACCAAGGGCCGGGCCTGCCTCGTGGATTTCGGCCTGGCGCGCGAGGTGAGGCCGGGCGCGGGAAGGCTCACGATCACGGGGATCACCAAGGGGACGCCGTGCTACATGGCGCCCGAGCAGGCGTTGGGCCACCACGCGGAGATCGACGCGAAGACCGACGTCTGGGCGCTCGGCGCGATGCTGTACGAGTACCTCGCGGGCCGGCCGCCATTCGACGGGCCGACCGAGCGCGACATCCTCAACCAGGTGGTGCACGAGGAGCCGAAGCGGCCTTATGACGTCCTCCGCGCCGAGGGCCTCTCGGCCCGCCCGTTCACGGACCTCGAGAAGATCTGCTTCAAGGCGCTCGACAAGGTCCGCTCGCGGCGGTACACCACGGCGGCCGAGTTCGCCACCGAGATCGAGCGCTTCCTCACGGGCCAGACGGTGCAGGCTAAGGTCGCCTCGGGCATGGCGCGGATGGCACGGTGGATCGCGAAGCGGAAGGCGCTCTCGGCGGCGATCGCCGCGGCCGTCGTGATGGCGGGAGTGGCGCTGGGCTCCCTGCTCCGGCCGAACGGCCCGCCCAAGGTTGTCACGCGGGTGATCATCGAGAAGGACCCCGCGGCCCGCCTCTCCGCGGCCGCGCGGGAGATCGAACGGGTCGCCGCCGACTTCCAGTACGACCTCGCGATCCGCCGGTACCAGGACCTGATCGACCTGGAGAAGGACCCCCTGGACCGGAGCCTGCTCATCCAGCGGCTGGAGGACCTGCGGCTCCAGCAGGCGGTGCTCCAGGGGGTCGTCCAGCGGATCCAGAAGGAGCCGCGCGATTACGCGAAGTTCCGGATGAAGGCGGGGCTGCCCGAGTCCGCCCGCGTGATCGACGCGTCGATCGAGCGCGTGGTCCTCCGCCGGCGCAGCGAGGACGAGGACGTCCCGTGGGGGAAGCTCGATCCGCGGCAGTACGCGGAGCTCGTAAAGGATTACTGGCCGCAGATCGAGGGCCGGGCCGCGCTCGGCTTCGGCGTCTGGTGTCTCCGGCATGGCCTGATCGACGAGGCGGCCTCCCTCTTCAAACAGCGGCAGGCCGAGCCGCAGGCGCAGCGCTATCTCGAGGAGCTGGCCGTGCGGTCGAAGGCGCCGGATCCCGGGTCCGAGACACCGCGCGACCGCATCCTCCGCCAGGCGGAGGACGCGCTCGGCAAGGGCGACTACGTCATCGCGCGGGCGCGGTTCGAACGCGTCCTCATGCTCAAGCCGGACGACCCGGACGCGGCGTCGGGGCTGCAGCGCGTCGCGGAGCTCGAGAGGGCGCGGGAGGCGGAGAAGCCCGTCCCGTCGCCGACCCCGGGGCCGAAGCCCGCGCCCGCGCCGGTGCCCGCGACGGTCGATCCCGATCCGCCTCCTTCTCCCGAGTCGACGCCGGAGCAGAGGAGGGCGTTCGCGTCGATGCACTCGTCCTTCATCTCCGCGCTGCGGTCGCGGGACTTGAAGTCGGCCGCGAACCTGTGGCTGAGGGACGTGAAGAATCCCGACGAAGTCTCCGCTCTTTTCACTCCCGCACTCAACCAGATCGTCTCGGGCCGGCCCGCCGCCCCCGAAGTCAGAAAGGCGCTGCATGAGACAGAGAAAATGCTCGCGCAGGCCGCGGATGCGGGCGACCTGGAGCTGCGGGTGAAGTTCGACATGCGCGACCTCCTGGCGGTCTCGCTGATCTACGGCGAGGTCGACCCGGCCGTCGAGCGGGTGATCCAGGCCCACGAGGTGATCGAGCTCCAATCGATGCCCGGCGGCCAGACCAAGCTGGGGACGCTCGAACGGCTGCGCGGCACGCTGAATTTCAGCGAGACGATCGTCAGCGGGGGCCAGAAGGCGACGATCGGCTGGCCCGTGAACCTGTGGGGCGGATCGGGGACGCGCCTGGGCGCGGCCGATCTTGTCGCGTTCGTGCGTCGCGAGCGTTCGAAGCGCGCGATGATCGCGGACTGGCGGGCGGCGCTCGGGGAGGGGCTGCTGCTTCTCCACGAGGGGGCGACCCCGTCTCCCGCCGAGTCGCCTGAATTCCGGGAGGCGCTGAGATTGATTCCGGAGGCGGACCTGTCCCGGCTCAAGATGCCGGACTACATCCGTCTTTACGGGTCGACGGGCTCGGTCGCGTCACGGCCTGCGCCCCGACCCGATCCGCCGGCGGAAGCGACCGCGGATCTCCTGGCCTCGACCCTGACCAAGAACGCCGCGCGTGACTACAAGGGCGCGCTCGAGGATGTCAACCGGGCGCTGGCGCAGAAGGGGTCCGATCCCCTCGGCTATTACTACCGCGGGATCGTGAAGCTGAACATGAGGGACCTGGCCGGGGCGGTCGCCGATTGCGACCGGGCGATCGAGCTTTCGAAATCGCAGCCCCAGCTCGTGCCGTGGATCTTGTGCGCCCGCGCGCGGGCGAAGGATATCCAGGAGGACCTGGAGGGAGCGTTCGCCGATTACTCGCTCGCCATCGATGGAAAACCGCCCTTCTCGGAGCCGTGGCGCGGCCGGGCCCAGGTGTACTACCAGAAGCGGGACTATCCGAAGGCGCTCGCCGACTACTCGAAGGCGATCCAGGTGGAGCCCAATCACGGCGATGATCGCCTGCTGCGGTCGTTCCTCTATTTCGACACGGGCCAATGGGCGAAGGCGGCGGAGGACATCCGGGCCGGGCTTCAGCTCCGCACGTGGAACGACGACGCCGCGCACCTCTACCTCTGGATGTCGCGGGTGCGCCTCGGAGATCGGGCGCAGGCGACTTCCGATCTCCGGGCGCGGCTTTCCACGCGGGCCGAGGCGAAGGGTAATGACGGATGGTGCGTGAAGATCGGAGGCTTCTTCTGCGGCGACCTGTCCGAGGACGCACTTTTCCAGGCGGCGCAGAATGTGGGCGATCGCTCCGCGAAGGAGCACCTGTGCGAGGCGTACTTCTACGCCGGGGAGAAGAGGCTGGCGGATGGAGATCGCGCGGGAGGCGAGTCGCTCTTTCGGAAGTCGCTGGAGACCGGCTATCGAACCTTCATCGAGTACCTGGGGGCGCAGGCGGAGCTTGACGGGATGGCGGGGCGCCGTCCGACGCTCCCGGCGGTTGCCGGCGAACCCGAACCGAAGCTGCCACCCCCGCCCCCGGCGGTGTCGGACGGTGTCGAAAAACTTGTGGCCGCCATCCCGGTCGAGGCGGGTGTGACGAACCGGCTGCTCTCGGTCAGCCCCGACGGCGCGGTCGCGGCGTGGGTCGAGATCCGGAAGAGCGTGGCGAATCCCGTGCCGTTCCGCGAGCGCGTCATCGTGGGAGGCAAGAAGGGTCCGGAGTTCGACTCCGTCGGCGCGGCCGCCCTATGGATGAAGGGCAACGTGCTGGTCTACAAGGGGAGGATGGGCGAGAAGACGCAAGTCGTGGTCGGGGAGCGGAGACACGACGCGTTCGACGAGGTCTCCGGGCTGGTCGTGAGCCCCGACGGCCGGCACGTCGCGTACCTGGCCAACGTGGTGGCGTCGGGCAAGTCGCTCGCGAAGCAGGTCATCGTGATCGACGGGTCCAAGCGGGAGTATCCCCACGCGTCGGCCCCGACGTTCAAGCCCGATTCCAACGTGGTGGCGTACCAGGCGAATCTCCAGGATCCCGTGCGGACCGAGAGGCCCGTCCTGGTGATCGGGACCACTGTGACGGAGACCGCGGACTTCGAGAGCAGCCCGGTGTTCAGCGCCAACGGCCGGATCATGGCGTGGATCGGCCCCTCGCCAAGGACGGGGGAGTCGGAGCACATGCTGTTCACCAGCAACGAAGGCATGTCGCTCTCCAAGTCTTACTTTTCCGCGAGTCGCCCGAGCCTCAGCGCGAACGGGAAGACCTGGGCCATGGTGGCGGGTTCAAAGGACGATCCGGGCGAGTTCGTGGTCTCCAGCATCGGTCCGGGTGAGGGCGCGAAATTCGAACAATGCCTGGCGCCGGTCCTGAGCGCGGATGGCGCGTCGATGGCTTACGTTGCGGTCCGGCGCGACGGGACCTCCCGGAAGACTTTTGTCGTCCGCGACCAGGAGACGAGCCCGGAGTACGACTGGACCCCGGTCCCGGAGGAGCTGCCCCAGCCGGTCTTCAGCCCGAATGGAAAGTCGATCGCCTACCGCGCGTCCATCAATGGGCGGCCCGTGCTGGTGATCGGGAAGAGCCGGCGGGAAGGGTACGCGTGGGTCGGCGCGCCCGCGTGGAGCTCCGACGGGAAGACGGTCTCGTTCGCCGCCGCCCGGGGCAGCGACATCGTCCTGAGAACGGTGCCGGCCGAGTAGGCTCGCGGCCGTTAGTTCGTCAGGTATTTCACGAAGGACCGGCTCTTGGGGCCGGCGAATCCCATCCCGCACGCGACCGCGACCTTGACGCATTCCTCGCAGTTGTCGCCGCATCCCCCGCCGCCCGGACGCGCCTGCACACCGAAGGGCAGCCGGGGCCCCGAGAGCGCGGTGGGGCAGGAGTCGAAATAGCGACCGATGACCTCGCGCAAGTCGTCGTGCCGGGTCTCCTCCTGCGCCTTGACGCGCTCGTAAACGAGGAGCGGCATGATCGTGGCGGCCTTCTCGACGAGGAGGTCGCGATCGGCCTGCCCCGCGAGACGGTCCAGGGCCTCGAGGACAACCGGGTCGGTCTTCTTGCGGAGCGCGAGCGCGCGGGAGAGGAGCCGGGCGTCGCCCGGGCCGTGAAGCAGCGACCGCACCGTCGGGAAGAATTGCTCCCAGTCTTTCTGGAAGTCAAAGGAGACGCCGTCCTCGACGTAGCCGTCGGCGTCGAAGGCCACGATTGCATGGGAGGGGTTGGCGCCGCGGAGGTGGTCCTGCAGGGTCGCGTCCTCGAGGCAGACGAACATGCCTTCGCAGAAGACCTCGCGCCAATCGGCGTCGTCCTCGTTCTGGCGGTACATCAGCGCGTGCCCGGGGTCGCACCGCGTCCTCTTGTCCTTCGTAAGCCGGATCGCGAGGCCGGGCTTGTTCTCGGCGCGCATCTGGGAGAGCGCGTCCTTGAGCGCCTCGGGGCGCTTCGTGGAATGGCAGCCGCAGAGGCCGGGGAGGGCGAGCGCCGCCGTGGCGCCCGCGGAGTTGAAAAGAAAAGTCCGGCGGTCCGTCTTCATACCAGGTCAGACGTACGCCGGACGCCTTGGTTCGAGAAAATCCGTTACCGGCGGTAGGAGAGCGACCAGGTGCTGTGACTGTACCGGCCGCCGTAGTAGCTCACCCCGAAGCGCGGGGCGCAGTAAGAGTACGAGTACGAGGCGCGCGGGTAGCAGCTGGAGTAACTGGAGTAGTAGTAATTCGGCCAGTAGGAATAGGGATAGTAGTTGGTGTAGTAGCTCGGGGTCTCGTACACGTAGGTCGTGGACGGGACGTAGACGGGCCTCTCGACCGCGCGCTCGACCTGCCTTTCCACGACCTGCGCCCTGGGGGGAGCCGCGGGTCCGCCCACGAGCGCCGAGAGCACTCTCTCGCTCGCGCCCGCCTGCTTGAGCTCGACCACGTCGTCGGCCGAGAGGCGCGCGACCGGACCGTTCGAGCGGATGAAGCTCAGGATGACCTCGTCGCCCACGCCCGCCCCGGCGAGCTTCTTGATGTCCTCTTTCGACACGTCGGCCGACGCGGCCAGCGGGGCGGCGGCGAGGATGGCGATCGCGATGGCGAAGTTCTTCATGGCTCCCCTCCGTAGATTCAAGGCTTTAGACCCCCGGTGCGCTCCCGATGTTACCGCTATTCTAACGACGCTTCAAGGCCGCGGTTCCATCCCCTTGAGCGCCTCCTTGAGCCGCTGCATCGCGCTGAACATCCTCGACTTGACCGTCCCGACGGGGATGGCCAGGATCTCGGAGATCTCGGCGTACTTGAAGCCGTTGTATTCCGAGAGCAGGAGCACCTCGCGCTCGCCGTCGGGAAGCCCCTCGATCGCCTTCTTGACCGCGCCCTGGATTTCGCGGCGGCCGAGGTCGCTCGCCGGGTCGGCGCGCAGTTCGTTGTCCGCGCCCTCGAGCGCGATTTCACGCCGTTTCGCCGCCTCGTTCAGGAAGAGATTGTGCGCGATCCGGAAGACGTAGGTCGAGACCTTCGCGGTCGGCTCGTAGGTCGCCGCCGCCTTCCAGATCCGGAGGAACGTCTCCTGGAGCAGGTCCTCCGACAGCGTGCGGTTGAAGCAGAGCCGGAAGAGGTAGTTCACGAGCGGCTTCTGGTAAAGACCGTAGAGTTCCGCGAAGGCGGCCGGGTCGCCGACCTTCACGCGCAGCATCAGTTCCGTTTCACGGTCTGCCATGGGCGGGGCGAGTCTAAGGGCCGGGTTCCGCGATTGTCAATCCCCTATACGGGCGGCTAAGATCGTCGTTAAAGGAAGACGCCCATGGGTGCCAAGGACCACAAGGAACACGCGGAGAAGGAGTCGCGCGCGCGGTGCGCGATCTTCACCGTCACCGACTCGAAGACGCGCGAGACCGACACGTCGGGCCAGCGCGCCTTCGAGATCCTCCAGAAGTTCGGCCACAGCGTCGTTCTCCACGAGATCGTACCGAACGACCGGAAGAAGCTGGCCGACGCGATCGAGCGGGGGCTCAAGGAGGCGGATCTCGTCCTCACGGTCGGCGGCACGGGTGCGAGCCGGCGCGACCTGAGCGTCGAGACGGTGCGGACGTTCGTCGACAAGGAACTCCCCGGCTTCGGCGAGATGTTCCGGGCGCTCTCGGTGAGGGAGATCGGCACCGCGGCGATCCTCTCGCGCGCGCTGCTCGGGATCTCGTCCGGGGGGAAGATCCTGGTCGCCCTCCCGGGCTCCGAGGGCGCCGTGCGCCTCGCGCTTGAGGACATCCTGGTGAACGAGCTGAAGCACCTCCTCTGGGAGCTCCGGCGGTACGCATGAGCGCCTGGGGCTGGTACCGCGCGCGCCGGTGGTGGACGAAGGTCCTGGTGGGCGCGCCCGCGCTGCTCTTCATCGTCGCGGCGCTCTACGTGGCCGGGCGCACGCTCCAGTTCTTCACGGCGGAGAAGGAGGCCGGGCTCTACGTGCCGGCCACGGCCAACGTGGTCGTGCGCGCGAAGGACCTGGCGCGGCACTGGGAGCGGCTCCAGGAATCCGGCGCCTGGCGCGTGATCCGCCGGCGGATTCTACGCGATCCCGCGATCCGCCCGGCGCTCAACGCGCTCCTGAAGGACCAGGGCGCGCCGACCCTCGACGAGCTCGAGGACGAGCGGAACAGCGACGTGTATTCGACCGACCTCCTGATGCGCGGAGCGGGGCGCGATGCGGCGGCGGCGCTCCAGGTCGGCGATGCGTGGAGCCCGTTGCGCTGGTTCGTGGTGACACGCGTCCGCTGGAGCGATTACCTCCTGCTGCCGTTCGCGCGGCTCCTCTTCCCGGTGGAGACCCGGGACGGGACGACGATCCTGCGATTCCCCTGGGGGCTTGTCGCCTTGGAGGGCCGGCTCGTGATGGTGAGCAACGATCGCGCTCTCCTCCTCCAGGCGCTGCTCCGGAAGGGGACGGAGTCCGCGGACGACCGGCCCGTCACGGCCCGCATCGAGTTCGGGAACTCGCGGGCGCTGCTCGCGGTAAGGCAGGCGATCCGCGACTCGGGCGCGCTCCCGCAGATCCGGATGGATTCGGTCCGGGCGATCGAGGTCGCGGCGGATCTCGAGGGGCTGGCCGCGCACCTGGACATCGCGTTCGAAGGGGCGGAGGCCACGCGCGCGGACACCCCTGCGCCCCACGCATTCCTCCGGCTTGCCCCCCCCAACACGACGGGGGCCGTCGTGAGCTCGACCGGTCCACAGGACCTCTTCGAGTGGCTGCGCTCGCTCATCCGGACGCTGGGTCCGAACGACCCGGTGGGAAGGATCATCAAGGAGGCGCTCGAGGCGCTGGACGAGTCCGGGTTCTCGTCGGAGTTCCTCCCGAAGATCGACGGCGGGATGGCGATCCTTACGGGCGCGCAAGACGGAGAAGACGGCGCCCGCGTGTATCCGGCGCTGGCCATCCTCGTGGCCTCGAAAGATCCCAAGGCGGCGGTCGAGGCGCTGGTCAACGTGATCAAGAAGCGTGCCGGGTTCATGGGGGAGAGCAAGTTCGGGGCGCACACGGTAGGCGACGTGCAACTGTGGTCGTTCGAATTCCCACGGGGGGCACAGGTGAACGATTTCTTCCGCCCCTGTTTCGCCGCGATCCCGGGCGCCTTTGTCTTTGGGAACAACCTTCGTTTCACCCAGGCGATCCTCGAGGAGGCGGCCGCCGGGGGGACGGGGGCGACGGGAGGCGTTTCGGCGAAGAAGCTCCGGGAGCACGGCATCTCGACCGATCCGTCGCTGGCCGGCGGGCATCTTCTCCTCCCGGCGCTCCGCGAATCGCTCGATGGACCGATCCCGCAGGTGGCGAAGTTCCTGGTCAGCGCGACCATCAACATGCCACAATTCCGCGCGCAGCTCGACGCGGAGTTGAAGGAGCAAAAACGGGTGCTTCCCGAGCCTGAAGTCGCGAAGCTCTTCTACGCCCGGCTCGAGAACAAGGAGCGCGACAAGGAGGACGAGCTGCGGGGGAGCCTGCACGCGCTCGACTTCATGAAATGGATGGCCTTCTCGCTACAGCCCGGTGGGAAGGATGCGACGCTGCGCGCCGCGATCGAGTTCAAATGAAGCCCGCGCGGCGGAGCAGGTCGACCGTCACCCTCGACGGCGGGCCCGACTTCTTGAGCATCACGTCGAGCTCGACGTTCACCCGCTGACCCTTCCTCAGGCGGCCGAGCGTCGTGATCTTCCGCGTCGTCGGGATGAGCGCGATCGTAAACGCGCCCGGTTCGACGTCGACGACGGTGAGGCTGACCCCGTCGATCGCGACGGAGCCCTTGGGGACGAGCTGGGCGGCGAGCGGCGATTCAATGCGGAGGGTCGCGCCGGCGCGGATCACCCGGCCGGTGCCGTCGATGTGTCCCTGCACGAGGTGACCGCTCAATCGGTCGCCGGCGCGGAGGGCGCGCTCGAGGTTGACGCGGCCGCCCTTTTTGAAATCCCCGAGGGTCGTGCGGCGGACGGTCTCGGGGACGATGTCGAAGCCGGCGCGGCCGCCGTCCAGGCGCGCGACGGTCAGGCAGACGCCGCTGACGGCGATGCTTTCGCCGCGCCGGAGATCGGCCCAGCCCGTCTCGACGACGAGCTTCCGGCCGGGGGCGGCGACGCGTCCCACGCGCTCGACGATGCCGGTGAACATGCCGGCCGGATGATACACTAGGCGGCCGCGTCGATGAACGAGAAACTCCTGCGCGTCGGGACGTCGAGCTGGTCACAACAGGACTGGCGGGGTACGGTCTACCCCGCGGGATCGAAGCCGGGCGAATTCCTGCGGCACTACGCGGAGCGGTACGACACGGTCGAGATCGATGCGACGTGGTACCGGATACCGTCGGAGACGCTGGTCCGGAAGTGGGAGCGCGACACCCCGGCCGGGTTCGTCTTTGGGGCGAAGGTGCCGGGCGTGATCACGCACGAGAAGATGCTCGTGGGATGCGAGGCCGAACTGGCGGCGTTCCTCCGCGCGATGGACGGGCTCGGCTCGAAGCTCGGGCCGCTGCTGCTCCAGTTCCCCCATGGATTCAAGCCCGACCAGTTCGAAACGCTGGCGACGTTTCTAAAGGGTCTACCCAAAGGCTACAAGTTCGCGGTGGAGATCCGCCACAAGGGCTGGCTGGATGACCGGTTCCACGAGCTGCTGCGCGCGCACGGCGTGGCGTTCGCGCTGGTCGATCTGGCGTGGATGCCGAAGCAGGACGTCCTGACGGCAGGCTGGACGTACCTCCGCTTCGTCGGCGACCGGAAGGGCATCGAGGCGAAGACGAAGACGTGGGACCAGGTGATCGTGGACCGGACGAAGGAGATGGAGGCCTGGGTGCCGAAGGTCCGGGGTTTCCTCGATCGCCAGGTCCCGACGTACGCGTACTTCAACAATCACTACGCCGGCCACGCGCCGGGATCGATCGAGCTGTTCAAAAGGATGATGGCGGGCTGATTGGCCGCCACGTTTCGCGGACCGCGGCTTTCACCTCCCGGAGGAAGACGATGAGACTCACCCTGCTCCTGGCTCTCGGGGTCGCCGCGATCGGAGTCCTGGGGCCGGCGGCGGAGGCCGGCCAGGAAGCGGAGATCCCCCGCGTCGAAAGCGTCGTGCCCGCGGCGAAGCAGCCGCACGAGGGCGACCCGGCCGTCATCTGGTACGACTCGTTCGACGGCCCCGAGTCCGTCCAGGAACAGTACCTCGAGTACAAGGCCGGGGCGCCGGGCTCGAAGCGGTCCGAGAAGGAAGCTCTCGGCGGGGCCGGGAAATCGATGGAGCTTTTCTACGCCAAGGGAAGCCAGGGGGTCGGCGGCCGCAAGCTCGTCTTCGGCGACTGCCCGTTCGGCCGCCCGGTGCGGAAGGGCGAGAAGTTCACGGACGTCTACTGGCGGATCTACGTCAAGCACTCGAAGGGCTGGACCGGCGCGCCCGCCAAGATGAGCCGCGCCACGGGGTTCGCGTCCGCCTCGTGGACCCAGGCGTTCATCCTGCATGTCTGGAGCGGGAAGGGTCCGACGCTCACGCTCGACCCGGCCCGCGGCGTCCGCGACGGGCAGATCGCGACGACCAAGTACAACGACTTCGGAAACCTGAAATGGATCGGCAACAGCCCCAGCGGGACCTTCCCGATCCACGCGACCGAGGAGTCCGGTCGCTGGGTCTGCGTCGAGGCGCGCCTGAAGCTTAACACGCCGGGCAAGAAGGATGGATATGCCGCGCTCTGGGTCGATGGCGTGCTCGACACGGAGCGGAGGGAGATGGATTTCCGGGACACCTACGAGGCCCACGCGATCAACGCCGTGCTCCTCGAGGCGTACTGGAATGACGGCTCCCCCGTCGACCAATACCGCTGGTACGACGACTTCGTCGTGAGCACGAAGCCGATCGGGCCGGTGACCGCGGCCGCGGCCCCGCAGCTCCTCCTGACCGCGACCTCCCCCTGCGACGTGGAGATCGCGGCCGATTCAAAGGGCGAGAAGGTCGCATGGAAGTCGAAGCCCGGTGAAGCGAAGGACGGAAGGATGGTCGTTGCCGGCAAGTTCGAGCCCGGGACGACGTACTTCTGCCGCGTGCGGAAGAGCGGCGGTGCGTGGAGCCCGTGGCACCAGCCGCTTTTGGTGGCGAGGTAGGGCGGATCAGCCGCCGAAGATCGCCTGCCGGCCCGCGGTGAAAAACTTCGCGTCGGCGTCGGACTCCTGTCCGCTCGCGACCCCGGAGATCGCGCTCAGGTGCTGCTGGGTCTCCTCCATCACCTTGCTTTTGAATTTCTCGACCAGTCTCTCGAGCGCGAAGAGCGTCCCGCTGATCGCGCGGCGGTAGCGCATTGCCTGGTCGGTGAGGTCGGCGGTCTCCATCGCGTGGCGCTTGGAGGTCTCGACGAGCCGGTGGCAGAGCTGCTCGATCAGCTTCCGGAGCATCTTGGAGTCTTTCGACATGGACTCGTAGAGTCCCGCGTCGTCGATCCCCTTGAAGACGAGGGTGTCGCAGGGCGTGACGGCGCGGACGGTCGCGGTGCGCGGCGTTCCCAGGATCGCGGCGAGCTCGCCGAACCAGTCGCCGGTCTCGAGCGTGCCCACGACGTTGCCTTGGACCTCGACGACGGCGGTCCCCTTGGTCATGAAGAACATCTCGCTATTGGCGGACTGACCCTGGGTGATGATGGCCGCGTCCTTTTCGTAGCGCTTCGCGGATTTCTGGAGGGCCATGGGGGCCATTCTGCATGCACCGGCGAAAGCTGTCTATAAAAAGCTCTTGACCCTCCGGAGGCGATAGCGATAATGGCCAGTCCGTTGGGGGGCTGCACACCGTTGTTCGAGGTGCGCATGATCATTGATGTCGTGACCCTTTTCCCCTCGATGTTTCATGGGGTGGTGGGGGAGAGCATCCTGCGACGGGCCCAGGAGCAGGGCCAGGTTCGGATCAACCTGGTCAATCTTCGGGACTTCTCGAAGGACAAGCACAAGAAGGTCGACGCCCCGCCGTACGGGGGCGGGCCCGGCATGGTGCTCATGGCCGAGCCCGTGTTCGAGGCGGTGGAGCACCTGCGGGGGAACGGGCGGGCGGAGTCGCAGCTCGTCCTGCTCACTCCGGGGGGCGTGAAGTACGGGCAGGCGCTGGCCCGCGACCTCTCGACCCGGAGCGGATTGGTCCTGCTCTGCGGGCACTACGAAGGGTTCGACGAGCGGGTGAGCCGGGGGCTCTCGCCGCTGGAAGTATCGATCGGAGACTACGTGCTGACGGGCGGGGAGATCCCCGCCATGGCTCTTTTGGATTCGGTGGTTCGGCTGGTGCCGGGCGTGCTGGGCTCGCAGGAGTCGCTCGTCCAGGAGTCGTTCGCGGCGGGTGCCCTGGAATACCCGCAGTACACGCGGCCCCCGGAGTTCCGGGGGATGGCGGTGCCCGACGTCCTGGTGTCCGGCGACCACGAGGCGATCGCCCGCTGGCGCCGGGAGCAGGCCGAGGCCCGGACCCGCGAGCGGAGGCCGGACTTGACGGGGTTGGGATCGGAAACCACGAAGAACGGATGACGGTGGGTGCCATGCGACTCCTCGACGCGATCGAAAAGGACTGGCTGCGCAAGAAGTCTCCGAACTTCGACGTCGGCGACACGGTCGAAGTGCACGTGAAGATCATCGAAGGCGAACGCGAGCGCATCCAGATCTTCAACGGCCAGGTCATCGCCAAGCGCCACGAGGGCCTTTCCGAGACCTTCACCGTGCGCCGCATCGTGCAGGGCGAGGGTGTCGAGCGCATCTTCCCGGTCCATTCCCCGCGCGTCGCCGACATCGTGGTCAAGAAGAAGGGCAAGGTCCGCCGCGCGAAGCTCCACTACCTGCGCGGGCGCACGGGCCGCGCGACGCGCGTCGAGGAGAAGCTGGGGTCCCTCTCGAAGGCGCCGCCCGCCGAAAAGTCGAAGCCCGAGGCGGCCAAGCCCGCCGAGGAGAAGCCCAAGGCCGAGAAGGCGGTCGCGGCCGAGAAGCCCGGCAAGTAGGAAGTAGTCTTCGGGGAATCCCGTTGAAGGGGTTCCCTTCGACCGCTAGAATCCCCCCATGACCGGGTCCAGTCCCTACTTCGAGCGCGACGCCAAGTTCGAGGATTCCCTCCGGCCCGCCTCGTTCGACGAGTTCATCGGCCAGAAGAAGACGATCCACAACCTGCAGATCGCCATCAAGGCCGCCCGGAAACGGAAGGAGGCGCTGGACCACGTCCTCTTCAGCGGCCTCCCGGGCCTGGGAAAGACGACGCTCGCGCGCATCATCGCCTTCGAGATGAAGGGGATGCTCCACACGACGAGCGGCCCCATCCTCAAGCGCGCGGGCGACCTCGTGGGCACGCTGACCAAGCTGGAGCAGGGCGACGTCCTCTTCTTCGACGAGTGCCACCGTTTGCTCCCCGACGTGGAGGAGTTCCTCTACTCGGCGATGGAGGACTTCCAGATATCGATCAGCATGGAGAGCGGCCCCCAGGGACGGACGATCACCCTGCCGCTGAAGAAGTTCACGCTCGTGGGAGCGACCACGCGGGATGGGCTCCTGAGCGAGCCCTTCCGCGCCCGCTTCGGGATCCTCGAGAAGCTGGAATGGTACCCCGTGGAGGACCTCGTCCGCATCCTCAACCGCTCCGCGAAGATCCTCAAGACGGACCTGGACGACGAGAGCGCGGCGCTCCTGTCATCGCGCGCCCGGGGCACGCCGCGCATCGCCAACCGCCACCTCCGCCGCGTGCGCGACCTCGCGCAGGTGAAGGCGGGCAACAAGATCACGCGGCCCGTGGCCGTGGAGGGGCTTCGCATGCTGGGCGTGGACGAGGCGGGCCTCGAGGAGATGGACCGGAAGATCCTCCGGACGCTCGTCACGAACGAGGGCGCGGTGGGGCTCAAGACGATCGCCGTCACGGTGGGGGAGGAGGAGGGGACGATCGAGGAGGTCTACGAGCCGTACCTGATCCAGCAGAATTTCCTGGTCCGAACGTCGCGCGGTCGCAAGGCCACGCAGAAGGCGTACAAGCACCTCGGCGCGGTGGAGACGGGAGAGCAGCAGCAGAGGCTGTTCTGATCAGCGTGCGAGGCCGATGAACCCGACGAGCATGCGGAGGTCGTCGTCCGGCCACTCCAGCCCCACGCCCGCCATGAGTTCCCCGCGGTCGCCGAGCCGGTTCACGCCCACGTACAGCTTGATGTTCGAGAGGAGGAGCTCGTACCACGTGTCGCGCCGCGTCCAGAGCGGCGTCTTGATGTAGGCGCGGAACAGGGCGCCGCTGATCTGCTCGTCGATCTTCTCCTTGTCCACGCTGTTGTAGGCGTCCCGCCCCTCGATCGAGAACTGGACGGGGTGGCTGAAGAGGCCCCAGTCCTCCCACACGAAGTCGAGGCCCCCGCCGGGCTTGCCCTCGAGAAGCCCCGCCCTCACGGTCAGCCGCCGGTCGAGGAACCAGGGGATCCGGTAGCCGAGGAGGACGTCCGCCTTCGTGATCGTGTCGTTCTCGTTGCTCTCGACCTGTTTCCGGAAGAGCATGTCGCCATCCTTGTTCAGTGACATGACGGCGGCGCCGACGTAGATGAACTTGTCCTCGCTGGGCGTGATCCGGAGGCCGAGCTTGGACAGCTCCATCCCGCTCTTGCTCATGTGCTCCGTCTGGCCGGCGAACTCGACCACCGAGCGGGCCGCCTTGGCGAAGACCTTGTCGATGTCGTCCAGGGTCTGCTTCGCCTTCTCGTAGAGCTCGTCATCCTGGAGGAGCTTGCCGATGGAGCCCTCGCCGCCCTCCAGCTTGTCCGAGACCTTCTTCAGATTCTCGCTCGTCTTCTCGAAGTTCTGGATGGTCTTCTGGAGGTCGTCCGCCATTTTCTTGTCGTTGAGCAGCCTGGGGATCGTCCCCTCGCCGGAGTCGATCTTGTCCGAGATCTTCTTGAAATTCTCGCCCGTCTTCTCGAAGTTCTGGATGGTTTTCTGGAGATCGTCCGCCATCTTCTTGTCGTTGAGGAGGTGGGCGACCGGCCCCTCGCCCTTGTCCACTTTTTCGGCGATCTTGTTCAGGTTGTCGCCCAGCTTCTTGATCTCGCCCCTGGTCTCGGTGATCGTCTCGCGCGCCGACTTGAGCGTGTCGACCGCCTCCTTGTGGAGTTCGTCCGTCTTGAGCAGTTTACCGATCGAGCCCTGGCCGTCCTTGAGCGCCTGGGTCATGTCCTTGAGGTTGGTGATCAGCTGCTTCAGATTCTCCCGGTTCTCGTCCACCATCTTGCCCACCGTGTCGAGGCCCGGCTGGCTGTGCCCGGTGAGCGTCTGGCGGAGGTCGAGCGCGGGGGCCTTCGTGCCACGCTTGATCGCCACGCAGTTCCCGCCGAGCACCGACGAGGACTCGATCACGATCTCCGAGTCGGAGTACAGGGTGAGCTGCTTGTTCAGGCGGATGGTGACCAGGACGCCGGCGTCCGGGCTGAGGTCGATCTCCTTCACCTTGCCGAAGAGGTAGCCCTCGACGCGCACGTCGTCGCCCGTGCGCAGCCCCTGGATTTTCTCGAAGTGGATCTGGAGGTGGACCGGCGTATGGAACCACTCGTGGAAATCCCCGATGAGCAGGGTCCCGAAACCCAGCAGCACCAGGCAGACGAAGAAGACGAACCCCAGCCAGATCCCGCGGTTCATTCGCGCTCCTTCGTCAGGGGCCCCTCGGACTCCCCGCAGATGAACTGCTTGATGATCGGGTCGTGGCTCGACTTGAAGCCGGCGGGGGTATCGAGCTTGATGATCCTCCCCTTGAGAAGCATCGCGATTCGGTTCGAGACGCGGAACGCGCTCGACATGTCGTGGGTGACGAGGATCGACGTGACGCCCAGCTTCTTCTGCATGTCGAGGATGAGGTCGTTGATCGTCGAGCTGATGACGGGATCGAGGCCGGCCGTGGGTTCGTCGTAGAGGATGATCTCGGGCTCGCGGACGATGGCGCGCGCGAGACCCGCGCGCTTCTTCATCCCGCCGGAGATTTCGGCCGGGTACTTTTGCCCCGCGTCCCCAAGCCCGACCAGCGTCAATTTTTGATCCACCCGCCCCCGGAGCTCCGTGTCGTTGAGACGCTCGTGCTCACGGAGGGGAAGCGCGACGTTGTCGAAGACCGTCATGGAATTCAGGAGCGCCGACCCCTGGAAACAGAAGCCGATCTTCCGGCGCGCGGCCTCGAGCTCGCCGTTCTTCGTGTGCGTCACGTCGATGCCGTTGATCTTGACGCACCCGCGGTCGGGCTTGAGAAGCCCCACGATGTGCTTGAGCGTGACGCTCTTTCCGGCGCCCGACCCGCCGATGATGCACATCGTTTCGCCCTTCAGGATCGAGAGGCTGACCCCGTCGAGGACGGTGTGCCCCCCGAGGCTCTTGGTGAGATCGCAGAGTTCGACCGCCACGGGCGCCACCAACTCGTTGTAGCTGACCGGCGCGTGGTGCTCGACCTGCGGGGTCTCGTCGAGGGGTTCCACAACCTCTAATATAGCATCCATGTGAGCAGGTAGTCGAAGACGAGGAGGAAGATGAAGCTGATGACCACCGCCCGGAGCGTGGCCTGGCCGACGCCCGCCGCGCCGTGGCCGGCCCGGAGCCCCTGGCTGCACGCCACGCCCGCGATCGTCACCCCGAACACCAGCGACTTGCCCAGCCCGCCGTAGATGTCCTTCAGGATCACCGCGTCCCGGGCGTTCTTGAGGAAGATCCCGAGGTCCACGTTGAACTGCGACTTGGCCACCAGCGCGCCGCCCAGGGTGCCGATGAGGTCGGCATAGACCGTCAGCACCACGGAGGCGACCCCGAGGGCGATCACCCGGGGCATCACGAGGTAGTAGATGGGGTCGATGGACATCACCTCGAGCGCATCGACCTCCTCGGAGACCTTCATCGTTCCGATCTCCGCCGCGTAGGTCGAGCCCACGAGTCCCGCGAGCGTGAGCGACGTGAAGACCGGGCCCATCTCGCGGCACATGCCCACCGAGACGATGAACCCCAGCGTGCTTTCCTGTCCGTATTTCCGCAGGACGAGACCCGTCTGGAGCGAGACGATCATGCCCGTGAAAAGGGCGATGATGAAGACGACGCCCATGCTGCCCAGGATGCAGAGGACCAACTGGTCCAGGAGCTCGCGCCGCTTCCGGCCCACGCGGGCGATTCGCAGGAACGCGCGGATGAGGAGTTCGATCGTGTATCCCGCGCCCGTGCAGGAATCCTCGAACCACCTCTGGGCCCGCGCCACGGATGCCATCATGGACGATACAACCTCTTCCGCCGAATGTAGCGTTCCACCGCGTCGGGAACCAGGTAGCGGATCGACAGGCCCCGCTTCACCCGTTCCCGGATCTCGGTGCTGGAGATCTCCAGCAGGGGAGCGTGTACTATAAGTACTTTCGGCTGTTTTTCCGAGGACCTGTGGCCCGGCCGCCCGACGACGACCAGGGTGGCGAGACGCCGGACCTCCTCGATCGAACGCCACCGGGGAAGGAGGCGGGCGGCGTCGTCTCCCATGATCAAGTAGAGTCGGCCGGCGCGTTGCTTCCCCAGCGCCTCCAGGGTCTCCACCGTGTAGGACGTGCCTCCCCGGCGGATTTCCAGGTCCGACGCCTCGAGAAGCGGGTTTCCCCGGACCGCCAAGCGCACCATCGCCCAGCGGTCCCGGGCCGGTGCCAGGTCCTCCGGGCGCTTCAAGGGAGAGACGGCCGTGGGGATGAGCAGGACGCGGTCGAGTCCCAGCGTTTCGGCCACGCGGGTGGCAATGAGCAGGTGGCCGTGGTGGATCGGGTTGAAACTGCCCCCGAGGATGCCTGACTTCATGGTAGGCGCGGGATTATACTCGCGCCTTGGGCGCGCTTGCAAAGGGTTTGCGGGGCGTGTATAGTCCGCACATGCCGCTCGCGCAGGAGGTGCTTCGGGGCGACTTCCTGGCCCTTGGGCGCGCGATTTCCCTGGTCGAGAGCGGATCGTCGGAGGGGAGGGGCCTTCTCGAGGCCGTGTCCGGGTCCGTCGGGCGCGCGCTCCGCATCGGTATCACCGGCCCGCCCGGCGTGGGAAAGTCGACCACGATCGACGAGTTGAGCACCGCCTTCAGGAGCCGGGGGGAGAAGGTGGCGGTGATTGCCGTCGACCCCACGAGCCCCTTCACCGGGGGCGCCCTGCTCGGTGACCGCATCCGCATGACCAAGAGCGCGGAGACCGAGGAGGTCTTCATGCGATCGATGGCCACCCGCGGCACGAGCGGGGGCCTCGCCCGCGCCACCCAGGACGCCGCGGACCTGCTGGACGCGGCCGGCCGCACCGTGATCCTCCTGGAGACGGTGGGCGTCGGCCAGTCCGAGGTGGAGGTCACGAAAGCGGCGGATTGCGTGATCGTGATGCTTTCGCCGGAGTCCGGCGACGGGATCCAGGCGATGAAGTCCGGGGTCCTCGAGATCGCCGACATCGTGGTGATCAACAAGGCGGACCGGGGGGGCGCGGACCGCCTGGAGCACGACCTTCGCACCGCCTTCGAACTGGGGCTTCGCTCCCGGAGGGAGGTCCCGATCCTGCTCACCGAGGCGAACCGGGGGAAGGGGATCCCGGAACTGGTCGCGGCGGTCGATGCCTTCATTGCGGGCCGCCGCGCCGGCAGCGGCTTTCGGGAGCGGAGGAGGAAGAATCTCGAGCTGCGGATCAAGTGCATCGCCGAGTTCCTGATCCAGAAGGACCTGTGGGACTCGGACGGGTCGCAGGGTAGGGTGGATGCCTCGGTGGAGCGGGTGATGGCGGGGCAGTCGCCCTACGCGGCCGCGCGCCAGCTTCTTGACGAGGTGCTGCGATGACCCGCGATGCGCAGGGGCGGTCTCGCTTTCCCGGGACGCTTGTTCCCGCGGACAAACCCGTGTATTCGGCGCGCGACCTCGATGGCTTCGACTCCTCCCGCGACCTGGGAGAGCCCGGCACGTTCCCGTTCGCCCGCGGGCCGTACCCCGACATGTACCGCGGCAAGGTCTGGACGATGCGGATGTTCTCGGGCTTCGGGACCGCGCGCGACACCAACCGCCGGTTCAAATACCTGCTGGAGCATGGCCAGACCGGCCTGTCGGTCGCCTTCGACATGCCCACGCTCATGGGCTACGACTCCGACCATCCCCGTTCGAAAGGGGAGGTGGGCCGGGAGGGGGTGGCGACCTGCACCCTGGAGGACATGGAGACGCTCTTCGATGGCATCCCCCTGGGGGACGTCTCGACGTCGATGACAATCAACTGCACGGCGGCCATCCTCCTGGCGTTCTACGTCACCACCGCCGAGGAGCACGGCGTTCCCGCCCACCGGCTCCGGGGAACGCTCCAGAACGACATCCTCAAGGAGTACATCGCCCAGAAGGAGTGGATCTTCCCTCCGCTCCCGTCGATGAGGATCATCACCGACAGCATGGCCTTCTGCGCCGACCATCTCCCCAAGTGGAACACGATCTCCATCTCCGGCTACCACATCCGCGAGGCGGGCAGCACCGCGATCCAGGAGTTGGCGTTCACGCTCATGGACGGGTTCACCTACGTGGAATTCGGGATCAAGGCGGGCATCCCGGTCGACAAGTTCGCGCCGAGGCTCTCCTTCTTCTTCAACTCCCACATGAACTTCTTCGAGGAGATCGCGAAGTTCAGGGCAGCCCGGGTGATCTGGGCCCGACGCATGAAGGAGCGGTACGGTGCGAAGAATCCCGAGAGCTGGCGCCTCCGGTTCCATACGCAGACGGCGGGATGCTCCCTGACCGCGCAGCAGCCGGAGAACAACATCGTACGCACCGCGGTCGAGGCGCTCGCCGCGGTCCTGGGGGGCACGCAGTCCCTCCATACGAATTCCATGGACGAGGCGCTCGCCCTTCCCACCGAGGCGGCGGTGAAGGTGGCCCTCCGCACCCAGCAGATCCTGGCCCACGAGACGGGGCTGACCGAGGTCGTCGACCCGCTCGCGGGATCCTATTTCATCGAGTCCCTGACCGCGAAGATGGTGGAGGAGTGCGAGAAGATCTTCGCGGAAATCGAGAAGCGAGGAGGCATGGTTCCCGCAATCGAGCAGGGCTACCCGCAGCTCGAGATCGCCAAGGCCTCCTACCAGTTCCAAAAAGACCTGGAGGACCGCCGGTACATCAACGTGGGGGTCAACGATTTCGTCGAGCGCGGGGAGAAGCCGTTCCCCACCTTGAAGATCGATCCCCAGGTGGAGCGGGACCAGGTCGCGGCTGTGAGCCGGTTCAAAGAGGGCCGCGACGGAGGCGCGGTGCGCCGGTCCCTCGAGGCGATTCGAGTGGCGGCGCAGGGCGCCACGAACCTGATGCCTCCCATCCTGGCCGCGGTCCGGGCGCACGTGACCCTCGGAGAGATTGTGGACACTCTGCGGCAGGTGTTCGGCGAGTGGCGCGAGCCCCCGATCTACTGGTAACCCATGGTCCAGACTGCACCCCGAAAATACCGGATCATCGTGGCGAAGCCGGGCCTCGACGGCCACGATCGCGGCGCGAAGATCGTCGCGGCGGCGCTTCGCGATTCCGGCTTCGAGGTCATCTACACGGGCCTGCACCAGACCTGCGAGGCGATCGTCAGTGCGGCCCTGCAGGAGGACGCGGATGCCGTGTGCGTCTCCATTCTTTCCGGTGCGCACATGACCCTGTTCCCCGAGATCCTCGACCTGATGAGGAAGAAGGGAATGGACGATGTCCTGCTGTGCGGCGGCGGGATCATCCCCCCCGAGGACGCCGACGAGCTCACCAAGGTCGGCGTGGGCCGGCTCTTCGGCCCGGGCACCGACACGCGAGACATCGTCAAGTATCTCCAGGAGGAGATCCCGCGCCGCCGCAAGGCCTAAAGCGCCTCCCGGCGAGTTTTCATCAAGTGGGTCGCTGCCACCAATAGCTCCCTCAGCCGGAGTTGGATTTTCATCCGGAATTCCCCCGGAATCGCGCGTCCCGAACCCTTCCATCGCTCGATTGCGACCTTCACCCTCTCCAGTCCCGCCATGATGGAGCGAAAGAGATTGGGTGTTGTGGGTCCGCGTTTCGAGACAGGAAGGTAGGGCCGGATGTGCCGGGCGAATTCGACGTCCGTCATGGAGCGAACCCTTTCATCATGGACGAGTCGACGCGCAACCATCGGCCTGGTTCGTGAGAGGGCATAGACTTTCGCCAGACTGAGGGACGCAAAGTTTCGCTTTAAAGCGAAACTTTGGCTGAGGAAGTCGTCGACCCGAATATGCCGGTACGCCGTCGCGGTGTGAAGGTGTGCGTCCTCGCGGAGCCAGCGAACCCACGTCCGCTTGTCCCGGCAGAACGCGCGCGCCCTCTTCAGGATCCGCCCCGAACCCATGACGTAGTCCAGCGAGTGCCGGTTCCACCGACGGCGGCACTCCTGCAGCTGCCTTGTGAACCTCATCAAGATCGCTCTCATATCGCATCTCCTGAAATCCGGACAAGTTTCCCCCTCCACCACAGTAGTGCGGGTGGGGCCTGAAAACTCGACAGACAAAATGCATTGGCTTACGGATTGCGAGCGTCGGGGGCGAGGGGTACACTAGACTTCACGTCATGGACCTCATCCCCACGCGGGTCGATCCGGCATCCTCGGGATTCCGGGCAAACCAGCGGCATCATCAGGCGCTCGCCCGGCAGTTACGGGAGCGGCTGGCGCACGTGAAAAAAGGCGGACCGGAGTCCGCCGTGGCCACGCAGCGGAAAAGGGGGAAGTTGCTCGTTCGAGAGCGGCTCCAACGGCTCCTCGATCCCGAAACGCCCTTCTTGGAACTCTCGCCGCTGGCGGCGTGGGGTCGGCACGAGAATGAAGTTCCTGCGGCGGGGATCGTGACAGGCATCGGGCGGCTTTCGGGGCGCGAGTGCGTGGTCGTGGCCAACGACGCGACCGTGAAGGGCGGGACCTACTTCCCGGAGACGATCAAGAAGCACATCCGGGCGCAGGAGATCGCGCTCGACAACCGCCTCCCCTGCGTGTACCTCGTCGACTCCGGAGGAGTCTTCCTCCCCCTCCAGGCGGAGGTCTTTCCCGACAAGGAGCATTTCGGGCGGATCTTCCACAACCAGGCGGTGATGTCCT
>JBGPCZ010000056.1:0-32676 GCA_041482015.1 Planctomycetota bacterium | reverse complement strand
CGAGGATCGCGAGTAGGTTCTCCTCGACCGAGAGCCTCTGGAAGACGGACGGCTCCTGCGGCAGGAACCCCATCCCCCGTCGCGCCCGACGGTAGATCGGGAGCCGCGTGATCTCCTCGCCTTTGAAGTCAATCCGCCCGCCGTTCGGCCGGACCAGCCCCACGACCATGCGGAACGTCGTCGTCTTCCCCGCCCCGTTTCGTCCGAGAAGTCCCACGACCTCGCCCGCCTCGACGGCAAGGGACACGCCGTCCACGACCTTCCTCTTGCCGTAGATCTTCGTGACGTCCCGCACCTGGAGCAGCGGCATGGGCTGCGTCATACCAAAAGCATCATCCGACGTGCAAGAGAGAGCCCGACCGGGCGCCCTTCGAGAGCGCCTCCCGGAGCGCCGGGGCGGAGGAGAGGTGCGGGTCCTTCTCGATCAGCGCGAACGCGTCCTGCCTCGCCTGGTCGAGGAGCCGTGCGTCCTCGAGCAGCCGCGCGCATTTGAACTCCGGCAGCCCGCTCTGCCGCGTCCCGCGCATCTCGCCCGGCCCGCGGAGCCGCAAGTCGGCCTCCGCGATCCGGAATCCGTCGGAAGTCGAGACGAACGTGTCGATCCGCTCGTTCCGCTCCCCGAAGAGGATGCACGACGATTCGTGCGGCCCGCGCCCGATCCGCCCGCGCAGCTGGTGGAGCTGGGCGAGCCCGTACCGCTCGCAGTGGTCGATCGCCATCACGCTGGCGTTGGGGACGTCGATCCCCACCTCGATCACTATCGTCGAGACGAGGACGTGCGCCCGGCCGGAGCGGAACTCCTCCATCACCGCGTCCTTCTCCTCCGGCTTCATCCGGCCGTGGAGCAGTGCCACCGTGAACTCCTTGAAGATCCCGCTGAGCTCCCGGTGCATCTTCATCGCGGAGCGGAGCGCGATCTTGTCGGAGTCGTCGACGAGCGGGTACACGAAGTAGGCTTGCCGGCCCTCCCGCAGCTTCTGCCGGATGAACGCCAGCTTCTCGCGTCGCCCGGCCTGCGGCACGTGCATCGTCACGACCTCACGCCTTCCGGGGGGAAGCTCGTCGAGCACCGTGACGTCGAGGTCCCCGTAGAGCGTCAGCGCGAGCGTCCGGGGGATGGGGGTCGCGGTCATGACGAGGGTGTGGGGCCGGCTGCCCTTGCGCTGGAGCGCCGCGCGCTGGAGGACACCGAACTTCTGCTGCTCGTCCACCACGACGAGCGCCAGCTCCTTGAAGCGGACGTCGTCCTCGATCAGCGCGTGCGTCCCGATGAGAAGATCGACCTCGCCCGCCGCCACGGCGAGGAGGAGGTTCTCGCGCTTCTTCCCCTTCACGCCGCCCCCGAGGAACGCCATCCGGACGCGCGAGCCGCCCAGGAGACGCGAGAAGGTCCGCGCGTGCTGCTCGGCAAGGATCTCGGTCGGCGCCATGAGCGCCGCCTGCGCGTGGCGCCCGACGGCCGCGAGGAGCGCGTACGCGGCGACGATCGTCTTGCCCGCCCCGACGTCCCCCTGGAGGAGCCGGTTCATCGGAGGCCCCGTCGCGAGGTCCCCGCGGATCTTCACGATCGCCCGGTCCTGTGCGCCCGTCAGCTTGAACGGGAAGAGCGCGCGGATGCGGAAGTCGAGCGCGTCGGTCACCGCGATCCGCCGGCCGGCCCGCTCGCGGGCGACGGCGCCGCGCTTCCGCGCGAGCTGTGCCTGGACCAGGAAGAACTCCTCGTAGGCGAACCGCCGGCGCGCCGCCTCCGCTTCCGCGGGCGTGGCCGGCGCGTGCATCCGCCGGAGCGCCAGCTCGACGCCGGGCAGGCCGCGCCGCGCCCGGAACGGCTCGGGGATCGCCTCGGGCACCCGCGCGGCGAACGCGTCGACCGCGGCCCTCACCCACCCGCGGATCTGCCGCTTGCTCACGTCGCCGGTCGACGGGTACGACGGCACGAGACCCGCCGCGTGGAGCGCCTGATCGTCCTCTCCCAGGATCTCGTACTCCGCGACCGCGAGCTGGCCCCGGCGCGCCTGGGGCTTCCCCGTGGCGACGACCGTGTCGCCGATGCGGAACTCCTTCTCGCGGAACGGCTGGCGAAACCAGACGAGGACGGCGCGGCCCTCGCCGTCCTCAATTGTCACCTCGAGGATCGGAATCTTCTGGCGCTCGGAGCGGTACGAGTGGATGTTCGTGACGACCCCCTGGATCGTGGCCGCATCTCCGGCCCGGAGCTTCGCGAGCGGCGTCATCGTCCGGCGGTCGTGGTAGCGGTCGGGAAAATGATAGAGGAGATCGCCGACCGTCCGCAGACCGAGCTTCCCGAGCGCCTGGGCGCGCCGGGGACCCACCCCCTTGAGGAACTGCAGGGGCCGACCGAGGTCTTTCGATTCCCCGGCCGTCACGCGGGCGGACCTGCCGGGGGCGGCACGGGGATCCGGAGCGCGTTGAGCGCCGCGAGGATCCGGTCGAGCGGGATGTCGTGGTAGAGCGACGCCTCGCGAAGCGTCTCGACGGTCGCCGCGGGGCACATCTCGTCGCTCGCATCCACGCACTTGAGGCCGAGCGCCTTGAGCGCCTGCACGACCTTGTCGTCGAGGGAGAGGGCCTCCTCGATGTTGGTCTCCGCGGTGAAACGGAAGGGCTCGGCCATGACGACCTCACTCTAGCACGGGCGCCGGCGCGGTCAAATTCTTTGCGGTTGATGGCCCCGGAAGCCACGTCTATAATACCGGCCCCTTATAGGAGATTTGACATGACGTTGCTGTTCGCCCTCCTCGGCATGATCCCGGCGCAGGCACCCGCGGACGACCTCAAGAAGGAGGCCGAGAAGCTCCGCCTCCAGGTCCGCGAGCTCCAGGACCGGATGGGCCAGCTCGAGGAAGCCGCCGTGCACGACGCCCAGCTCATCCAGCGGCTGAGGGCGGCGATCAAGACGCTCGAACTCGCCTCGCACGTCGACCCGCTCAACATCCCTCCCGCCCCCGGGAACGTGGGTGGGCCCGTGGCCGTCATCAAGGGCCGGGTGATCCACGTCGACTCCAAGTTCAACTTCCTGCTCATCAGCATCGGTCGCGAGAAGAAGCTCCAGATCGGGTACAAGTTCGAGATCGTGCGCCGGGTCTTCGACAACGACAATCCGGACGGCCGCCTCCAGAAGATCGGCGCCGCCGAGTTCGAGAAATACATCGGCGAAGAGCAGAGCACGTCGAAGCTCCGCGTCGTCGAGGGCACGGCCGCCGAGATGAAGATCGAGGACGAGGCGGTGGCGCTCCGGGCCGTGGAGGCCAGGCCCGTGGAGCCGGCGCCCCCGGTCACGGGACCAAAGAATGGCGTCTACAAGATCACCGGGCTGGCCGGCCGTGCGGGCTCGACGGGCTTCACGATCAACTACGGCTCGACCGACAAGGCCAAGCAGACCGACATCGTCTTCGTCTACAAGGACGGCGTCTACAAGACGAAGCTGCGGCTCGACACGGTCACCAAGGAATTCTCCGTGGGCAACGTGATCACCCCGCCGGCCGATGCCGAGCACACGCCCGAGGTGGGCGACCAGGTCTTCATCCGAGAGTTGCAGAAGGCCATGGCCGGCAAGGTGGCGCTCGTGGACGAGAAACGCGGCCTCGTGGCGACCGACCTCCGCCAGCGCGACGGCGTGCACATCGGCCAGAGGCTGGAGATCCGGCACTTGGGCCAGAAGATCGGGATCCTCTCGGTGACGGATGTCCAGGCGTGGGGCTCGTGGGCGAAGCTCGAGGGCGACACGAAGCTCGAGGTGGTCCAGAAGGGCGACTTCGTCGAGGCCGTGGACGGAAAGTAGTTCCGGCTCTTCATCCCCCCGTCTCCTCCAGCTTGGAGACGGGGAAGCGTCCGGGAGTTCCCCCGTGCCTTGTCTGTCGCCCTGGCCTATCTCCTACTTCTTGAACTTGGCCTTGAGCCGCTTCTCGACGTCCTTCGGCACGAACGAGCTCACGTCGCCGCCCATCGAGACCGCCTCCTTGATCAGGCGCGAGCTCACGAACGAGTACTCCTCGTGCGTCATCACGAACATCGTCTCGATGTCCTGCGCGAAGGTCCGGTTCGTGAGCGCCATCTGGTACTCGTACTCGAAGTCTGAGATCGTGCGGATGCCGCGGAGGATGATGCCCGCCTTCTTCCGGTGGACGTAGTCGACCACCAGGCCGTCGAACGAGTCGACCTCCACGTTCTTGAAGCCCTTCGTGACGTCGCGGATCATCTCGGTGCGCTCGTCCTTCGTGAACAGCGCGTGCTTCGCGGGATTGTCGGCGACCGCGACGACCAGGCGGTCGAAGACCTTCGTCCCGCGGCGGATCACGTCGACGTGGCCGTTGGTGATCGGGTCGAAGCTGCCGGGATAGACGGCAACGCTCATGGCCTCCCCACGCTGCGGTAGGTGAATCCCAGCTCCCTCATCTTCTCGGGGTCGAATAGGTTACGCCCGTCGATCAGCGTCGGGTGGGCCATCACCTTCTTGAGCCTGGCGAAGTCCAGCTTCCCGAACTCGGGCCACTCGGTCAGGAGGAGCGCGCAGTCCGCCCCCGCGGCCGCCTCGGCCGCGCTGGCGCAGAAGGTCACGTCCTTGAGCGCCGGCTTCGCCTTCTCCATCGCCTGCGGGTCGTAGGCCCGGACGTGGGCGCCCATCGACGAGAGCCGCTGGACGACAGCCATCGCCACCGACTCGCGAAGGTCGTCGGTGTCAGGCTTGAACGAGAGCCCGAGGGCGGCGATCGTCTTCCCCTTCACGATCCAGAGCTCCTGCTCCACCTTCTTGAGAAACCGCTCGCACGCCTCGCGGTTGACCTTCATCACCTCGCGGAGCATCCCGAAGTCGTAACCCAGGTCGCGCGAGATCGCCTCGAAGGCGGCGACGTCCTTCGGAAAGCAGGAGCCCCCGTAGCCGATGCCGGCGCTGAGGAAGCTGGTCCCGATCCGCTTGTCCATGCCCATCCCGCGCACGACCTCCGTGACGCTCGCCCCCGCCTTCTCGCAGACGGCGGCCAGCGCGTTCGCGTACGAGATCTTCAGCGCGAGGAACGAGTTCGAGGCGTGCTTGATGAGCTCGGCGCTCTTGATGTCGGTCACCACGATGGGCGCCTTGAACGGCTTGTAGAGGTCCCGGAGGATCATCTCGGCGCGGCGGGTCTCGACGCCGAAGACGATCCGGTCGGGATGCAGCGTATCCCCGATCGCGGAGCCCTCGCGAAGGAACTCCGGGTTGGAGGCGACGTCGAAGTCGATCCCCTTCTTGGCGTACTTCGTGATCACCGACTTCACGTGCCCGCCGGTGCGGACCGGGACGGTGCTTTTCTCGACGACGAGGCGGTAGTCGGGGAGCGCGCGGGCGATGTCGCGCGAGACCGTCTCGATGTACGAAAGGTCGGCGCCGCCCGAGGGGGTGGGCGGGGTGGGGACGCAGATGAAGATGACCTTGCCGAAGGCGACGGCCTCGGCGTTCGAGCCTCCGAACTCGAGGCGTTTCGCCTTCGTGTTGCGGGCCACCAGGGCCTCGAGGCCCGGCTCGTAGATGGGCATCTTCCGGGATTTCAGCGTCTTGATCTTCTTCTCGTCGCTGTCGACGCACAGGACGCGGTGGCCCCGCTCGGCGAGGCAGGCGCCGGTGATCAGCCCGACGTGGCCGGTTCCGATGATGGAGACGTTCATGGTTCGGGATTCGTGTATTGGGGGACCGGGACGAGAGGCTGGATGGCGTGGCTCCGCCGCTCGCCCTTGGGTCCGAGGAACTTGGGAACGAAGGACACGAAGATTCGCCGTTCGTTCGTGGTCGTGTTGTGCTCCACCACTCCCTCCAGGAGAAAATCGTGGTAGTCCCGCGACACCACGATCCTTTGACTCAGGAAGTCGTTGACCTTGAAATCGTACTGCGCCTGCAGGGAGATCGTCCACTTCTCCGTGAAGGCCGTGGTGAACGTGCCCGTGTAGGCGTTGGTGACCCCCCGGACGTAGGTCTGCCCCGCGCTGAGGCTCGTCTTCTCCCACGGCCACACGGTCACGCCGTACTGGCGGACCTCCTCGTAGCCGGCCGCGGGATTATACTCGCCCGATCCGTAGGCCTGGAAGAAATTGCGGGGCTGGAAGGCCATCCCGTAGTGGACGTTCGACCAGTGCCGCTCCGGGAACGTGCCGTCCGTCCTCGGGGATACGAGGATGTAGTTGAAGGGGGGCATGTAGTCGTCCACGCGGAGCGAGGTCGTGTCGCGCCGGGCGTTCGGATAGTACTCGACCTCCACGCCCAGGCTCAGGAACTCAAAAGGCTTCCCCGTCTCATCCTTGGTCTTGAACCGGTGGTGCATGCCGATCGCGACCTCCTCGAACGGGGCGACCTGGTCGACCTCGTCAAAGGCGAACAGCTGGCCCGACTTGACGGCCTGGTCGAATCCCGCCGCGTAGCGTCCCTCGAATTCCATGATGTGCCGGAGACCGCGCAGGCCCACCGCTTCCCAGCCGACGTCGGGCCACGTGGCGTGGAGCTGCGTCGAGACGCGCGCGCCCGCCGCGGGGAGTGCGCGGAGCTCGCGGTCTCCCTGGAGATCGTACTCGTAGTAGGTCAGCCGCTCCTGCGCGAAGGGCGCGACCTGGAAGTACCGGCAGTCCACGGGGAGCGAGAGCTCCGTCACCGAGTCGATGCGCCACGTGTCTTCCGATGGAGCGTCGAGCGAGTCGTCGAAACGGCGGCGCAGGCGCCCGGCGTCGAGGCGTTCGTTCAGATACACGTCGGCGAGCGGACCGCGCGCCACGGGAACCTGGAAGAGCGAGTAATTGAAACGGGGCAGGTACTCGGTCTGGGTCTGCCAGGGATTGAGGCGATTCCGCTCGTAGAGGTAGGCGCCCATCGGTCCGTCGACCCACCGGAGGTAGGCCGCGCTCTCGGGCTCCTTCTCCTCCCGGAACTCCTTGGTGAAGAACTCCTCGCGCAGGTCCCGATCGGAGACATAGTAACTCTCGAGCTCCAGGCGCCAGTGCTCGTCGAAGTTCTGACGGTGAAAGAAGTGGGCCAGTCCACGGTCGCCCTCCACGAGCGGGCCGAACTTCGCGTTGAATCCCAGGTTGGGATCCCTCCCCAGGTCGTGCATGTAGTAGGTGTTGACGTATCCCTCGTAATCCTCTTTCCACTTGTAGCGGAAATCCAGCCCGTATCCCCCGCCCCGGAGCTCGCGCCAGTCGGCCTTGATCACCACCTCGGCCCACGGGCGCCACTTGTGATTCTCATCCTCCTTCTTGAGCTTCGTGCCCCACTCCGTGTAGGCGTAGTAACCGAACCGGGAGTTGTGCCCGCCTTCGAGGTGGCGCAGCGGGAACTCGGCGAGCGCCGGGCTGAGGACCATGGCGGGGATGAAGAAGATGGGCGCGCCGAGCAGTTCGGGGTAGATCTCCACGGCCTCCAGGGCCCAGGAGTCATAAGGGAAGATGTCCCACTTCCCCTTCTTCTCGTGCTCCCCGTGGCCGACGAGAGTGCCCTCCCCGATGGAGATGTGGTAGTGCGGCACGCCGTAGGAGCACGTGGAGAGGGAGATGTCGTTCGCCTGGAACCGGCCCTTCTCCACCATCCGGGCCTCCTTCGCCCGGACGTAGAACCTCTCCTTGAACTGCTTGCTGAACGCCTCGCCGCGGAAGTCGACGATCATGCACAGCGGCTTATTATCATCGCGGACGTCCACGTAGAAACGCTCGCAGTGGAGGGACTGGTTCTCGCGGGTGAAGACGACGCCCCCCTCCGCGTAGAGCTCCTCGAAGGAATCGCCGCCCTTCCGCGACCACGCGAGCATGCGGGCCGCGGTGATCTGGATGTCCGAGCGGCGCAGGGTGACGCCGCCCGTGAGGAACGTGACCGTGACCTCCCCCTCCTGCCACGAGAGCGCGTCCCCCGCCTGGATCACCGCGCGACCGGGAGGGAGCTTCTCCTCCTGGGGCGGAGGCTCCTTGGGCTTCTCCTGGGCCCGCGCCAGGCCGGAGAGCGCCGCGACGAAAGCCGCGCCTATGAGAGTTCGGCCCAATTCGCGCCTCTCGATACGTCGACCTTGAGCGGGACCGCCAGGGGGTGGGCGTTCTCCATCTCCTCGCGGACGACCGTCTCCGCCTGCGCCGCGTCCCCCTCGGGCGCCTCGAGGACCAGCTCGTCGTGCACCTGCAGGATGACGAGCGACGTCGTGCCCTTGAGGCGGCGCGAGACGCGGATCATCGCGATCTTCATGAGATCAGCCGCGCTCCCCTGGATGGGCGCGTTCACGGCAACCCGCTCCGCCGCGCCGCTGATGATCCGGTTCCGCGACTTGAGATCGGGCACGTAGCGGCGGCGCTCGAACATCGTCTTGACGAAGCCGGTCCGCCGGGCCTCCTCGAGCGTGCCGTCCAGGTACCCTTTGACCTTCGGGTAGCGCGAGAAGTAGAGCTGGATGTACTCCTGCGCGGTCTTCTGGTCGATCCCGAGGCGCTGCGCCAGGCCGTAGCCGCTCATTCCGTAGATGATCCCGAAGTTCACCGCCTTCGCGCGACGGCAGTGCTCGTCGTCGGCGCTTCCAAAAATCTCCTGCGCGGTCGAGGCGTGGATGTCGCGCCCCTCCCGGAACGCCTCGCGGAGGCGCTCGTCGCCCGAGACGTGGGCCAGCACGCGGAGCTCGATCTGCGAGTAATCGGCCCCGACCAGGACGCGCCCCTTCCCGGGGACGAAGCCCGCGCGGATGCTCCTGCCCTCGGGCGTCCGGATCGGGATGTTCTGGAGGTTCGGGTCGCTCGACGAGAGCCGGCCCGTTGCCGCGACCGCCTGGTTGTACGACGTGTGGATCCGGCCCGTCTCCGCGTTGACCAGGCCGGGCAGCGCGTCGATGTACGTCCCTTTGAGCTTCGAGAGCGTCCGGTACTCCAGGATCTTCGCCGGGAGCTCGTGCTCCCCCGCGAGCTTCTCGAGCACGCTCACGTCCGTCGAGTAGCCGGTCTGGGTGCGCTTGCCGGGCGTCAGCTTGAGCTTGTCGAAGAGGATCCGCTGGAGCTGCCGCGGGGAGTCGACGTTGAACTCCTCCCCCGCCACGCGGTGGACGTCCAGCATCGCCGCCATCATCTTCTTCTCGAACTCGCGGCCGAGCTTCGCGAAGTGGGCCGCGTCGATCCCGACCCCGTTCCGCTCCAGCTCCAGGAGGACGCCGAGAAGCGGGACCTCGATCTCGTCGAGCAGCCTCCCCATCCCGTCGTCGCGCACGCGCTTCTCGAGGATCGGCGCCAGGCGGAGCGCCACGTCCGCGTCGGCGCAGGAGTAGTCGCGCGCCTGCTCGACGGGGACCTCGTCGAAAGTGACCTGTCCCTTGCCCTTCCCCGCCACCTCCTCGTACTCGGTCATGTCGTGCGAGAGCCATTTCCGGGAGAGCGACTTCAGGTCAAACGGTCCCTTGTCGGGATCGACGAGGTACGCGCCGACCATCGTGTCGAACGAGAGCGGCTCCACGCGGATGCCGTGCCGCAGCAGGAGGAGCGCGTCGTACGTCATGTTCTGGCCAACCTTGCGGATCGCCGGGTCGGTCAGCGGAGGGCGGAGGGCGTCGAGGACTTCCGCCAAGGGGAGCTGCGCGGGCACGCCGAGGTAGGCGTGACCGACCGGGATGTACGCGGCCTCGCCTTCCGACGCGCAGACCGAGACGCCCACCATCCGCGCGCTCATCGGATCGACCGACGTCGACTCCAGGTCGACCGCGATCGTCTTCGCCTTCCGGAGCGTCGCGGCGAGGGCCGAGAGCTCCTCCCTCGTGGAGACCAGCCGGTACCTGTCGTACGAGATCCCCTGCCGCTTCGGCTGGTCGGCCTGGAGCTCCGAGAGGAACCGGCTGAATTCGAGCTCCGTGAAGAGCTTGACGAGCTTTTCCCGGTCGGGCTCCCGGCGCGCGAGGCGCGCGGGGTCGAACGGCACGTCCACGTCAAGCTTGATCGTGGCGAGCCGCTTGGAGAGGAGCGCGTCCTCCCGGCCCGCCTCGAGCGCGGCGCGGAAGCGCGGTTTCGTGTCGGGGATCCGGGCCAGGATCTCCTCCACGCTCCCGAACTCATTGACGAGCTCGGCCGCGAACTTGGGCCCGATCCCGCGGACTCCGGGGATGTTGTCGCTCGTATCGCCGGTCAGGGCCAGGATGTCGACGACGCGATCCGGCGGGACGCCGAACTTCCCGGCGACCTCGTCGATCCCCACCATGCGGTTCTTCATGTCGTCCCAGATGATGATGCCCGGCTCCGGGTCGCGCGCCTGCTTGGTCACCAGCTGCATGAAGTCCTTGTCGCCGGTGATGAGGATGACGTCGTATCCCTCCTTGAGCCCGCGGGTGGCGAGCGTGCCGATCACGTCGTCGGCCTCGACGCCGGGGACCTCGAGGGTCTCGACGTTGTAGGCGGGCGGGATGGCCTTCACGTAAGGCAGCTGGCGCGCCAGGTCCTCCGGCATCGCCTCGCGGGTGGCCTTGTACTCCTTGTACATCTCATCACGGAATGTTTTTCCGGGCGCGTCGAACACGACGGCGAGCGCCTCGGGCTCCTGCTCCTGGAGAACCCGGACGAGCATGGTGGTGAAGCCGTAGGCGGCGTTCGTGGGCATGCCCTTGGAGTTGACGAGGCCGCGGACCGCGAAGAAGGCGCGGTAGAAATAGGAGGAACCGTCGATCAGAAAGAGCCGGCGGGTCATTGAGAAAGAGACTGTAGCAAAAAGCCGGCGGACCGAAAAGCGTTACTCCCCGTGCTCCCGGCGAGGCCGCGTGAATTCCCGCGACGGGATTCCACTTCTGATTCCGCAATTGATTCCATATTTGCCCTTGAACTCGATCCCGGCCGCGCCTATAATTCGACCCCGTTCGTCAGTACTCGCTCTCCAGTGTAAAGCAAACATCCGTACCCGGGGGGAATCCCTGTCTCCGCCGTGCCCCGGGCTGTTCTTTGTGAAGCTGTGGGTTGTGGGCTGTGGGTTGGGGGTCGGGCCGCTTTTCATGTCCAGGACTAGGCGGGAGAGGTGATGGACCCGAAAGTGATCCTCGAGACGGTGCTCAACAGGGAAGAGATCACGGCGATCGAAGCGCTGATGCTCATGCGGGAGGAGGGGCCGCTCCTCCGCGAGCTCTACGAAGTTGCGGACAACCTGAACCAGCGGATCAACAACGGGGTTGTCACGTACGTCCGCAGCCGGCAGGTCTACTACACGAACATCTGCCGCGCGGAATGCTCCTTCTGCTCGTTCTACCGCAAGAAGGGGCAGAAGAACGCCTTCACCCTGACGCCCACCGAGGTCGTCCGACAGGTGCGCGAGGGCGGCCCGGTGAAGCAGGTGATCCTCCAGGGCGGCCTGAACCCGGACCTGAACCTGAACTACCACCTCGAGGTCCTCCGCGCGCTGCGGAGCGCGTTCTCGTCGGTCCACCTCCACGGCTACTCCCCGTCCGAGATCCATTTCATCGCCAAGCGGGCGCGGACGACCCCGTTCGACATCCTCCGCCGCTTCCGGGACGCCGGCCTGGACTCGCTTTCGGGCGACTCGGCCGACATCCTCAACGACAAGGTCCGCAAGAAAATCTGCTCCGACAAGCTGCGGACGACCGACTGGGCGGACATCATCCGGACGGCGCACCGGATGGGCATGACGACGACGGCGACGATCCTCTTCGGCCACGTGGAGGACGAGATCTACATCTGCGAGCACCTGGAAATCATCAAGAACATCCAGAGGGAGACCGGCGGCTTCACGGCGTTCGAGCCGCTCGTCTTCGTCCCGCACAACACGGACCTGGCGCGGAGCGCGAAGATCCGCCAGACGGCGTCCCCCGAGCGGGTGCTGCAGATGTTCGCGGTGGCGCGAATCTTCTTCAGCCGGCTGATCCGGAACATCACGGTGGACTGGACGAAGACCGGCCTGGACCTCGCGATCCGCGCGCTCTCCTGCGGCGCGAACGACCTGGGCGCGCTGAGCTACGACCCCTGGGAGATCCGGATCCCCGAGGTGAACGGGCGCGGCGGCCTGACGGCCGCCTCGGTCCGCTCGGCGATCACGAAGGCCGGCCGGACGCCCGCCGAGCGGGACGCGCACGGCGCAAAGCCCGCGTCCGCGTCCGCGAGCCGCAAGGAGGAACTGGTCCTCGCGTAGGCCCCCGCCCCCCCTCCATGCCGGCGCCCCTTTATATTATAACATTGTAATATTAATATATTTGAATATATAAGTACCGCCATGGAGCCGGCCTTCACGCGGGGCTGAGCTTCCTCCCGGGCCGCCTCCCGGCCCCCCAGCCCCTCACGGCAGGATCGGGGGATCCCCCGGAACGCGGGGGGCCGGCGGGCTCCCTCTCGTCCCGGAGCCTGTACCCGAAACCCCTGAGCGTCTCCAGCAACTCCGAACCGCCCCCCAGCTTGCGGCGGATCGAACCCACGTGGACATCCACGGTCCGGTCCGTCACGGCCACGTCGTCCTCGTGAATCCACCTGAGAATGTCGCTTCGGGACAGGACGCGGCCCGGACGACTGAGAAGGCATTCAAGGATCCTGAATTCCGTCGCCGTCACGGTCACGAGAGCGCCCCGGTGGGTCACCTCCCGCCGCCCGCGGTCGAGCACGAGACCTCCGCAGCCCAGGATCTCGCAGGGTTCGGTCGCCCCCGAGACCCGGCGGAGCAGCGCCCTGATTCGCGCCACCAGTTCACGCGCGCGGAACGGCTTGGTCACATAGTCGTCGGCGCCGAGCTCCAACCCGACCACCCGGTCCAGCTCCCCCCGAAGCCCGCTCAGCATGATCACCGGGATCCGGCGGGTGCGGTCGTCGCGGCGGACGCGCCGACAGACTTCGAGGCCATCCATCCCGGGCAGCCTCACCTCGAGCAGGATCAGATCGGGCCGGTGACGGACGGCGATCTCCAGGCCCTCCTCGCCTCTCCCGGTGCCCAGGACGTCGAAGCCGGCCTCGGCCAGGGTGTGCCGCACGAGCTCAAGGTGCCCCTTGTCGGCTTCGATGACCAGGACGCTCGCCCTCCCTCCGGTCGCCGGGGATTCAGGCATGTCCATCCCTCATCCCCGGGTACCGTTCACGTAGGCCGACGTCAGCGATTCGCGCGGCGACTCGAACACCTGCCGGACGCTCCCGTGCTCGATCAACCGCCCGGTACCGTTCTGCACCCAGAAGACGGCGACCGAATCGGCGATCCGCCTGGCTTGCGCCAGGTTGTGGGTCACGAGGACGAGCGCGTAGCGCTTCTTGAGAGTCTTGATCAGGTCCTCGACAATGCCGCTCGAGATCGGGTCGAGGGCGCTGCACGGCTCGTCGAGAAGGAGAATCTCCGGCTTGAGCGCGAGCGCCCGCGCGATCGAGAGCCGCTGCTGCTGGCCGCCCGAGAGGGAGAGGGCCGGCGTGGAAAGCCTGTCCTTCACTTCATCCCAGAGGCCGACATCGCGGAGGACCTGCTCGATCGTCTGGTCGAGAGTGGAGCGGTCGCGCATCCCGTGCTCGCGGAGCGGGAACTCGAGGTTCTTTCGGATGCTCAGGGGGAATGGATTGGGCTTCTGGAAGATCATGCCGACCCGGCGGCGGAGCCCGATGACATCCACCCTGCGATCCGTCACCTCGAGGTCCCCCAGGCGAATCGATCCCGAGACGGACGCCCCCGGGATCAGGTCGGTCAGCCGGTTGAGGCACGAGATGAGGCTTGTCTTTCCGCACCCGGACGGGCCCACCAGGGACGTGATTTCTCCCCGGGGAATCACCAGGGAGACGTCCTCGAAGGCCGGTTTCCCGTGATACCGGAGCGTCAGGTTGTGGGTCCGGATCACGACCGAATCGCCATTCGGGGTCATAGGGGGACGAGTCTCCGGCCTTGCCAGCGCCGGGCGATAGCCCAGGCGGCGGAGTTGATGAGGAAGAGGAGAAGGATGAGGACGAGGGCCGTGCCGTAGGCGCTCCGATCCCCGCCCGGGACGTTCATCGAGAGGTCGTAGATGTGGACCGTGAGCGCACGTCCGGAATCGAAGAAGGAGGTGGGCATCCGGTCCACGTACCCGCTCGTGAAGATGAGCGCCGCCGTTTCCGCCGTGGCCCGCCCCAGGCCCAGGATGAAGCCCACCATCAGGCCCGGCATCGCGGCGGGAAGGAGAAGGTGGACGAGCGTCGTCGTCCGCGAGAGCCCCAGGGCCGCGGCCCCCAGCCGGTACTCGTTCGGGGCGGAGCGCAACCCCTCTTCGGTAGCCCGGATGAGGATCGGAAGCACCATGCAGGCGAGGGTGAGGCCGCCCGAGAGGATCGAGAACCCCATCCCCAGGACCTTCGAGAAGAACGCGTTTCCGAAAAGCCCGAAGACGATCGAAGGGACGCCCGCGAGGACGTCCAGGCTCCGCCGGACGATGCGCGCGAAGAGGCCCTCTCCCGAGAATTCCGCGAGAAGCACCGCGGTTCCGACCCCGAGCGGGATTGAGGCGGCCATGCAGACGAAAAGGATCGAAGCCGTCGCGACCAGGATGGAGGCGAGCCCGCCCTCCCGGCCCGCGTTCCTGGGAAGGGAGAAGAGGAAGTCCCAGGACAGGCGGCTCGCGCCATGCCAGGCGATATCGATGAGGAGCCAGGCGAAGACGGCGGTGATGCCGAGGGCCACCACCCACAGGACCGAGGCGGCCAGCCGGTCCCTAGACATAAACGCGCCCCCGGCTGATCCACTCGGCGGCCCCGACCAGGGCAACGATCATGACCAGGAGGATGAGCCCGCTCACGAAGAGCGCCGAACGGTGATCGCCCGTCGCGTAGGCCATCTCGAGGGCGATATTGGCCGTCAAGGTCCGGACGGGGTCGAAGAGACTCTTTGGAGTCTGGATCTGGTTGCCGCAGACCATGAGGATCGCCATCGTCTCCCCGATCGAGCGGCCGGTCTCCAGGATGACCCCGGTGAAAAGTCCCGACTTGGCCGCGGGGAGGACCACGTGGCGCACGGTCGACCACCGGGAGAGGCCGAGCGCCGCCGCCCCGCGCCGGTAGTCCGCGGGCACGTTGGCGAGCGCCGCATCGGCCGTGAGGGCAATCGTGGGAAGGATCATGAGGGCGAGCACGGCGATCCCGGCGAGCAGGCTCGGGCCGGGGGGATGAAGGCGCCCGATCAACGGGACGAGCACCATGAGCCCCCAGAGGCCGTACACCACGGAGGGGATGCCGGCCAGGAGTTCGATGAGCCGCCGGTAGAATCGGGCCACGCCGGGCGGGGCGTAGTAGTGGCAGAACACGGCCGAAAGGATCCCGAGCGGCGTCGCCACGAGGACCGATCCGGCCATCGCGAAGAGGGTTCCCCAGAGCATCGGCGTAAGGTTGTAGAGGCCCTCGGTCGGGTGCCAGGACCCATCCGAGAAGAACCGCCCGAGCCCGACTTTTCGAAGGACGGGCAGGGATTCGAGAACGAGGAAAGCCGCGATCAGGAGGACGATCGCGCCGGAGACGGTGGCCGCGGCCCGGAGCCCTCCGACCAGGACCCGATCAGCGCGGGGTCGGGACAAAGTATTGCTCCCGGACGATGTCGTGGACCTTCTCGGACTGGGCGAAGTCGATGAACTCCTTCGCAAGGCCTTCCGGCGCCTTCCGGGTGACGAGATTCAGGGGACGGGAAAGCGGGAAGGTCTTGTTCTTCACGTTCTCGATCGAAGCGGCGACCCCCGAACACGGAAGAAGCTTGATCGCACTCCCGTGGTCCGCCTCGTACTCGGCGGTCCCGATCGAGACGTACCCGATTGAATCGGGGTTGCCGGCGACCGTCTTGATCCCCTGCTGGTTGTCGCCGATCACGACGTGGGCCTTGATCTCCGTGTTCTTGAGCTTGTAGTAGTGGCAGAAAAGCTCCAAGGTGGACCGCCCCTCGGCCTTGTTGACCACGGTGATCGGCGCCTCCTTGCCGCCCACGTCCTTCCAGTTCGTGATCTTCCCCGTGTAGATCGCCACGACCTGGTCGTCTTTAAGCGCGGCGACCGGGTTCTCCTTGTGGAGGATGACGCCAACGCCGTCCAGGGCGATGGTGAACGGAAGGAGATCTTTCTCATCGTCCTTGAGCGCCCGGGAGACCAGGCCGATATCGGCGAGCCCCTGTCGCGCGTCGGTGACGCCCCGTCCCGAACCGCCGGACTGGACGTCGACCCGGATGCCCGGGTGAAGCGATTCGAACCGCTTCCCGATCTCGGCGGCGAGCGGCGCCACGGTGCTCGATCCGGTGAGAGTGAGCTTCATCCCGGCCTCGGTCTTCGAACATCCGACCCCCGGGATGAAGATCGCGGCCAGCAGGAACGTCCCTCTCCGGATGCTCATCGGGCCTCCCGGCAGCAGTTGGGGTTGACGAAATCGACGGGGCTCAAGGCGCCGGCTTCCTCCGGGGCAGTCCTTCAAACGAAATCTGGCAGCACCCCAGGTTGATCGCCTTCCCCGACGTCCGGGACTTCGCACCGGCGGCGATCTCGTAGCGCACCGCCTTCCCCTCCCGCCGGGTCGTGACCAGCCCGGCGTCCCGGAGGACCTTCAGGTGGTGAGACAGGAGGCTCTGGTCGATCTTGAGCGCGGCGTTGAGCTCGGAGACGATCCTCGGGCCGGCCAGCAGTTCCTCCAGGACGAAGAGCCGGGTGACGTCGGACAGGACCTTCATCTTGTCCGCGCAGAACGAGGGGTCGGCGGGGGTCTTCATGTCCTCTCCTCCATATAACAACAGTCTTTCATATGAATTTCAACTCATTTGAAAGGCCCGCCGCCGCCGGCCGGCGGCGGAATCACATTAAAGAATTGTAATAAGCTGATGTGAAAAGACGAAAGGGTCGAGCGTGCCGACGAGCTTGTGGAACACCGAGGGACCGAAGAGGCTCGCGTAGTAGAAGGGCGTGAAGACCCGCTCCTGCAGCTTCGACTCGGGACGCACGTGGCAGAGCAGCTTCATCAGCTGGCCCCGCCCCGTCGTGTCCTGCCGCCCGATCTCGTCCTTCACCCGCTCCGCCAGCGCCTCCATCGCCTCCCGCACCTTCGTCGCCGTCCGCTCCTGCGCCTTCGAGACCGACGGGCTGGCCGACACCTTCCGCATCAGCTCCGCCACCTCCGCCATCATCCGGTCCGGCAGCTTCGCCAGCTCCCCCGTCACGTCCTCCTCCTGGTGCAGGAACTGCGGCCCCAGCGCCCCCTCATCCGAGAAGATCGCCCCCGCCTTCAACCCCGCCTTTTCTATGACCTTCGCGATCTTCGGCTCCAGGAGCGTCGCCGTCACCCGCGGGAAGACCACCGGCGGCTCGATCTTGAACGCCCGGTAGGCCGGGAGCAGCTCCGCCATGTACCCGATCTCGCTCGGCCCGCCCACGTAGGCGCACGTCGGGAGCACGACGTCCTGGAGGAGGGGCCGGAGCGCCACCCCCGCCGAGAGCCGCCCCTTCGCGCCCCCCGGCTTCTCCACCCGCGTCCGCCGCCCGTTCCGGATCTCGAACAGGTCCAGCCCCACGTCCTTCCCCAGCTGGTCCTCGAACTTCTCCGCGAGCACCGCCTGCCGGCCCGACTCCACCGCGCGCGACAGCCGCTCCGGGTCCGCCTGGTGCTGCGCGAAGAGCATCGACGCCCGCTCCCCCTCCAGGTGACGCGGCTCCAGCACGATCAGCCCGAAGATGCCGAGCATCCCCAGGAGCGACCGCGTGAAACTCTCGGCGATGCTCCCGACGTGGGTCTTGCGGAGAAAGTCCTCCAGCGCCGGCGTGAATTCCGTCCGCGGGAGCGATTCCGCGAGGACCGACGCGAACATCCGGAGCGCCTCGGGCGCGCCGGCTTCGAAGAGCGGAGTCCCCGCCTCCGACGGCGGCAGCGGCACCTCGCGGAGCAGGTTCTCGCGGTCCGGGAACGTCACCCCGTCGCCGCCCCGCGTGTCGTCCGAATGGTTCCAGAAGACCGCCACGCACGGGACCCCGCGCGCCTCGATCCCCTGCGCGAACTTGATCGCGGCCTGCGCCTTGTAGAGGTTGTAGAGCGGGCCCCAGCCCACCGAGGGCTGCTGCCCGGTCACCACCGCCGCCGCGCCCCTCCCCAGCTTCTCCAGCGCCGCGAGTGATTCCTTCGGCGCCCCGCAGTCCAGGTGATACCGGCGCAGCGTGTCCAGGACCGTGCGCTCCATCCCCTTCTCCGCCGCGCGCTTCGCCCGCTCGATCAGCCCCTTCTCGTCGCGGTAGCGGTGGGCGAAGAACTTCCCCGTCCGCCCTTCATCCAGGCAATACGACACAAAGAGCCCCGGGTACCAGGGGCGGAGGAAGTCATATCCGACGTGTTCGACTTTCAGGCGTATCAGATGGTAGGGGTCGATCCCCGCCTTGTCAACGGTGTGGCTCTCTGCTACGATTGGAGGCGCTCCATGAACACCGCCCTCCTCGCGCTTTTCACCCTTCTCGCCTGCTCCGCCGTGCTCGCCGACGAGGTCGAACTCCAGAGCGGCGCCGTCATCGAGGGAAAAGTCCAGGACCTCGGCGACTCCATCAAGGTCACCCGCAGCGGCAGCTCGATCGTCTACCCCAAGCACATGATCAAGCGGATCACCCCGAAGAAGACGATCGAGGACGTTTACGAGGACAAGTCCAAGGCGCTCAAGGACGGCGACGTGGAAGGCCGCCTCGATCTCGCCCGCTGGTGCGTCCAGCAGAAACTCCAGAAGGAGGCCGTCCTGGAGTTCAAGAAGGTCGTGGCCGCGAGCCCCGATCACGAGGAGGCGCGGAAGGGCGCCGGCTACGTGCGGCTCAACGAGCGGTGGCTCACCGAGGACCAGGCCAACGAGGCCAAGGGGCTCGTCCGGCACAAGGGCCGATGGATGACCCCCGAGGAGAAGAATCTCGAAGTCGCCCTCGAGGAGCAGAAGGAGCTCGACGCGGCCATCCTCCGCGAGATCCAGACCTGCCTCGAGCGCATCCGCTCGACCGACGAAAAGAAGAGGCAGGAGGCGATCGACCGGCTCTCGAAAATCGACGACAAGCAGAAGGTGAAGTCGTACCTTGCGGCGATAACGAGTTCGACCCGCGCAACCCGCAAGTTCTCCTACGAGGAGCTCGGCCGCATGAAGGAGGCGTCTGCCGCCCGCCCGCTCTGCCGCCGCGCCCTCTGGGACGAGGACGAGACGCTCCGGCCCGTCGCCGCGAAGGCGCTCGTCGAGATCGGCCATCCCGACACCGCTCTCTACCTCGCGCCGTTCCTCGGCGAGGAGTCGGTCTCCGCCCGCATGCGCTGCGCCGAGCTCATGGCCACGTTCAAGGACCTCCGCGCCGCGCCGGTCCTCGTCGAGGCGCTGGCCAACTGCCTCCAGCGGATCAAGCAGCAGGAGGAGCCGTCGCAGATCGAGGAGTCGACCGCCGTGGTCAACCGGACGGTGATCCTGGCCGATGGCAGCCGCATGACGGTGCCGAAGGTCGTCAAGCTGAAGCCCGAGATCCAGAACAAGGAACTCGTTTCCAAGCTCTACACCGAGCGGCTCACGCTCGTCTCCGCCCTCCGCACCACGACGGGCCAGGACTTCGGCGACGACACCGGCAAGTGGCGCTCCTGGCTGCAGAAGAGGAACGCCAAGGAATGAAGATCCTGGTGGTGGGGAGCGGGGGACGCGAGCACGCCCTGGTCTGGAAAATCTCGAAATCGCCCCTGGTCACCAAGATCTACGCCGCCCCGGGAAACGCCGGCATCTCCGGTCTCGCCGAGTGCGTCGACATCGCCTCGGACAACATCGAGGGGCTCCTGGCCTTCGCGAAGAAGCAGGCGATCGACCTGACCGTCGTCGGCCCCGAGGGGCCGCTCTGCAAGGGGATCGTCAACCTCTTCCAGGAGAACGGCCAGAAGGTCTTCGGGCCCTCCAAGGAGGCGGCGGAGCTCGAGGGGAGCAAGGTCTTCTGCAAGAACCTGCTCCGCCGCTACGGGATCCCGACCGCGAACTACAGAGTCTTCAGCCAGTCCCGCGCGGCCGTTCAGTTCATCAAGTCCTCGCAATACCCCGTCGTGGTGAAAGCGGACGGACTCGCGGCCGGCAAGGGCGCCGTCGTCTGCCAGACCGAGAGCGAGGCCGTCGTCGCCATCGAGGCGATGATGGAGAAGAAGATCTTCGGGAAGGCGGGCGAGCAGGTCCTCGTCGAGGAGTTCCTCAACGGCGTCGAGGCCTCGATCATGGCCTTCACCGACGGCCTCTCGATCGCGCCGCTCGAGAGCACGCAGGACCACAAGCGCGTCTACGACAACGACCGCGGCCCCAACACCGGCGGCATGGGGGCCTACACGCCCGCGCCCGTCGCGAGCGAGCGCGACACCGGCCGCGTGATCCGCGAGGTCCTGGTCCCCATCGTGCACGCGATGAACAAGGAGAAGCGGCGGTTCCGGGGCATCCTCTACGCGGGCATCATGTTCACCAAGAGCGGGCCCAAGGTCCTCGAGTTCAACGTCCGCCTCGGCGACCCCGAGTGCCAGCCGCTCATGATGACGATGAAGAGCGACCTCGTGCCGGTGATGCTCGCGACGATCGACGAGAAGCTGGGCGACGTCGACGTGATCCCCGACCCGCGCCCCGCCGTCTGCGTCGTCATGGCCTCGGGCGGCTACCCGGGGAGCTACGAGACGGGCTACGAGATCACCGGGATCGCCGACGCGGAGACGGACGGCGCGGTCGTCTTCCACGCGGGAACGCAGCTCCGGGACGGAAAGCTCGTGACCGCGGGCGGCCGCGTCCTGGGGGTCACCGCCCAGGGGAAGGATCTGAAAGAGGCGCAGGCGAACGCGTACGCCGCGGTGAAGAAGATCCACTTCAAGGCGGCCCACTACCGGAACGACATCGCCGCCAAGGCCCTCGCCGCCGCCCCCCCGGCGTGAAGAAGAAACACCCCAAAGACACAAAGAAGAGGATCCCCTGTGTCGCCCCCATAAGGAGATCTTCTTTGTGAACTTGGTGTCTTTGTGGTGAATCTTCCTCCTTCGTGCGAGCGCCCGATCCTCGAGCGCTTCCTCCGCGCCGAGGCGATGGCGCTGTACTCCGTGAGGTCCGCGCAGGCGGACGTCCCGCCTCACGCCCTCGCGTTCCTCAAGCGCCACGAGGAGGAGGAGCAGGTCCACCTCCGGGAGTTCGAGAAGCTCACCGGGATCGCGGCGCGCGAGAAACTCGTTCTTCCCCGGCTCCCGAAACAGTGGCACGCGCTCGCGGTCCATCTCTACGGGTACGAGGCGCTCGGCCTCGAGTTCGCAAAGCTCCTGGCGTCCCTCCGCCCCGACCTCGCTCACATCCTCGCGGACGAGGAGACGCACGTCGCCTTCTTCGAGGGCGAGATCCGAAAGATCCTCGAGCCCCGGCGCGGTCCGGCCAACGGCGCGCGCGAATACGCGACGGCGTGGATGAAGCGGGTCCCGCGCACGGTCGAGAAATACCTGCAGGGCGAGGAACTCGCGCCCTACCGCGACGAACTCAAAAGGCGGATCCTCGGGGCGATCGAGTCGCGGTTCACGACCGTCGGTCTGCGGCCCGCCGGCGCATCCGGTACACGTGGATGATCTCGAAGAGTGTCGCCGCCGCCGCGCCGAACCACGAGCCCACGATGATCCCGCGGTCCTGGAGCGCCTCGTGCACCGCGCGGTCGGCCGCCGCGAACACGTGGGGGAAGTAGCTTCCGACGAAGCCGCCGATCCCCGAGCTGATCGCCACCATCGCCTGCGCGAACACGCACCGGGACGTCTTGAGCGCCGGCCGCGGGCCCACGACCGCGCCGATCCCGACGGTCGCCCCGACGACCAGCCCCGCGATGCCGAACTGGAGGAACGCCGTCCCGATCGCCCGGAGTTCAAAGGGGAGCCGCCGGAGCAGCATCCCGCACGCCGTTGCCGCGGCGGCGCCCAGGAGCACGTTGAAACAGAACAGTCCGAAGCGCCTCATTCGGTCACTGCTTCAGGTAGTAGCTCCCGTTGAGCACGAGCGCCCCGCCGTCGAGCTTGTACTCGCCGTTCCAGGCCTTTCCGTTGTCGTAGTGGAACGTCAGGGTCGTGCCCCGCTTGACGATCCGGCCGCGGTCCCCGCCGTCGAGGTACGCGCTGGTCGTCCCCGTCGAGTTGTTGAGATTCGAGCTCGAGAAGGTGGTCTCGGTAAACGCGCCGTTGGGGTAGATTGTGATCGAGCGGCTCGACGAATGGCTGAACTGCGTGCTCGTCCCCGCGCCGCTGGAATAATACTTCTCGAGCGCCCAGGTCCCCACCAGCGCGGGGTCGGGCGGCGCCTCCTTGACCGTGATGCTCTGGGCCGTGATGCCGAGGGCCCGCCCATACGTCTTCATCCCCTCCTCCGTGCCGAACGCGAGAAGCGAGACCGCGACGTCCTTCTTCTTGATGATGATCGACTGCGCCGTGTACTCCTTGCCGTTCAGGCTCGACGTGTACTCGCGGAGGCGCGCGTCGTCCCCGCCGAACGTGCACGCCTTGGCTTCCCCTTTTGCCTTCAGGCCCGGCATCACCTGCTGAAGGTAACGGGCCCCCTCCTCGAAGAGGTTCGCCAGGATCTGCGCGTCCGGCGTGCCGGCCGCGACGATCATCAGGAAGTCGTTCTCCTTCCCCTCGGGATGGGTCTCGATCATCGCCCACGTCGAATCGCCGGGGAGGATGGCGACCTTCCACCCGTCGAACGTGGCGATCGTGCCGGCCGGCAGCTGGTGGACCTTGTAGGCCAGGGGATCCTTCTGGATCTCCACATTGATTTCCTTTTTCTCTTCCTGGGGAGCAATCGCCGGGTCGGCCTTCTTCTCCGGAACGACCGTCACGACGGGGGCAGGCACCGGGAGCGCCGGGACGGACTTCCCATCCCACGAGACCTGTACCGATGTGTCGTCGAACGCTTTCACGTTCGTGAGACCCGACCCGGACTTCGCGAGATCTCCGGCCAGTTCCGAGCCCTTGCGCGCCGTGTGCACGGAGAACGAGGCCTGTCCGTCCTTGAGCTGTCCAGCCCGAACGTCGGAGACTCCCCTGAGCCGCGCCAGCTGGGCCCGGATGGGCTCGAGGTCGGTCATCGACACGCCCGAGACCGTGACCGACACGTCGCTCCCTTTTGGACCGCACGCGGCCAGGAGAACGAAGGCCGCGATCGAAAGCTGTTTCATTCCGGAAGTATACCTCCTCCCCCGCCGCCATGCCGCTCCTCGAGTTCGTCGAGCGTACGCGGCCAGTCGCTTTTCAAAAGGCGCGAGAGCGAGCGGTCGGCGAGCAGCTTCCCGCCCGTCTGGCACGTCGCGCAGTAGTTCGTCTCGTTCTCCGCGTAGACGATCCGCTGGACCGGTTCTCCGCAGGCGGGGCACGGCTTCCGGTACCGGCCATGAACCGCCATCCAGTCGCGGAACGCCGTGACCCCCTCCGGGAAGCCGGCCCCGGCCTCGCGGCGGAGCCTCGCCGTCGCCTCGCGGAGGACATCCCGCACGGATCGATGGAGTCGCGCGATCTCCCCTTCCTTGAGCTTCGACGTCAGGGCGATGGGAGACAGCCGCGCGCGGTGGAGGATCTCGTCCGACCACGCGTTGCCGATCCCGCTGAAGAGATGCGGGTCGGTGAGCGCCCTTTTGAGCGTGTGGTTTTCCCGCCGGAGCGCAGCTCCGAACGCCCCGACGTCCGACTCGAGCGGCTCGAGGCCCCCGGGATCGAGGGCCCGGAGCGATTCCTCCCCGCGCACCACGTGGAGGGATGCTCGCTTCTTCGTCCCGGCCTCCGTAAGCGAGAGCGTGCCGCTTTCGAAATCGAACGCCGCGAGCCCGATCTTCCCGTGGACTTTGGCGCCGCTCTCCTTCCAATGGAGCCGGCCCGCGATCATGAGATGGAGGACGAGGAAGAGGCCGCCCTCGAGCGCGAAGACGATGCGCTTGCCGATCCGGCGGAATCCCAAAACGTTCCGGCCCTCGCACGTCTCGAGGGGCGGGTCGACCGTGCGCAGCAGGAACGGGCTGGCGACGCGGACTTTCTCGAGCCGCCTCCCCGCGACGCGCCGTTCCAGCGCCTCGATGTAAAGGACGATGTCCGGCAGTTCAGGCATTCCGTCTACTCATTTGGCTTTGGGAGTCGCGGGTGAAGAGCCCTGAATGGTATGCCCGACAGGAGGTGAACCTGACTGACGCCTCCTTTGTCCCCCGTATTAAACGCGGTTTAAGCGTCATCAGGAAGCGCTTTTTCCCAGCGCTTTCGCCGGCGGCCTTTCATCCGCGCCGATGGGCATGAGAGTCGATCCCCCATTAGAAATCGAAGGCAAACTCCAGCATCCCGCCCCGCAGACCGTCCATTTCAACCCTGCACGTCGGATGGCGTCGCGCGATGCCTTCACCTCCGGAGCCCACGCCCCAGTGGAGAGCATCGAAGAGGCCCGCCGAAAGAGTTCCGATCGCCGCCCCGGCCAGGACGTCGGAGGGAAAATGTCGGCCCGCTTCGACCCTTTCGAAGCCCGTGAACGCGGCCAGCGCATAAGCGGGAATGCCCAGGAGCTCGCCGGAATTCAGCTCGATCAGCGTGGCTCCCGTGAATGCGATGGTCGTGTGCCCGGAGGGAAAGGAATGAGTCCCGTGTATGGGTCGAAGGCGCGCAACCCCGTATTTCGTGACGGTGGAGGTCAGGGTCGAGGCTACGTACGCCTCTGCGATCGTCCAAAACTCGTCCCAACTATTTCTGCCTTCGCCGGGCATCGTGACTCCGATCAGAATGGACGCTCCCAGGAGCGTATAGGCGCCTATATTCCCCAGTAATTGGCGTCCTCCGAGGAGGCCTTGCCAATGCTGCTCCAAGCGGTGGTCCCAGTGGTAGACCGCGGCGGCTGAGACGGCCAGCCCAAGGGGGAGCAGCACCGCAGGCCCTGTCAAATAGTCGCTCCAGACATACTCCTTCCAGGCATCGCTTGAACAGTGGCTCCGGAAGAATCCTCCGAAGGAGTCATGAGGCATGAGAGTGTCTTGGGAAGCGGGGGGCTCCGCCTGGAGGATTGGGCGGGCGGGTCCGGAGGGCCCCCACAGGGGAACCTCCGCAGGAAACGAATCCTCCAGCGTGATCCCCATCCGGCTGTCAACGAACTCACCTGCGACATTTTGGGCTGGTTCGTTCCCACCGTCGCCCAGAATGAGCACGGTAGACATGGGAGCTTCGGCCGCACCGTCGCCAGGCTCACATTGCCCCCACTCGAAGGGGGCTCTGGAGAGCGATCCTGAAGGCAAAGGCTCCGGGTCAGGCAGACCCAGGAAACGAGACAGGAGGATCGCCAGCCGCCACGTCGTCACGAGCATCTCGAGCTCCGAGTCATTCCAAGGGCCGTGGACGCCTACGGCCGTCCAGGATCGACCCACCCTGCGGCCAGAAGACCTCAGCGCGCGTCGGGGTTCCGCCATTCGACGGCGCCGAACCGGGTATCCCCGAGAAAATTGTAGACCAGGCTGATGGTCCCCATCGTCTGATGCCGGTCGGGGATGTCGATATAGTACGCGTCGCGCTCCGATGCCACGTACTGGATCCCCAAAGCGTGATGGCCCCAGATGCGCACGGTGAATGAAGCCTGGCCCCGGGCGATGGTCTCGTACCCGTGCCTCTTGTCGATCCCCACGCCGCTGACGTAGTAGTCGCGGGCCGTCAAGTCCAGCATCGCCACATCGTCAAAGATGAGTCGCAGGGCGAGGAGCCCCTGCGGGATGGTGCCGTAGTGGTAATCGCGATCCCCGATGGGGGCAATGGTGCCGGAGGCGCCGAACCCGACGCCGCCCAGGACCGTCCCTTGAAGCGCCACCGTGCGTGACAGCCACAGTTGGCCGGTCGTACCCAGCGAGAGGGCCGTGCTCGAGATCCGGAAGACCTCCGGCGAAATGTAGTCGTAGCTCCCATAGACGCCCCACACTCCACGATAGTTTCGCCCCTCTTCGTACTCTGTTCCGAAGAGGAGCCCGCGGATCATGACGTTCTCGAAGGTGGAGTTGCTGCTGGAGCTCGCCGTAAGCTCGAAATGGAAGTAGTCGAAGGGACGGGTGTACTCGTAGCCCGGCTTTCCCGGAAGGCCATACGAGAGGGATAGATCGCCAACCACCTCCTTGCGACTGACGTCCTTTGAGACCCCGTTGTCGGACACCTGGGTATTGAAACTTCCGCCGAGCCGCATGCGCGCGAACAGGGCGGGATCGTGATCCGGGTACATGGTGTCAAACCGGCCGAATAGGAAGTTCCGGTTGAAGGCGGCCGGAGGCGAGATGAACGCAGCGGCCAACTCGCGCAGGAAGCCGGGGCGCTCGCCGCCAGTTCCAAGCACCAGGTTCGCCATTCGAAAGAGCGCTTCACCCAGGAAGCTTCCGCCGAAGGAGGTTGTGATCTGATCGTTGATCGAGGGAGGGCCGGTCTCGCCCGCGTACTCCCACAGGAGGCTACCGGCGAAGGTATACGCCAGCGATTCCCAGTAGGAGAGGCCGGCCGACCGTGCGAATCCGTAGTAGACGGACCCCGCATACGGATGCATGAGCTGATTGGTCGAGAACGGGTCGGTGTCGAACACCCATGCATGGGTGAGATTGTGATGGATCGAGGGCCAGTTGACGCCGTAGACGTCCTTGTCGATGACGTGACGGTCGAACTCGTTCAGCCCGACTTCAAAGCCGAGGATCTCAAGGGCCGGGATGACGAAGCTGTAGTCGCCCTCCTTCTCCAGGGACATGGAGGGCTTGGGCGCTTCTTGGGCGGTTGCCGTCCTGAAGGTCCAGACAAAGTCGGCGGCCAACCCGTTCCCGGCGAGGTCCCGGGCCCCTGGGGTGATCGTGGCCGAGTATCGGGTGTCGGGGGCCAGGGCGCCAGAGGAACGAAAAGTCGCGGTCCTGGTCGGTGTATCAAAGTTCACGGTTCCTTTGACCGCGGTCTTGTCGGGTCCCATCACCGTAAAGGTTGCCTGGGTGAGCGTCGCGGGGTCCATCGAGTCGCTAAACGTCGCCGTGAGCGCTCCCTTGATGGGAACTCCGGTGGCACGTTCTGCAGGATGGGTCGAGGAGACTCTGGGAGGACCCGTCTCGAACACGGGCGGTACCGCCCTATCGCCCGCACTCTCGCCGAAACCAAGGGTGGCCATCGGGATCCAGAGGATGAAGGTGATACAGGGCACCAGAAGCATCCAATCACTCCTTGGGCGATGGTTTTTCACGACACATTGGCCGGCGCCCCTGGTTCTGTCTTCTGACCCAGCGGCGCCACTTCGGAATTGACGGCCGATTTGCAAAGGGCTAGACCGGGAGCCAGCTGCTCCACGTGATTCCGGGCCTCCGAGAGCGTGGCTGCAATGCTGGATTTTCCGTCCGTCCCGATTCTCTCCGTGTTCCGGGCCCGGAGATAGCCGGCGATCTCGCGCCCGTGAGGATGGCGATCGGCAGCAATCTGCCTGGCGTCCGACACGTCATGACACTCATCGGGACTTCGTCCGACCCCGGGCACCCCGCTGCAGGCGCGAGTCAGTCCCGGACGTACCAGACGCCTCTCACCTGGACGTGACCGCAGCCGACACAATGGAGGTGGCCCGGTTCGACGACCCACTCGCGACCGTGACGTTCATGACCCCCACTTTCCTCAATAATGCATCCGTTGGAACAAGCCAGCAGGAGCAGCAGACCAAGCAGCTGTTTCATTCGACCCTCACCGTGGAATACCACCCGTTCAGAATCACAGGATGGGTTGAGCAATTGGCAGGCCACGGACAATGATGGACCTGTCGACAGGAGAGGCGCACCATCACGGGATGCTCAGAATGAGTCGTTTCTGCATCATTCTGATCACAGCCTGGATGTCGACATGCATCGACCCTTCGGCTTGCCGCACCACCGCTCTCTTCACTTCTCGCGGTGAGGATCCGACATCCTTTAGCCTTTAGCCTTCAGCCCTTCGAATCGGACGTGCCGGGGACTTGCGGCATGAGACTTGCTCTACTGGCTTTCGATGCGAGCCCCAACGACTTTCGGCAATGTCGCGAAAGGGCGAACCCGAGTCTTCGGGTCCGACTCGACACAGGAGGCACTATGAACGAAAGAACGTCGTCCACCAAAGGTCTGCGCAAGGCGCGGGACCTGTACGCCGATTCCAAGGAAGTCGCCCGGAACGGCGCCTCCCACGCGAAGACCTTCGTCCACCAGAGGCCGGTGCTCTCGACCCTCCTCGGGTTGGGCTTGGGACTTCTGATCGGACACTGGCTGCGCCCCAGGGAGTAACCCTTCGGGCGAACGCTACGAACGTTTTCCAAGGAACGAGGTGATTCATGCTCCGATGGGCACTGGGCTTCTTCATCATCGCGATCATCGCCGCGGTTTTCGGATTCGGCGGCATCGCGTCGGGCGCCGCCGATATCGCCCGCATCTGTTTCTTCTTTTTCATTGTCATCTTCATTGTCTCCCTGATCTGGGGGCTGGCCACGGGCCGGCGCCCGCGGGGGCCTCTCATTTAGCAAGGCGGACCGTGCGGACTTCCCGCTTGGAGCGACGCCCCTGGAAGACCCTCTTCAAAGTGATCTTGTCTGGAATTGATTTCTGATTCTCGGAGGAGACCGAATCGTGAAGACTATCGCAATGACGACCCTCATGCTTGCCTCGATGGCGACGATGGCCCTGTCCCAGGAGCCCCAAGGCACCGAGGAGGAGAGCGATCTCGCCGCACGTGGGAGCGCGCTCCCTATATCCCTCTCCGCCGCTTTTGAAGTGAGCGACCCTTGGACAAGCGAGTTCGCCTTCGATACCCTCTCGCTCCCATCCTCATTTTCTTCGGAAGTCTCATTCCTCGCGGACAGCGAACCCTCGTTTTCAGTCGGACCGGCTGCGGGCTACCTACAGGCCCGGGGCGCCGACAAGGGCACCTGGTTCGGGGGCGTCCAGGCGCGGCTTCACTTTGCCAGGATCCTGGCGGCGGAGGCCTCGATCACGTTTCACCAGAACCGGTACGAGGACGGCGATGTCGTCGTAACCCAGTATCCCCTGCAGTTGACCGCGTTTCTCTACCCGTTCCCCGATGGGCCCGTGCGACCCTACATCCTGGGGGGCGTCGGCTGGTATTACACGAGGGTCGACTACAAGGGTGCCTTCTCATCCATCAGCGACAAGACCGAGCACATCTTCGGAGAGCACCTGGGCGCGGGCGTCGAGCTCATGCTCGGCCCCAGGACGTCCGTCGACCTGGACGTCCGATACATCTTTCTCAACCCAAGCAATGACCAGGTGATCCACCGGGAGTTCAACTACTGGCAGGTCACCCTCGGAGTCAACTTCCTCTTCTAGTCCGGACCCGGGAGACATCGGATGATTGAAAAGCAGGTTTCTTTCGCACTCGAGGCGTACGCCCCCTTCCCGCTTCGCGGTTTTTCCGAGTTGCGGGGTCTCACGAAGATTCCGGACCCTTTGATGGAGGCCCATCAGGCGCTCTACGAAGGGTATGTCAAGAACGCCAACCTTCTCCGGCGACGCCTGAAGGACGCTGAACTCGGTTCGCCGGAGTGGTGCGAGATGAAGCGCCGGATGGGATTCGAGATCGGGGGCCTCCGGCTCCACGAACTGTACTTCGAGAATCTCACTCCCGGGGGATCCTCGCCGCCGCCCGGCCTCGAGGATGCTTTGGCGGCCACATGGGGTTCCATGAAATCGTGGCAGGACGAATTCGAGGCCGTGGTCCAGATGAGAGGGGTGGGTTGGGCCATCCTGTACCAAGATCCGGTCGGCGGTCGCTTCTCCAATCACTGGATCGGGCTTCACGACGACGGACATCCGCCGGGGTTCACCCCCCTCCTGGTCGTGGACGTCTGGGAACACGCGTACACCGGCATGACCCGTACGGAATACTTTGCAGCCGTACTCGCGAATCTAGACTGGGAAAGGGTCAAGTCGCGCTGGGAATGAGCCCCCGAGGGTTGGTATGCCACCCTCGACCAGTTTAGAATCTCGGTCCGGGAATCGATCGCCCGAGACTTCAACGTGAAGGGTTGACAGCCCGCGGCGCGAAGTCTACCGTTCGTTTCATGCCCGCCAACGCCCTGACCAGAATCCGACGTCTGCTCGAGGAAGGCAAGTACGAAATCTCGAACCACGCCTCGACGAAGCGCTCGACGACGAGTTCCACCGGGTTGACCTCGAGTCAGGTGTCCTTACCGGAGTGCTCAAGCAGATTCAGAGAGGGGACAAAAGGGGACCCAAGTACGTCATCGTGGGGAAGGCAACCGACCTTGATCGAGACATCGGAGTCGTTGTGCGGTTCAAGTCGAAGGATCTTCGTGTTACCATCACGGTGGATGAAATCAAAGAAGACTAGCGGGTCGAACGATCACCCCTGCGATTACTGCAGCGGAGGTCGTGTCCATCGCGAGATCCGGGATCGCGAGGTAATCCGGGTCACCAAGTCGGAATACGTCATCCTCGAACGTGTTCCCATCGGTGTCTGCAATCGCTGCAAGGCAAGATACTATCACGTCTCGCTTCTGAAACAGGCGGAAGCGCTCCATCAGAAGGGCGCCCACAGGACGGTCAAGGTTCCGGTAGCTCGGTTCGTCGAGGCGGGATAGCGCCCTCCCCACGCCCCGGTTCGACAGAGCGGGGTTGGTATCCGCTCGTTGAGGAGTATAGAAACGCCGTCCTGTCGTTCCCGGGGTCGTCGCCTCTAAAACCAGACGCGGAAGTCTACACCTCCAACAGGCATGTCCTGGGGAATCCTGACGTACTATCTGTGTCAGCGTCAGTGCGCGTTAGGGGCGACACGGGCCCTAGAGGAGATCCTGCTGGGTTGGAGCAGCGTCCTTGATCGCCGGGGCGTTCCGGAGAACATTCATGAAAAGACTCCTTCCGCTTGCGATCCTAGCCATGCACGCGGGACTGGCCGCGAGCGCCGGCGAACAGGCGACCCGGGAATCGACGTGGGTTTCCGCGGGACCCGGCGGCGGCGGGCATCAGCAGACCCCGTCCATCTCTCCGCACAACACCCGGCTTTATTTCGACGGTTGCGACATGGGCGGGTTCTACCGCTCGACCGATCGCGGCAAAGTCTGGCAAATGGACCCCAGCGTCAATGCGATCACATCGCCAGCCATTTTCCATCCCACGGATCCGTTGGTGATCTACGTCTTCAACTGGTACGGAGATGAGTTTCACCACGGCTGGCGGCTCTTCCGCAGCAACGACGCAGGCAGCAGCTGGAAACCGCTGCACACCTACGTCGGCACGTATGAGACCAATCTCGGCCGCTGCCTGGCCATCGATCCGGCGCGCCCGGATTGGCTGCTGGCGGGGATGGCAGCCCTGGAGGGCGAAGTGCCGGGCAAACTGCTGGTCAGCACCACCGGCGGCAACTTCTTCAGCGCCGCCGACACGGACGTTCCCAACGACGCCGACGTCCTGGGACTAACCATCGACTTCCGCAGCGACGTCAAGAATCGACGTATCTTTGCCGGAACGACCCGCGGCGTTTTTGTCTCCAAGGATGGCGGCAAGAACTTCGCTCGGCTGGCGCAGCAACCCGGCGACGGCGCACTGACTCATTTTGTTTCCAGTCAGAACAGGAGCAATGGCCTACTGACGCTCTATGCGGTCACTCGGGTTCAGGGCAAAGGCGGCGGGCTCAACATCTCTCATGATGGGGGTGAAACTTGGAGCTGCGTCACGACCGCGCTGACAAGTGCCGTCAAAGACCTTGGCGATGCCTTCCGGATCCGCGCCATCGCGGCGAACGACGTGAATGCCAATACCCTCTATGTCTCCGTCACCGGCAACCGATATGGCGTCTACAAAACCGAGGACGGCGGCAAGACGTTTGTCTATCAGCTTCCGGGTGAGAATTTCAAACCCATTGGCGGCCACTATGAAGCCGGCTGGTGCACGCTCGATCCCCATTTCGGATTCGGTTGGGGCGCCGAGGCGATGGACCTGGCGGCCTGTGCCACCGACCCGAATCTGGTGCTGTGGACGGATGACGGGCGGACCATTGGCACCACCGACGGCGGCAAGACCTGGCAGCAACTCTATACCAATCACGTGAAGGATAACTGGTGGTCCAGCCGCGGCCTGGAAGTGACGTCCGTTTACGACGTCTTCTTTGATCCAAAACATCACGACCGCATGTACGCCACCTATACCGACATCACCCTGTTTCGCAGCGAAGACCACGGAAAATCATGGACCTACTCCGCCGACAAGATGGCGGAGCGCAACACGGTCTACGATCTGGCCATTGATCCGGACAACCCAGAGATCCTCTACGCGGCGAATGCCGCCAATCACGACATCCCCGAATTCAAGATGATCAAGCTGGACGAGCGCAAGTTCAAAGGGGGCGTGGCCAAAAGCAGCGACGGGGGGGTCTCCTGGTCGATGCTCGGCGCCCAGGAAGGCGGCGGCCTGCCGCAGGGCGCCTGCACTGCCATTCTGCTCAATCCCACGAGTCCCAGGGACAAACGAACCCTCTTCGCATGCGTGATCGGCTTCGGCGTCTACAAGTCGTCCGATGGGGGTCAGACCTGGGCGCTCAAAGACAAGGGCATGGACTATCTGAAGAAGAATCACAACGCCTGGCGGCTTTCACGGGGCGCCGACGGGTGTCTTTACGTCGCGATCACCAAGAACATCGACATCGTGGGCAAGAAGTACATCTGCGCCGGCGGCGCCGTGTACCGTTCCGACGACAAGGCCGAATCCTGGGTGCGCGTGGGAATCAACATGCCCGACGAGGCGTCGG
>JBGPCZ010000055.1:0-32715 GCA_041482015.1 Planctomycetota bacterium | reverse complement strand
CTCTACGACGCGAAGGTCATGCTGGGCGCGCCCGGACCCCGCAAGGTGGCCGCCTTCACGAAGGAGGACGAGGCCGGGGCGCTCGTGATCAATCTCCGGCAGGCGGGGATCCCCGCGGTCGTCGTCGACAAGAACCGCTTCTCGCGGCTCCCCAAGATCTTCAAAGGGCTGAAGGCCGTGGAGAACCCCGACGGCCTCGTCTTCACCATCGAGACGGCCCCGACCTCGGCCGATCCCATGGCGCGCGTCTTCGAGCTGCCGCAGCCCAAGGGGTTCGTCCGGGCGGTCGTCCTGGGGTTCTACACCCAGACGACGACGCACACCGAGACCGGCCGGTCGAAGTTCTCCATGAGCACCGCCTCGAAGTCGCAGGTGCGCGCCCCGTTCGTCCACGTCTACTCGGAGGACCCCCACACGGTGCTCGAGATCCACGGGCCGCGGTTCGAGTTCGCGTGGCTCCAGCAGATGGGCACGGTCTCGGGGGACCTGCGATCGAAGGAGCTGGCCCGGAAGCTGGCGGCCTACTACGGCGCGAAACTCGACGAGACGCTCTACAACACGCCCGAGGAGGTCGGGGCGATCACCTCCGCGCTCAACGTGGATTCGACGCACGGCCAGTCGAGCGCGGGGCTGCGGACGGGGTCGTCGTCGAGCGACGACTCCCCGCTGGCGCTGGCGGCTTCCCGGATCATCGTCTATTCCTTGGTGTTTGGGCTTTGATTTACTAATCTCATCCTTCAACCATGGCTGGCTCCTACCTGTGCCGGTTCCTCGGCTCCACCATCGGGCTCAAGGTCCTGATGGCGGCCACGGGTCTCGTCCTTTTCGGTTTCACCGTCGCGCACGTCTCGGGCAACCTCCTCGTCTTCGCCGGACCCCAGAAGATGAACGACTATGCCCACATGCTCAAGGCGAGCGCCCTGGTGCTCTGGGGCGCCCGGTGCGTTCTCCTCGCCTCGGTGGCCGTGCACATCGTCAGCGCGGTCAAGTTGACGGCGCGGAAGGCGGCCGCGCGGCCGGTGGCGTACGGGATGAAGGAGCCGCACGGGTCGACCTTCGCCTCGCGCACCATGATCATGAGCGGCCCCATCCTGGGGCTCTTCGTGATCTACCACCTCATGCACTTCACGATCGGGAACATGCATCCCAAGTTCGACGAGCACAACGCCTACCAGAACGTCATCGAGGGGTTCAGCCACGCGCCGGTCGCACTGGTCTACATCGTCGCCATGCTCGCCCTCGGACTCCACCTCTCGCACGGGGTGTGGAGCCTCCTGCAGACGCTGGGCGTCAACCGGCCGAACTGGGAGAAGACGCTTCGGCGGCTCGCGATCCTCTTTGGGGTCGTCGTGTGCGGCGGGTTCATCTCGATCCCGGTGGCCGTGCTTTGCGGGTACGGCCGATAGCCATGGAACTCAACTCGAACTGTCCGACCGGCCCGATCGAGACCTCGTGGGAGCGCCACCGCTTCGCCATGAAGCTGGTCAACCCCGCGAACCGGCGGAAGCACACGGTCATCGTGGTCGGCTCGGGCCTCGCGGGCGGCGCCGCCTCGGCCACGCTCGGCGAGCTCGGCTACAACGTCAAGTGCTTCTGCTACCAGGACTCGCCCCGCCGCGCCCACTCGATCGCCGCACAGGGCGGCATCAACGCGGCGAAGAACTACTCGAACGACGGCGATTCGGTCTACCGCCTCTTCTACGACACGGTGAAGGGCGGCGACTTCCGCGCCCGCGAGCGGAACGTCTACCGGCTGGCCCAGATCTCGGTCAACATCATCGACCAGTGCGTCGCGCAGGGCGTCCCCTTCGCGCGCGAGTACTCGGGGTATCTCACGAACCGGTCGTTCGGCGGCACGCAGGTCGCGCGGACCTTCTACGCCCGCGGGCAGACGGGCCAGCAGCTCCTGATCGGCGCCTACTCCGCGCTTTCGAGGCAGATCGCGGCGGGCCGCGTCACGATGTTCCCGCGCACGGAGATGCTGGACGTCGTGGTGATCGATGGCCGCGCGCGCGGCATCATCACGCGGAGCCTCGTGACCGGGAAGATCGAGTGCCACGTGGCCGACGCGGTGGTCCTCGCGACCGGGGGCTACGGCAACGTCTTCTACCTCTCCACGAACGCCAAGGGCTGCAATGTCACGTCCATCTGGCGCGCCTACAAGCGGGGCGCCGCGATGGGCAACCCGTGCTACACGCAGATCCACCCGACCTGCATCCCCGTGACGGGCGAGTACCAGTCGAAGCTGACGCTCATGTCGGAGTCGCTCCGGAACGACGGGCGCATCTGGGTCCCGAAGGAGAAGGGCGACAAGCGGCCGCCCGCCCAGATCCCGGAGGACCAGCGGGACTACTTCCTCGAGCGGCGCTACCCGGCGTTCGGCAACCTCGTGCCGCGCGACGTGGCCTCGCGCGCCGCGAAGGCGGCCTGTGACGAGGGGCGCGGCGTGGGCGAGACCGGCCTCGGCGTCTACCTCGACTTCGGCGACGCGATCAAGCGTCTCGGCGAGAAGGTGATCGGCGAGAAGTACGGCAATCTCATCGAGATGTACCAGCGGATCACCGACGAGAATCCCTACAAGGTCCCGATGCGCATCTTCCCGGCCGTGCACTACACGATGGGCGGCGCGTGGGTGGACTACAACCTGATGAGCACCATCCCCGGGCTCTTCGTCGGCGGGGAGGCGAACTTCTCCGACCACGGCGCCAACCGCCTGGGGGCGTCCGCGCTCATGCAGGGGCTGGCCGACGGCTACTTCATCCTGCCCTCCACCATCGCGAACTACCTCGGGCAGACCAAGCTCGACAAGGTCGGCCCCGATCACGCCGAGTTCAAAAGGGTCGAGGGCGAGGTCGGCGAGCGCGTGAAGAAGCTGCTCTCGATCAAGGGGAAGAGGACGGTCGACTCGTTCCACCGCGAACTCGGGAAGATCTGCTGGGACAAGTGCGGCATGGGCCGGAACCGGAAGGGCCTCGAGGAGGCGCTCCAGAGGATCCCCGCGCTTCGGGAGGAGTTCTGGAAGAACGTCGCCGTCGTCGGCCAGAACGAGGAGTACAATACCGCGCTCGAGAAGGCGGGCCGCGTGGCCGACTTCCTCGAGTTTGCCGAGGTCATGTGCCTCGATGCCCTCGAGCGCGAGGAGTCCTGTGGCGGCCACTTCCGCGAGGAGCACCAGACGCCCGACGGGGAGGCGATGCGGGACGACGACAAGTTCGCCCACGTCGCCGCCTGGGAGTACGCCGGGCCCGACAAGAAGCCCGTCCGGAACGTCGAGCCGTTGACCTTCGACTACGTCCACCCGGCGCAGCGGAGCTACAAGTAAGATGAACCTCACGCTGAAGATCTGGCGGCAGAAGAACGCCCAGGACGCGGGGCGGTTCGAGATCTACCCCGTCAAGGACATCTCGACCCACATGTCGTTCCTCGAGATGCTCGACGTCCTGAACGAGAAGCTGATCTCCGAGGGCAAGGACCCCGTCGCGTTCGACCACGACTGCCGCGAGGGGATCTGCGGGACGTGCGGGATGGTGATCAACGGCCGCCCGCACGGCCCCATGAAGGCGACCACCACGTGCCAGCTCCACATGAGGTCGTTCCAGGACGGCGACACGATCGTGATCGAGCCCTTCCGGGCGAAGGCGTTCCCGGTCCTACGCGACCTCGTCGTCGACCGCACCTCGTTTGACCGGATCATCCAGTCGGGCGGTTTCATCAGCGCGAACACGGGGAGCGCCCCGGAGGCCAACTCGCTCCCGGTGCCGAAGACGGTCTCCGACGAGGCGATGAACGCGGCGGCCTGCATCGGCTGCGGCGCGTGCGTCGCGGCATGCCCCAACGCGGCCGCGATGCTCTTCACCGGCGCGAAGATCTCCCACCTCGGCCTCCTGCCGCAGGGCCAGCCCGAACGGTGGGAGCGGGCGCTCAAGATGGTCGAGACGATGGACGCGGAGGGCTTCGGCCACTGCACGAACGCGGCCGAGTGCACCGACGCGTGCCCGAAGGAGATCCCGATCGAGGTGATCGCCCGGATGAACCGCGACTACATCAAGTCGACGGTGAAGGGCCCGCCCGCCAAGGTCACCGGCGGCGGAGGACCTTAAGAGTCAGAAGTTCGAAGTTCCACGCCGGAAGCCCGACGACCCAGGGCTATTTGATTCGCCGGATCGCGACGCCGTGGACCCTGAGGTTGCGGTCCTCGCCCGTCTTCTCGTCCCAGAAGTCGTTCGTGAACTCGATGCCCAGGCGGCGCTCGCCGAAGGGGAGCGTGAGCTTCACCTTGTAATCGGCCGGCTCCGCCCCGACCAGCGGGATCTCCGGGCCCGGCTTTCCGTCGAGGTGGATCCGGAAGTGCGCGTTCTCGCCTTTCGCGGGATCGCAGGACGCGGCGACGATGATCTCGTACTCGCCCGTCTCGGGGACGGTCACCGCCGCCTCGAAAATCGTCTGAGTCTTGAACTCGATCGAGGCCGGGGTGACCTGGTTGTAGAGCGCGTCGCCCACCTGCTTGAACGAGTTGAGGCGGACGATCATCGGGGCGGGCGGGGCGCGTGAGCTCTTGATGGTCTCCTGCGCCTCGCGGATCAGGCGCTGCTGGATCTCGAGCGCCGTCTTCGCCGTGTCGCGCCCCCGGGTGGCATCTTCGTTCCCCGGCTCGACGGCGAGCGCCAGCTCGTAGGAGCTCATCGCGGCGCCGAAATTCTCCTCTTTCAGCTGCTGTTCGGCGCGCTCCAGGTGGTGCCGGATGGCCGCCGAGTTGGTGCGGTGCTGCCAGGCCAGGAACACCCCGGCGCAGACCAGCACCGTCGCCGTGACCGTGACCGCGATGCGGAGGGGCGAGACGCGGAGCGCCTCCTTCCCCTCGCCCAGCCATTCGCTCAGCTGGCTGGCGAGGGCGAGGGCGGTGGAATGGCGGTCCTGCGGGCGCAGCGCCATCGCCTTGAGGCAGACGCGGTCGAGCACCTCGTCCTTCACCGCTTCCGGCGAGATGGCCGAGGGGGGCGTGCGGACGCCCTCCACGACCTTGCCCAGGATGTCCACGGGTGTCCTTCCCTCGAACGGCGGCCGGCCGGCCACGATCTCGTAGAGCATCACGCCCAGCGAGTACACGTCGGTCGTCCGGTCGATGTGCTTGTTCCCGCGGGCCTGCTCGGGGCTCATGTAGCCGGGCGAGCCGACGATGTAGCCCGAGGGGGTGAGCGAGACCTCGCCGGTCCGCCGCTCCATCTTGGCCAGCCCGAAGTCGGTGACGACCGGCTTGTTCCCGTGCGTGACCAGGACGTTCCCGGGCTTGAGGTCGCGGTGGATGATCCCGTGCTCGTGCGCGTGGTGGACGGCGAGCGCGACGTCGCGGAGGAGCCGCACCTGGTCGCGGATCGAGATGTTCTCGCCGAGGCGCCAGCGGTTCATCGGGTCGCCCGTGATGAACTCCATCGCGATGAAGCGCCGGCCCTCGCGGACCTCGGCCTCGTACACGGTGACGATGTTGGGATGCTTGTCGAGGTTCGCGGTCAGCCGCGCCTCCTGGAGGAATCGCTGCCACTCGGCGACCGCCTCCTTCGGATCCTCGGTCTTGTGCGAGTTCATGATCTTGAGGGCGACGCGCCGGTTGAGCGTCGTGTCGCGCGCGTCGTAGACGATGCCCATGCTGCCGCGCCCGATTTCGCGGTCGAGCGTGTATTTTCCGAACGAGTCCGGGCGGCCGGCCGGCGCCGCCACCTTCGGCAGGAGGAGACCGCCGCAGGACTCGCACCTCGACGGGTGGCTCTGGCCGGCGGCGGAGGGTCCGGCGGACTTTCCACAGGAGGGACAGGCAAGCTCGGACATGCAACTCCAGTATGGCCCCGGCCTCCGCGCCCGTCAACCGCGCTCCGCGCTAATTGTGTTGCCGGGCCGGGGGAGGAGGCGTAGGATCGGCCCCTCATGGGGGCGATCGACGTCACCGACCTCGCGAAGGACTACGGCAAGGTCCAGGCGCTCCGGGGCGTCTCGCTCTCCGTCCGGGCGGGGGAGATTTACGGGCTCCTCGGGCGGAACGGGGCGGGCAAGAGCACGCTCGTCAAGGTCCTGCTCTCGATCGTCCGCAGGACGTCGGGGTCGGCACGCCTGCTCGACCAGGACGTGCCGCACTCGGCCTCGCGCCGCCGCGTGGGCTACCTGCCGGAGGACCACCGGTTTCCCGAGTACCACACCGCGGCGAGCGCGCTCGACTTCTACGGCGCGCTCTCCGAGATGCCGCGCGCCGAGCGCCGCCGCCGCATCCCGGAGCTCCTCAAGACGGTCGAGCTCACGGACGCCGCGGACCGGAAGATCCGCACGTACTCAAAAGGGATGAAGCAGCGGCTCGGCCTCGCGCAGGCGATCCTGCACGACCCGGAGGTGATCTTCCTCGACGAGCCGACCGACGGCGTGGACGTCGTGGGCCGCGCGCAGATCCGGGACCTGCTCCTCGAGCTGAAGTCGCACGGCAGGACGATCTTCCTGAACTCGCACCTCCTGAGCGAGGTCGAGAAGATCTGCGACCGGGTCGGGATCCTCGAAGGTGGGATGCTCGTGCGCGAGGGGCGGGTCGACGAGCTGACGAAGACGCAGAACGCGTACGTCCTCAGGATCGAGGGCGCGCTTGGCAACGCGTGGGAGGCGCTGCGGAGGATCGCCCCGGACGCCCGCAACACGGAGGAGGGCCTCACCCTGACCCTGCCCGATTCAAAGGACCTGGACCGCGTGATCGATCTCCTCCGCTCGGCGGGGGTGAGCCTTCGGGGCGTCTCGGAGAAGAAGCTTTCGCTCGAGGACGTCTTCCGGGAAACCGTCAAATGAAGTTTCTCGCGATCCTCCGGGACTCGGTGCGCGAGACGCTCGATCGCAAGTCGCTCCTCGTCATGGGCGTGTTCGCAGGCCTCCTGATCCTCTTCTGTGCGGGGATGTCGTTCCGGCCGCTCGACGAACGCGCGGCGATGGACGCCATCGTCAAGGACTTCACTCTCGTCAGCCGCACGGTGGACAAGGTCTGGTGGCGGGATTACGACGAGGTTCGGTTCAAGGTCGTCTCCTTCGGCAAGGAAGGGGAGACGGCGAAGCCGTCCTACCGACTGCGTCTCGAGGCGTCGCCCGAGACCGAGGCGAACCGGCTGGTCCGCCACTGGCAGGGGATCCGGACCGGGAAATGCAAGGTCGTGTCCGATCCCGTTCCCGACGCGGACGTCCCGGCCGACGCCGACCTCAAGAAGAGATTCCTGGAGTCGCGGTTCCGCGACGGGATGATCCCGGACCTCGAAATCCAGCCCGCGGGCGAGTGGAGCTGGAACATCACCATCGCGCCGTCGGGACGCCGGGCCCTGGCCGAAGCGGAGGAGATGAGGCTTTTCTTCGGGGCCTTCTCCTGGCGCCTGAGGCTGCCGGGGGTCGTCCCCTCGGGACGCCGGTTCATCTCGTCCGCCGAGATGGTCTACATCGTCGAGATCGCCATGGGCGAGATCATGGCGGGATGGGTGGGGCTCCTGGTGGCGGTGATCGTGACGGCGGGATCGGTCCCCTCGATGCTCCAGAAGGGGACGCTCGATCTCCTGCTGGCGAGGCCGATCGGACGCCCCGCGATTCTCATCGCCAAGTACATCGGCGGCTGCATCTTCGTCTTCCTGGTCGCGATCCTGATCATCGGCGGCTGCTGGCTGGCAATCTCGCTCCGCATGGGGCACTGGAATTTCTACTTTCCCCTGACGATCCTGACGCTCACGTTCTTCTTCGCGGTCCTCTACTCGGTCAGCGTGCTCGTCGGGGTGATGACCCGGAGCCACGCGACGGCGGCGGTGATGACGCTCCTGACCTGGCTCGCGTGCTACAGCGTCGGTCGGGCGCGGATCCACTACCTGTCGCCCGAGGGCGTGGGCGGGTCGCCCGTGGTGGTGAAGTCGGTCAAGGTCGCCCACGCGCTCTTGCCCAAGACCTCGGACCTGTCGATCATGAACCAGCTTCTGGTGTCCAAGGGCGGGATGCGGGACGTGGCCGGGGACATGGCGCCCGAGTGGCTTCCCCCCATCCAGTACGGCACGGTCTTCCTGTCAAGCGCGCTCTTCGCGTTCCTCATGATCACGCTGGCGTGCGCGAAGTTCTCGAAGAACGACTACTGATCACCTCAACTTCTTCTGCGCCTCGTCGCGAAGCCGGATCGCATCGGGCTGGCCTGGCTTGAGGGCGAGGGCCTCCTCCGCCGACGCGAGCGCCTCCTTCCACATCGAGAGCTCGCGGTAGAGCTGGGCGCGCTTGAGCCGCACGCTCCAGTCCTTCGGCAGGGCCGCCGCGCCGCGGTCGAGCGCGTCGCGCGCGGCGTCAAGCTTGCGCATTCTTCCGTAGGCCTCCGCCAGCGGCTCGTACGCCGGTCCGTACGTCCAGTCGCGCCGGACCGCCTCCTCCAGCATCGCCGCGGCCGGTTCGTTCATCTTCTCCCGGAGGTAGAGCAGCCCGACCCGGTAGGGGATGTCGGGCGAGACGGTGTTGATCGCGAGGAGCTGCCGGTAGGTCTCCAGCGCGTGCGACGGGTCGTTGTCCTTCTCGTAGCACTCGGCCAGCACCAGGACGAACGTCTCGTCCTTCAGGTACTCGGGGTTGAGCTTCGCCGCCTCCTGGAACTCGCGCGCCGCGTCGCGCGGCCGGTCGGTGTCGCGGTAATAGACCCCGAGGTTCCGGTGCGCGACCCGGAAGTCGCGGTGGCCCGCCACCGCCTCGGGCAGCGGCACGTTGACGAGCAGGGCGGCGACGACGAAGACGGCCGCGGCGGTTTTCGGCACGGCCGACATCCGCCACTGGACCAGCTGCGCCGTCTTCACGATCGCGTGGGCCGCGAAGACGACCAGGAGCGGGACCATGGGGAGGCGGTAGCGGCCGAAGACGAAGAAGAAGACGATCGAAAGCGCGTAGGCCCCGAGGAGGACGTACAGCATCGCGAAACGGCCGCGTTCCTGCCAGCTCAGATAGAGCCCCGCGGCGGCGAGCGGCATCACGAAGAGCCCGAACGTTACGAGCGGCAGCCGCAGGACCCACGAGAAGCGCTCCATGAAGTACAGGTTGTGGTCGTCGGGGATCTCGTACCCCGAGGCCAGCATGAGCGCCCGCTTGATCGTGACGCCGATGAACGTGCCCGGGTTGGCGGCGATGGCGTCCACCGCGCGCCCCCGCCAGTAGCGGTCGACCTCCGACGGCTTCAGGGGCCGCCCGGTGCGCCGCTCGGCCTCGAGCTTGAAGTCGAGCTCCTCGAACTCGGGCGTGGCCTCGCGGAGGAACGTGGGGGGGCGGTAGCGGCCCGTCGTGTTCTCCGGGTTGTTCCCGATGTAGAGGTTGACGCCGAAATGGGAGGTCGAGATCACCAGGTCCCTCTCGACGGCGATGTTCCGGATCGTGACGGGGGCGATCATCGCGAGGGCGCCGGCGAGCGCCATCGCCGCTGGCTTCCACTCGCGGCGGAAGGCGAGGAAGCCGGTGGCCGCGACGACGAGCAGCATCATGTTCCCGCGGACGAGCGATCCGAGCCCGAGCGTCGTGCCGAACGCGAGCCATTTCCACCGGGACTCGAGGCTCCAGCAGAGGATCGTCCCCTCGATCGCGACCACGCCCAGGAAGTCCTTGAGGAGCATCGCATCGTAGAAGACGAACACCTTGGTGAAGGCGGCGATGACGAGGGCCGTGATCGCCGTGCGAAATCCGAGGAAGCGCCGGACGCCCTCGAAGAGCATCCACAGGCCGCCCGTGCCGATGAAGGTCTGCACGATCCTCGCGGCCATGAGGTGGCGGCCGCCGGTGATCTTGTAGAAGATCCCGAGGCCGTACGCGTAGAGCGGGTCCTGGAAGAAGGCGTGGTCGCCGAAGAAGCTCTTGGTCGCGATCTCGGTGGCCCAGCGGTCGAAGGCCGCGGAGTCGACGATGGGGACGTCGATGAAGGGCTTCCCGGCCAGCGTGAGGACGAGGAGGATGCGGATCGCCAGGGCGAGGGCCAGGACGGCCCCCACGCCGATCCGCTCACGCGCGCTCACGGTGGAGCATCATAGCAGGCGGGGGCTATTCGACGATCCCCTGCCAGCGATACGGGAGGTCGAGGATCTTGCCCGGCCGGTCCAGCGTGCGGAGCGCCTTCGCCATGTCGGCGATGATCGATTCCTGGAGGGCGACGTCGCCCGCGCGGCCGAGGGTCCGGCCGAACGGGAAGTGGATGAAGACGGAGCGCGGGACCCGGACCTGCTGGGCGATCTCCTTCACCGTTACGGCGCAGACCGTCGAGATCCCCTGCCGCTCCAGCTCGCGCGCGATGAGGCCGGCCGTCTGGTTGCAGACGAGGTTGGCCGGGACGACGAACGCGACGTCGCAGCCGTAGCCGCGCAGTTTCTCGCCGGCCCGCGCGGCCGACGCGCGGAGCGCCGGGAGGTCGGTGCAGGGGCCGAAAAAGGAGAGGAAGGTCTCGTTGAGACCGCCCAGCGATTCGCGGTCGACAAGGTCCTTGAGCCGGTCGACGGGGACGAGGACGTTCAGGTCCTTCTCGGCTTCCGCGGGGTCGTAGTTCGTGAAGTCGAAGGCCATCTCCTCGGTCGGGGAGTAGACGGAGATCTCGCGGAAGTCCGGGGAGTTTTTCGCGAAGGAGTGCTGGGCCTTGAGGCGGACGCCGGCGGTGGTGACGATGACCGCCTTGCAGCGGCGGAGCTCGCGGCGGAGCGGCGTCCAGGGCGTGGGCTCCGGCTGGACGAACGAGTATTCAGCCGCGGCCCGCTCGTACTGCGAGGCGCGGTCCGGGGGATAGAACGGGAACTGGGTCATGACGGACTCTCCCCGGTCAACGGGTCTTCGGACTTCGGCTTACTGAAAAGAACCGTCCGGGCGCTCACGGGCTTATACGACTGACCTCGAGCGCCGGCTCGGGGGAGTGGCACATCTCCGGAGGGCCGCCCCCTCTCTTCCAGTTCAAATTGTAACACACTCCGGCCCCGGATCAAGGGAGTCCAAGGGTTAAGTGACAGATCCGATCTGTCACTTAACCCTTGGGATCGGGTGGGGGCGGCCCGATAATCAGCCGGGAATGGATGACGCGCTCAGGGCCGAGGCGGGGGCGATCCACCGGGCGCTCTTTGGCAGGGAGGTCCCCGAGGAGGTCGCGGGCCGCTACGTCGAGGCCCACGTCCACGTTCTGACCAAGGTCACGGATGCCGAGCGCGACTGGATGGCGCGAGCTGCCGGGGCGGACCTCGAGGCGCTCGAAATCGCGCTTCGAACGCGCCGCCCCGACCACGTGCTCTGCCGGAAGTTCCGGCTGCTCGCGTATCTCGCGGAGGCGTCGCCGGCGTACTACGACGACTTCGTCAACGAGACTCCGCGGCGCGTCCGGGCGTTCGCGGCGCTCGCGTGGCATGCCGTGCGTTCGCTCCTGAAGTCGATCAAGGGCCGCCTCCTCCTGGGGAGATACGGCGCGTGACCCACGACGCGATCGTCGTGGGCTCGGGCGCCGCCGGGACGTGGGCGGCGTGGGCGCTCCGGGGGACGAAGACGCTCGTCCTCGACGTCGGAACGCGGCCGCCTCCCGCCTCCCTCGACGGCAACCTCTACGATCTCCGCCGCGCACGCCCGCTCTTCGACGAGACGATCGGCGCCCGCTACGAGTCCCTGAACAACCTCGAGAATCCCGAGCTCAGCCCGAAGGTGAAGTCGCCCCTCATGCGCCACGTGATCGAGCGGCCCGACGGCGCCCCGTCCGTCCGCTCGGACACGTTCCGGGCGCTGACGAGTTACGCCGAGGGCGGCCTCGCGAATGCGTGGGGCGCCCAGGTCTACCGGTTCATGAAGGACGACCTCGCGGGGTTCCCGATCGATGAAGGAGACCTCGCCCCGCACTACGACACGCTGACGCGCGAGATCGGGATCTCGGGGGCGGAGGACGATCTCGTCCGCTTCCATGGCCCTGCCACCGGACTGCTCCCGCCCCTCGACCTGACCCCCTTTGGACGGCGCGTCCTCGAGCGGTACGGAGAGCCCTTTCGCCGCGAGGGCGTCTTCATCGGTCGGCCGCGCCTGGCCGTGAGGAATCCGTCCTACGAGAACCTCGAATTCTTCAAGCCGCGCATCCCCGCCGTCTACACGCCGGCCTTCACGCTGGAATCGATGGTGCAGAAGGGCGAGATCGAGTACGCGCCCGGAACCCTGGTCGATGGCTTCCGGGAAACCGCGGAAGGCGTGGAAGTGCTGGCCTCGGGCCGGACGTTCCGCGCGAAAAAGCTGATCCTCGCGCTCGGCGCTCTCAACACGGCACGGCTCGTCCTCGCCTCGGATGGCGACCGCGAGTCGCGGCTGCCGGTCCTCGAGAATCCGTGCTCGTTCGCGCCTCTCGTCATGTTGTCCCGGATCGGGATGCCGCTCGAGAAGCGATCGTTCTACGCGCAGCTCAACCTCTTCTACTCGGGGCCGCTCTGGAAGGAGCCGGTCGTCGGGATGATCTACGGCGTGGAGGGGCTGCTCCGCTCCGACCTCCTCTTCCAGTTCCCCTTTGCCGCGCGCGGGTGCCTGACCGCGGCGCGCCTCGTCCTCCCCGCGATGGCCGTGCTCCAGGTCTTCTACCCCGACGACCCCGACCCGGCGAACACGCTCCGGCTCGACGCGAACGGCGACCTCGCGATCGACTACACGGCGCGCGCTCCGGGCGTGGTGGAGCGGCATCTCCTGAAGGTCCTCGGCAGGGCGGGCGTGCGCGGATCGCCGAAGCACCTTCGCGCGGGACGTCCGGGCGCGAGCGTCCACTACGCGGGGTCGCTCCCGATGCGCGAGAAGCCGTCGAAGCGGTACGAAACCGACCGCAACGGGCTGTTGTTCGGGAAGCGACGGGTCCATGTTGCCGACGCGGCGACCTTCCCGCGTCTCCCGGCGAAAAACCTGACCTTTACGATCATGGCCAACGCGATCCGGATCGGCGAGGCGGTGAAGCGGGAACTCAAAGGATGAAGGTCTTCATCACGGGCCTGAACGGTTTCATCGCCGCCCGTCTCGCGGACCACCTTGCGAAGGCCGGCCACCGGGTCACGGGCTCGAGCCGCACGGCCTCGACGATTCCCGGCGCGAAGGTGTGGTCGCTCGGCGACCCGCCCGACGAGTCGATGTTCCGCGAGGTCGACGTCCTCGTCCACTGCGCCCACGACTTCGAGCGCGGCGCGGTGCACCGGAACATCGACGGCACGCTCGCGCTGGCGAATGCGGCCCGCCGGGCGGGCGTCGGCCGGCAGATCTTCGTGAGCTCGCTCTCGGCGCGCCCGGACGCGCCGTCGGAATACGGCCGGGCGAAGGCCGCGACGGAGAAGGTGTTCCTCGAATGCGGCGACACGGTCGTGCGACCCGGCACGGTGATCGGGAAGGGCGGACTCTTCGGGAAGATGGCGGCGATGATCCGCGAGAAGTCGATCCTGCCGCTCGTCGACGGTGGGAAGGTGGAGATGACGGTCATCGGGATCGCCGACCTCTGCCGCGCGATGGAGGCGATCGTCGGTCGCGCCGAGCCGCGCGAATACAACCTGTACTATCCCGGGAAGCCGGTCATGAAAGACCTGCTCGGCCGGCTGCGCGAGCGGCTGGGGCGGAAGACACTTTTCATGCCGGTCCCCGGCTGGATGCTCCTCGTCCCGCTCACCCTCCTGCGCTGGCTACACATCCGGACGCCCGTCGACGTCGACAACCTCAAAGGGTACATGAAAAGCCGGGAGATGACGCACGCGTCGAACCTGGCGCTCGTGCTGGAGAAGCCCGCGTCGATCGACGAGGCGCTCAGGGAGATTTGACGACGTAGACGCGCATCGGGGTGACGCCCTCCCGGGGCGTCGACGGCCAGACGCCCAGCAGCTCGAAGTTCTTCTCGACGTACTCCTTCATGCCGGCCGGGCAGTTCTTGAGGTCGTCGTCAAAGAGGGCGACGGTGTCTATCGCGTCCCGCTCGATGATCTTGATGACGTCCTCGAGGGTGATGGGCGGGTAGGGGATGTCCGAGAACCGGCCCCGCGCGTAGAATTCGATCTCGCGTCGCGTGCCGAGGATGTGCCGGCCGGGCACGAACGTGTTGCGAATCGCCTTTCCCGCCTCCTTGATCCCGATCTTGCCCGTCATCTTTGGCCTCATGAAGCGGACCGACATGCCCGTGCACGCGAGGACCAGGAAGAGGGAAAGGGCGTGGCGCCACTTCACCCAGCCGGCCGCCTTCAACAGGCCAACGGCGACGACCGGCAGGAAGAAGACCATCGAGGGAAGGATGTAGCGGTAGCTGAATGGCGTCGCCGCGACGAAGGCGAGGCAGGGCGGGATGGCGTAGCCGACGCCCGCGACGACGAGGTACGAGGCGGGACCCCACCGGGTCTCGGGGGTCCTCAGGAAGGCGAACCCCAGGACGAGGAACGGGGCGAGGACGTACGCGAGGTCCTGCGCGCAGGTCTTCAGGATGTAGAGGACCGGTCCCCCGACCTTCCCGTACTTCTTGATGTACTTGTACGGGCTGAAAGGCTGGTCTTCCTTCGTCATGTCGACCTGGTATCCGGTCGCCTTCGTCTCGCCGGTGAGGAGGCCGAGCACCCCTTTGGAAAGCGGGCTCGCGCTGACGCCCCACTTCCCCGTCTCCGCGCGGATGAAGGTCATGTAGGGGAACGAGAGGATGAAGGCCGCGGCGAGGAAGATCGCGGAGGCGGCGAGGGAAAATCGGCGCGGGTTCCACGCGATCGCGAAGAAGAGGAGCAGCGGGAGGTACATGCCCTCGGGCCGTGTCATCCAGGCGCAGGCCGTGCAGAGGCCGGCCAGGAGCGCCCGCTCCCACGACTTCTTCTCGAGCGACGACCACGCGAGCGCCATGGCGGCGAGGAAGAAGAAGTAGAACGGCCCCTCGGGGAGGGCGTGGCCGTGGACCTCGACCGCCTCGGGCAGGAAGGCGTAGAGAATCGACGTGACGACGGCGACGCGCTCGCCCCATCCCGCGCGGGCGAGATGGTAGAGCGGGATGACAGCCAGCCCGCCCAGGATTGCGGAGATGCCGACGGCGACGGTGAGCTGGTTCTTATCGTCGAAGACCCAGCCTAAGGCGATGAAGACCGAGTAAAGCGGGTGCGACCACGGGTAGATGCGGCACGCCTCGCCGAGCCTCGCCTCTCCGATGAGCGTGGCCATGCGGAGGTAGCGCGGGCTGTCGGGATGGATGACGGCGGCGGTCAGCCCTGCCGCGACGCGGGTGACCACGGCGAGGCTCGCGAGCAGGCGGACGCGGCGGACGGGATCGGCGAGCCATCGGAGGACGGGGTTCACGTGCCATAGGATAAACGCAACTGGTGGATTTATCCCGTGATACAATCCTCCGCGCATGACTGAACGACTCTATTACCTCGATCCGTACCTCAAGGAATTCACGGCGCGCGTCGTCCGCACGACCGACGACGGCGTCGTGCTCGACCGGACGGCGTTCTTTCCAACCGGCGGCGGGCAGCCGTGCGACCTCGGCACGCTCAACGGCATCGAGGTCACCGACGTCAAGGAGGTCGGCGAGGACGTGGTTCACGCGGTCGCGCAGCACGTCGACGGCGAGGTGCGCGGCGTCATCGACTGGGAGCGCCGACGCGACCACATGCAGCAGCACCACGGGCAGCACCTGCTCTCCGAGGCGTTTCTCCAGGTCGCCACCGCGCAGACCGCGAGTTTCCACCTCGGGCGGAAGGAGTGCTCGATCGACCTCGACAAGCCGGTCACGCGGCTCGACATCGAACGCGCCGAGACACTCGCCAACATGATCGTCTTCGAGGGGCGGGCCGTGCAGGTCGGCTACTTCTCCCCCGAGGAGGCGACCAAGCTTCCTCTGCGGAAGCCGCCGCCGGCGGAGGCGCGGCTCCGGATCGTGCAGGTGAAGGACTTCGATTGCCAGGCTTGCTGCGGGACCCACCCGCGGACGAGCGCCGAGGTCGGCGTCATCATGGTCACGGGCGTCGAACGCCAGAAGGGCACGGCGCGCGTCTCGTTCGTCTGCGGGTTCCGCGCGCTCCAGGAGGCGCGGGAGAACGCCCGCGTGCTGGGCTCGCTCCGCGCGAAGCTCTCCGCGGGGCGGGAGGATGTCGAGAAGGCGGTCGACCGGGCCCAGGCCGACTTTGCCGAGACGCGGAAGGCGCTCACGGCTGCCGACCGGAAGCTCGCGGAGTTCGTCGGGCGCGAGCTCGCCGCGCGCGGCAGGATCGTCGTCGAGCTCTGCGAGGGGAAGGGGATCGAGTATCTCCGCGGCCTTGCCAACGCGATCGTCGCGCAGCCGGGAAAAGTGGCGATCCTGGGCGGGGCCGGCGAGTCGTCGAGCGTCGTGATGGCGCGGAGCGCGGACGTGACGATCGATCTCCGGCCGCTCTTCAAGGACGTGCTGGCGCCGATCCAGGGGAAGGGCGGCGGGCCCGCGCACTTCGTCCAGGGGGGCGGGCCGGGGAAGGACCTCCGGGCGGCGCTGAAGGTCGCCGAGGAGTCGATTCGTGCGAACCTGGGCGCTTAGTGCCGGTTTGAGTCTCATGTCGGCGGCGTGTTCCGCCGTCCCGATCGATCCCTTCGAGGTGCCGGTCGGCAAGCTCTCCGGAAAGCCGCGCGCGGACGTCGTCGCGATCCTGGCCGACGTGGCGGCGAAGGTCGAGCTCGAGGCGAACGAGGTCCAGAGCCGGCCGGAGATCTACGAGTACCTCCTGACGGAGATGCCGTTCACGGCGGGGATCCTCCGGGAGCTGAACCGCGGGAAGTGGGACATCCACCGGGACGCGGAGAAGCCGGACAAGGCCGTCTTCTATGTCGCCGAGCCCGGCAGCATGCGGCTGCGGTTCGAGCTCGTGCTTAAGGACGAGACGCGGCGGTTCTACGTCTGCCACGGGCGGTACGCGATGGGGCTGTTCCCCGACCTCGAGGGGCGGACGCTGGTCGTGCTCCGGACGGTGCCGGAGGGAGTAGTGCTCCGGGTCGACGCGATGGTGTACGTCCGGGTCGACACGCCCTTCTATGCGGCGATGGCGAAAGGGCTGAGGTCGATGGTCGAGAACGTGGTGCGCGACAAGTCGGCGATCTTCATCCGGGCGGCGCGGTGGGTGGCGGAGGAGGCGGCGCGGCGGCCGGAGTGGCTGTACACGCAGGTGAAGGAGTCGGCGCAGGTGGACCCGGAGATCCTGGAGGATTTCCACCGGCGTTTTCTGGTAAGATAGGTGTTAACGAACACGCGCGGCGATATCGTTAACAGTTTGACAATCGGGCGGCAGAGGATGGGGCGCGGGCGGTCGCCCTCCTTCGCCCATCCTTGCTTTGAGCCGTGGCTGGGGCTACGGAGGGCAGGCGGCTTGCCCTCCGCAGCGCCAGCCGGCGACACAGGCAGGGATGCGCGAAGGAGGGAGGCAAAGTCCGGGCTCCGCAGGGCAGGGTGGTTGCTAACGGCAACACGCCTCCGAAAGGGGGCGATGGAAAGTGCCACAGAGACTTAAACCGCCGATGGCCTCCGCAAGGGGGATCAGGCAAGGGTGAAAAGGCGGGGTAAGAGCCCACCGCCCCGGTGGAGACACCGGGGGCAAGGTAAACCCCACCCGGAGAAAGGCCGAATAGACGCGCGCTGTCGAAGGACCGAAGGTGGCCCGCCTGGAGCCTTCCGCAAGGAGGGGGCGCGCAATGGGTAGGCCGTACGAGCGTCCGGAGCAATCCGGCGCCCAGATTGATGACCGCCTCCCGCCGAAGGGCGGGATCCAGGACCCGGCTTACAGCGCCCCATCCTCGGCCGCCCGCAACTGTTAACGAAAGTGCGGCGCACTTTCGTTAACAGTTTGACTCCCCGTCCGGCCCCCGTTAAGCTTTCTCCATGATGACGACCCTCCTGGCGCTCCTGGCCCTCGCCCCCGTTCAGGATAAACAGGACGACCGGACCAAGCGCATCCTCGATCGCATCGAAAAGGAGATCCAGGACTCCCACACGCGGCTCCTCGACGACATCCGCCAGATCATCCGGAACGAACTCCAGAAGGGCGGGAAGAGCACCCCTGAGACCGCCCCGTCGGCCAAGCCCTATCTCGGCATCAGCCTAGATGACATCGGCGACGAGGAGCTCAAGGCCCTCGGCCTCACCGGCGGCGTCAAGGTCGGCGAGGTGCGCGGGCCCGCCGAGAAGGCCGGGGTCAAGGTCGGCGACGTCCTGGTCGAGCTGGACGGCCAGGCGGTCACCGAGGAGCGGCTGGCCGATCTCGTCGGCAGGCACATGCCGGGCGACACCGTCACCGCCGTCGTCGTCCGCGCGAAGAAGCGGGAAACCGTCAAGATCGTCCTGGGGGAGCGCAAGGACTGAGCCCCGCCGTGGAATCCGTTGTGGCGGCCCCCCTCCCCATCCGATATAATAGCCGTAGAACATGACGACCCAGAGCTTCTATACCCCCAACAAGGCGGCCGAGGTCATCGGCTGCAAGGAAGAGAGCGTCCTCGAGTACATCAAGAGCGGACAGCTCAAGGCCCAGTTCATGGCCAACATCGCCAACTACGTCATCACCTACAACGACCTCATGGCCTTCCTCAAGGCCACCCGCGATTTCAAGACGATGCAGAAGATGCTCACGCGGCGCATCATCATCGTCGACCGCGACCCCAAGGTGCAGGACATCATGCGCATGGAGCTCGGCCGCCAGGGCTGCGAGGTCCGCGTCGCCACCACCGAGCGCGAGGTCGCGTTCCTCACCGACGAGTACCAGCCCGACGTCATCTGCGTTCACGTGGGCGCCACCACGCGCGAGAAGGAGCCCGTCAAGGCGAGCCTCGAGCGCGCCCGCACCGTCTACAAGACCTACATCATCCTGTACCACAACTACGCGGCCCACTTCGTCAGCAGCCCGGAGGTGGCCGCGCAGCTGAAGACCATCAACGCCGACATCCTGGTCGCCTGCGAGCGCGGCGTCACCGCCCTCATGGACGCCGTCCGCGCCCGCTTCGGGCTGAAGACCAGCAGCGGCAACACCACCGTGTCGCGCAAGCCGCTGCCGTAGCCAACGGGGCCGCCGCCCTGCCGTATAAAACTCAGCTGGGTCCATCGGGGTCATGACGGAGGTCTTATGAAATCCCTGCTCACCCTCGGAATCCTCGCGCTCCTCGCGCCGTCCGCCTTCGCGCAGCAGGACGACAAGGATGCGCTCAAGAAGAAGATCCTCAAGGACGTCGAGGACCGCCTGAAGAAGCAGGACGAGCAGCTGCTCCGCGACATCGAGAAGATGATCGACGAACAGCTCGCCCCGAAGGCCGCGCCCGCGCCGGTCCCGGTACCCGCGCCCGTGCCGGCGCCGAGAGTGGAAGCGCCGAAAGTTGAGCCCAAGGCCCAGCCCAAGCCGCCTCCCGCCCAGAAGGCGGAGACGCCGCCCAAGAAGGCCCGCGGATTCATGGGCATCCGCTCCGACAGCCTGGCCGACGATGAGAAGGCCGACCTCAAGGTCAAGAACGGGATCAAGGTCGTGGAGGTCGTGAAGGACGGACCCGCCGACAAGGCCGGGGTGAAAGTCGACGACGTCATCACCTCGATCGACGGCCGCGCGATCGACTCGCCCCAGGAAGTCCCGCCGATCGTCCAGGCCGCGGGCGCCGGAACGGCGGTGAAGCTCGAGGTCGTGCGCGACGGAAAGAAGCAGACGATCGAGGTCACGCTCGCGCGTCATCCCGCCGACGCGGAGCAGGGCCAGGCCCCCGCGCCCGACCCGAAGGCGCCGGACCTCCGCGAGCGCGTGAAGAAGTTCCTCGACAAGAAGGAGGAGGCGCCGCAAGCCGAGGCTCCGAAACAGGATCCGAAGCCCAAGGCGAAGCCCGCGCCCGCGCCCAAGCAGGACGAGGAGGGCGGCCTTGCGTTCGACGAGAAGCTCATGGAGCAGCTTCAGCCGCTCCTCGACCAGTTCGGCATCGAGCCCGACCAGTTCTTCGAGAAGGGCAAGGACGGCAAGTTCCGCCTGAAGGGCGAGCTCCAGGAGATGCTCAAGAACTTCGACTTCAAGAAGTTCTTCGGCAACAACGAGGAGGACCCGATCCCGCTTCCGAAAAAGAAGGCGGCGCCCAAGGCCGAGGCCCCGAAGGTCGAGGCGCCCAAGGCGGCGCGGCCGTGGCTGGGCCTCCAGCCCGAGGAGCTCTCCGACGAGCTGCGCGCGCAGCTCGACCTCGAGGATGGCGTGGGCCTCCTCGTCGCCGATGTGCTCGAGGGCAGCCCGGCGCTGAAGGCGGGCCTCAAGAAGAACGACATTCTCCTGAAGATCGACGGCAAGCCGGTCAAGGGCGAGGACGTGCTCGCCAAGTTCATCCAGACCGCGAAGATCGGCCAGGAGACGACGCTCACGATCCTCCGCAAGGGGAAGGAGCAGACGCTGAAGGCCACGTTGGCGGAGCGTAAGGACTAGGAGCGTACAAAACAGACCATCTGTTTTGAACGGTCGATGATCCGTTCCGTCTTCGCCCAAGTCTTCATCGTATTCGCCATCGTCTTCGTGGGCGTGGCGGCCTTCCTGCTCGGCCGGGAGCACGCACGGAAGCGCCGGCAGGCCCGCGCTACGGCTTCTCCGCCCGCAGCAGCTTCAGCTCCGCCCGCCGCGAGCGATAGCCCGCCACCGCCCGGTCGCTGATCGGCCGGAGCGCCTCCAGGACGAAAACGAGAAGCATTTTCATCGAGCTACTTCCTGGCCGGGCTGGTCCTCACGTCGAGGTCGCCGCCGCCGGCGGAATCGAACTTCTTGATGAGCGTCCAGGAGGACGCGTTCTGGTCGAAGTCCTGCGCGGTGAAGCTGCCGAGACGATAGCCGAACTCGATCCAGAAGTCCGCCGGCGAGCCCGCCGGGCACTTGAGGAATGCCGAGACGTCGACCGTGGCGCGCGACGGCACCGCGATCACCCGGACGCGCACCGACGAGCCCGGCCCCGGCCGCGCCACCTGGAGGAACCGGCCCGCCTGGCCGCCCGGCTCGAGGGTCCACGTCGCCGGGCCGCCCCAGGGCGCCTCGAACGTCGAGTCCCACCGGGGCATCGCCTCGAAATCCTCCGCGCTGCCGGGGACGACGCGCAGGCCGTCGATGCCCGCCGTCGGGCCGCTGGGCGAACGCGTGCCGGTCTTGATCGCCACCGTGATGTGCGTGAACGTGCCCGTCTCGACCTTGCGCGAGTACTTCGTCCACTGGTCGTTGTTGCCGCGCTCGCCGTCGAAAAGGTCGAGAGACTGGTTGTCGGTGACGACGACGGACTTCGCGTCGGACTTCCGGGTGACCTGCACGCGACCCTGTTTGACCTCCACGTGGGTCAGGGCGGGGAAGACCGACACGCGGAGCGAGGTGCCGAGGATGGCCGCCTGGCCGTGGGGCGAGAAGATCGTGAGCGGCTGGCCGTCGGGCTGTTTCGCGACGTCGGCCGCGACGGCGCCCGTGTCGACGGTGAAGCGTTTGCCCCCGTCGCTCTGCAGATGGAGGACGATCGTCTCGCCCTCCAAGCGCACGCGCGTCCCGTCGGGATACGCGAAGGTCGCGGCGCTCTTCCCTCCGACGGTCTCGACGCCCTGCCCGGCGAAAAGCCCCTCGCCCGCCTTGATCGCGATCTTCGCGGTGCCCGCGATGCGCACGACCGTGCCGTCCGACTTCTCGAGCGTCGCGATCGACGTCTCGGCGACGGTATCGCGCTTGGGCGGGTCGGGCTTTTTCGGCTCTTCGGGCTTGGGAGCCGGCGGCTCGGGCTTCGGGGCGGGCTCCTCGGTTTTCTTGGGCTCTTCCGGCTTCGGTGCGGGGAGCTCCGGCTTCTTCGGTTCTCCGGGTTTCGGCGCCGGAGGCTCGGGCTTGGGCGGCGCGGGCACTGGATCGACCCTTTTGGGCTCCCGCTTGCTGATCTCTTCGCGCGGCGCGTTCTTCGTCGGCACGACGAGGAGCGCCATCGTGAGAAGGAGGATGGCCGCGGCGGAGACGGCGGCGACGATCCAGTAGGGGCTGGCCTGTCTCTTCGCGGGCAGGACGGTTGGGCGCTGGAGGGCGGGACGGAAGACGGGGCCGGGGAGGCCGGGGAGCTCCCGCGACTCTTGTCCCGCGAGGCGTCCGGTCAGTCGGACGAGGATGCTGCGTTCCTCCGTGAAGCGGGCGAAGTCGCGGCGGGCGTCGTCGCTGTCCCGGAGGAGGCGCTTGAGCTCGTCGAGCTCGCCGACGGTCAGCTGCTCCCGGAAGTATTTTTCGAAGAGTTCGTCGCGGGTCACGGCGCTCCCTCCAGCTCCGGCTTCGAGCGGCTGATGCAGTCGCGGAGCGACTTGCGGATGCGGGAGAGCGAGAGCCAGACGGCGTTGACGCTCCTTTTGAAGAGGGCGGCGATCTTCTCGCCGGGGAGCTTGTCCCAGTAGTAGCGGGTGAGGAGCTCGACCGAGTTCTGGTCGAGCTTGGCCATGCACTCCTGGTAGGCCTTGAGGAGCGGGTCGTGCCGGCGGCCCTCGGCCTCGTCGAGGTGGGTGTCGAGGGACTCCTGGACGAGCGTCTCGAGCTCCTCGTCCTTGAGGGCGTGCTCCTTGCGGCGGGAGCGGGACACCTCCTGGACCTTGTAGTAGACCATCTTGCGGGCCCAGCCGTAGACGCCGAGCTCGGGCTTGAACTCCTCCCATTTTTGCATGAGGACAAGGAAGGCCTCCTGGACGGCGTCCTCGGCCAGGGACCAGTCGCGGAGGAGCCCGTAGGCGTAGCTGACGAAGGCGTGCTGGTACTTGAAGGCCGCCTTCATGAGGTCGACTTGCGAGAGCTTGGGCATTCCAATATCTTGTCCCAAGCCGGCCGGACCTGTCAGGAATTCCGAGATTTCCCGCTCGCCAAGGGCCGTGCTCATGCCACCCTAGATTGGCGGGTGGGGCGGATACCTGTCAGGGTTGTTTGGGCTCTCCGAGTTTGCGGAGGGCCTCCCGGGCGAGGTCGCGGGTCCTGGGGAAGGGGGAGTCGAGCTTCTTGCGGAGCTCGGGCAGGGCTTCGGTCGCCCCCATTTCGCCCAGCGCCTCGATCGTCGCCCATTGGAGATTGACGTCCTTGTGGTCGAGGAAGGGCAGAATATCTCCCGACTTCTCCCGCGTCTTGTACCAGCGGATCGCCTGGATTCCGTACCACTGACGGTTTGGCTCCGGGTCCCGAAGCAGGCGGACGGCCACGGGCAGGTGCTCCTTCGCTCCCAGCCGGGCGAGGGCGACGAGCGCGGTGTCCGCCACCAACGGCGTCGGATCGGCCAGGAGCCCGGCGAGGGCTTCCGTGACCGACGGATCGCCCATCTCGCCCAGCGCCCGGGCGCTGTCGCCGCGGAGGGTCGGGGAGGCATCCTTGAGCCGCGGAACCACGTACGGCGCCGCCTCCTTCGCGCGGAATGCCACGAGCACGTCCAGCATGGAGGTGCGGACCGGTTCCTTCGACTCCGGGAAAAGCGCAACGACCTTGGGCAGGGCCGAGCGGCGGTTCTTCTCAAGCATCCCCGTGGCCCCCCACCGGCAGGTCTCGGGATCCGTGAGCAGGGACAGGAGGACTTCGTCCGACATCGGAATTTCATGGCGGGCCACCACCAGGAAGAGGGTATCGCGCTCCCGATCCGAAGCGCCGCGGATCGCGGGGCCGATCATCCCTCCGAGCAGCTTTCCCCGGATGCTGATTTTCTGGAGGTCCCCGTCCCCGTAGCCCGACACGTCGAGCACGGCCTGGGTCCATGCGTGCAGGTCCTCTCCCGCGAGCCGCTCCTCGATCTTGGGTGCCTTCCCCCGGAGCGTTTCGGGGACGAGGTCGCGATTCCGGATGAGCCGCGCGAGCCGCGCCGCCCGCGCCGCGACCTCCTTGTCGGCGTCCTTCGCGGCCCGGTCCAGGTCGGCGAGCCCCGACTTTCCCGCCTCTTTGAGCTTCCCCGCGGCCCCCTCCCGCTCCTCGACCGAGTCGGAGCGCAGCCGCTCGACCAGCTTCGCCGGGTCGTCCTGGAGGAATATCGTGAGCGCCAGCAGGGTCGCCATCGTCTTAAGTATAGACGTTCGCGGCGAACCGGGCAGCAGGTCGGGATACTAATCCGGCACCGACCGATCCTTTTGCCCGGGAGGCTCGTTATAATGGTAGCCGCGATCGAACGGAGACCCGCGCCGATGCCCGACGCCGCCGAAGTGGCCGTTCTCCAGAAATGCCAGCAGGGGCAAGAGGACGCCTTCCGCCAGCTGGTCGACAAGTACCAGCGCCGCACCTACTGGATCGCCTACAACATGCTCAACAACTACGAGACGGCGCGCGAGATCTCGCAGGAAGCCTTCATCCGCGTCTACCGCAACATCGCCCGCTTCGACGTCAAAAAGAACTTCTACACCTGGCTCTACCAGATCGTCGTCAACCTCTGCATCGACCGGATGCGGAAGCTCTCGCACGGCAAGACCGTCGACCTCGACGGCGTGGGCGGCCTGGCCGACCCGCACCTCGGCCCCCAGGAGGCCGGCCAGAAGACCGAGCTCCGCCGCCGCGTCCACCAGGCGCTCCTCCGCCTCCCCCCGAAGTACAAGGCCGTCCTCACGCTCCGCGACATCCAGGGCTTCTCCTGCGAGGAGATCTCCGAGATCGTCGCCTGCACCAACGCGACGGTCCGCTGGCGCCTCCACCGCGCCCGCAAGCTCTTCAAGGCGATCTGGGACGGGAAGGGCGTGGAGATCGGCGACGAGACCGACGCCTCGGAAGGCGTCTAAATCCAAAAACCCAAACCCCAATGAAATCCCAATCCCCAAATCTAAAACCGTACGACATTAAGGAAAGGACGCTGGAGTTCTCGGTGCGTATCCTGCAGGTGGCGGCGGCCTTGCCCGAGTCGCCCGAGGCCGGGATCCTGAAGCGGCAACTTGTGGCCGCCGGGACCTCGATTGGGGCGAATGTCGAAGAAGCCGACGGTGCAGTGTCGAGAGCGGACAAGCGGAAGAGCTTCGTCATCGCTCGGAAAGAAGCCCGCGAGACCCGCTACTGGCTGACCCTGGTCGATCGCGTCTGGGGCAAGACCGTGGATGTGACGGCCGACGTGAAGGAGGCCACGGAGCTTCTCTACATCCTCAGCTCGATCGTCGACAAGCTGGCTTGATCTTCCAATCTTGTTGGGCTTTGGGATTTCATTGGGATTTGGAAGTTGGGATTTCCAACAGCCTTGCCTTCCCGTCGTATAAGACTATGATTTTCCACCTTGGAGATGGCATCCATGGGATGTGACGAAGTCAAAGACCTGCTCCCCCTCGTGGCCGGCGGCGAGGCGCGCGACGAGGAGCGCGTCGCGGTCGGGGAACACGTCTCCCACTGCGCGCCGTGCTCGCGCGAGCTCGATCTCTTCCGCGAGGCCCGCGCGAACCTGGCGCTCCTCCGCGAGGGCGATGCCCCGGCGGGGACGTGGAAGTCCATCTGGAGCAACGTGCGCGCCGACCTCTTCCCGCAGCGCGCGGCCCGCAGTCTCTTCATGTTCGACCTGGCCCTGCGCTATGCCGCGGTCCTCATGGTGGGGCTCGCGGTCGGCGTGGGATCGTACGTCGTGACCCGGCCCGCGCGCCCCGCGGCCGCGACCGCCGAGGCCCCGGCCCGCCACGAACTGGTGACGGGCGTGGAGTTGCGCCCCGGGCCCCTGCAGCACGTGACCGGACAGAAGCCGGCGCCGTTCCGCGTCGAGCCCGACCTCCGCGGGAAATTCTTCGCTCCGCGGGCGAATCCCGACGGCAACTCCTATCTCCCGCGCGTCGAGGCGATCCCCGTCGGCGGCGAGCGCGACTTTTAGTGCGGTCGAAGTGGCTATGATCTCCCTCGCATTCGCCCTGTCGCTCCTCGCTCCCCAAAAAGAGGAGGAGTCGACGCTCCAGAAGATCGACCGCGAGGTCGGCGCGATCGTCGAGAAGGTCCGCCCCTCCGTGGTGCAGGTCACGGTCATGCTTTCCATCGACGGGCAGTCCGCGCTCGAGACGCTCTCGTTCGCGGGCGTCGTCTACTCGAAGGACGGCCACATCGTGACCGATGCGTCGGGGGTCGAGAACGCCAGCGAGATCCGCGTCTCGGCGGGAACGAGGACGCTCAAGGCCGCGCTCCTCGCCTTGGACCGGCGCACGGGAGTCGCCGTCCTGAAGGCGGACTCGAAGGAGCTCGTGCCGGCGTCGCTCTCCGAGACGCCCGCACGCGCCGGCTCGGTCGCGATCGTCGTCGGCAATCCGTTCGGGCTTCGCGGCGGGGCATCGACCGGAACGGTGAGCGGCTCGGGACGGTCGATCCAGGTGGCCGGCCGGCGCTACGACAACATGATCCAGATGTCGACGCCGGTCAACCCGGGCGACTGCGGCGGGTTCGTCGCGGACTCGAGCGGCCGGCTGCTCGGCCTGGTTCACTCGGCCTACGCCCCCGAAGCGTCGGGGGTCGAGGCCGGGCGGCTCCTCCCGTTCTTCAAGATGAATCCGCGCGACGTCTCGCCCGTGGCGGGCCAGAGCGTGAGCTTCGCGACGCCCGCCGCGTGGGTCCGCTTCTCCGCCGACCGGATCGTCAAGCACGGCCGGATGGTCCGCGGCTGGCTGGGCCTCTCGCTGCGGCCGCTAGACCCCGCAGTCCGCGCGCAGCTCGGGCTGGAGGAAGGTACGGGGGTCGAGGTCGCTCACATCGAGCGCGAGGGCCCGGCGAAGGCCTCGGCGATCGCCCTTCGCGACGTCCTCGTCGAATTCGACGGGAAGCCCGTGAAGGATCTGGAGGCGCTGCAGTGGGCGGTGGCACAGGTCGAGGAACCCCGGACGGTGAAGGTCGCGTTCCTCAGGAACCGCGAGCGCCAGGAGGCCGAGCTCCGCGTGGAGATCGACCCGCAAAAGTAACGGAGGGATCGTATGCTGCTGGCGGCCCTGCTTTCACTCTTCCCGTTCCTCTCGGTCCAGGATAACAAGGCGGACCTTTCGAAGACGAAGCTCTTCGTCTACGACTCCGAGAAGGGGATGACGCTTCGCGTGAAGGACGATGGCAAGGTCGAGCTGACGGTCAAGGAGGAGAAGGCGGACAAGACCTACTCCGCCGACAGCGCGCAGGAGTTCGAGAAGAAGTACCCCGAGATCGTGAAGAAGAACGGGATTCAGAAGTACCTTCGGCCGCAGGGCGGGGCGACGCAGGAGGATTTCGAGAAGTGGTGGGCGGAGCGCCTGCGGCAGCTGCCCAAGATGCCGGAGCTCAAGCCCTTCGATGAGGAATTCAAGAAGCTGATCGAGGAACAACGGAAGCGCATGGACGAGTTTGGGAAGGAGTTCCAGAAGCGGTTCTCGGATCCCAACCCGGGCGTTCCGCCGCCGCCCGTTCCGGCGCCGGCCCCCGCGCCCGCCGGCCGCGAGTTCGGCGTGAAGATCGACAGCGTGGGCGAGACGCTGCGCGACCAGCTGTCGCTCAAGGAAGGCGAGGGCGTGCTCGTGGGCGAGGTGAAGCCCGGGTCGGTCGCGGAAAAGTCGGGGCTCAAGCAGCACGACATCATCCTCAAGCTCGACGGCGGTGTCGTGGGCGACAAGTGGGGGTTCCGGAAGGACGTCCTCAAGGCGCTGGAGAAGCCCGAGTTCGAGCTGGAGATTCTCCGGGGCGGGAAGAAGGAGACGCTGAAGGCGAAGACGGGCGTTAAGAAGGAAGACTGATGAGCAGTTCGACGCGAACGATCCTCCTGGCGCTCTTTCTCGCGGCCGGCGTGGGGGCGGGCCTCGGGCTGGGGCGCGCGCTCGACTCGCGCTCCGAGGCGGCGCCGGCGCCCGCGATGGCGCGGCCGGAGCCGCCCGCGGCGCTCGTCAACCTGTCGGACTCGTTCTCAGCGGCGGCGGAGTTCGCGATGCCCTCGGTGGTCCACATCACGACGCAGGGCGGCGGCTCCAGCGAGTTCCTGTCGCCGCAGGGCGTGGGCTCGGGGATCATCGTGAGCGACAAGGGCCACATCCTGACGAACAACCACGTGACGGAGCTGGCGGGCGAGCGGGCGCGCGCGCTCCGGGTCCGGTTCGCGGACGGCCGGGAGGTGCCGGCGAAGATCGTCGGCACCGACACCGAGTCGGACCTCGCGCTCATCAAGATCGACCCGAAAGACCTGAAGCTCGTGCCGGCGACGTTCGCGGATTCCGACAAGGTGCGGGTCGGCGACTGGTGCCTGGCGATCGGGAGCCCCTTTGGATACAACCATACGGTGACGGCGGGAATCGTGAGCGCGAAGCACCGTCGCGCGCAGCTGACGACGCCGTACCAAGATTTCATCCAGACCGACGCGGCGATCAACCCCGGCAACTCGGGAGGGGCGCTCGTCAACCTGCGGGGCGAGCTGATCGGCATCAACACCGCGATCGTCTCGGAATCGCGCGGCAACGAGGGGCTCGGCTTCGCGATCGCCTCCAACCTGGCGAACTGGGTGAAGGAGCGGCTGGTGAAGGACGGCAAGGTCCGCCGCGGCTACCTGGGGATCCGCCCGCTCGACTTTGACGCGCAGCTGGTCGAGGCGGTGAAGGAGACGTACGACGGGATCCGGACGATGCCGGACCTGCTCGACGCGCTGAAGATGAAGGAGCCTCGCGGGGTCTATCTCTACTCGGTCGAGGCCGACACGCCGGCCGCGAAGGGCGGGCTGAAGGACAACGACGTGCTCGTCGAGTTCAACGGCAAGCCGATCGCGAGCCAGAGTGACCTCTTCTTCCGGGTTGCGGAGGTGTCGCCCGGGACGCAGGTGACGGTGAAGGCCCTGCGCGACGGCAAGGAGAAGGAGTTCAAGGTCGAGCTGGCCGAGCGCGACCTGCGCTCGATGAACCCGCCGCGGCGGAAGCGGTAGCTCCTATCGCCGACGGACCGTAAACGACCGCCCCGACCCACCCACCGTCCACTCAAGTCTGCCCGCGGCGTATCGAAGGGGACTGCCGTCGGGGAGCGGGTCCGGGACGCTCGCCAGGTAGCGCGGGACCAGGTCCGCGAGTTTCGCGGGATGGGAGCCCTTCTCGCTTTCGTACCACGCCAGAGCCGTCATCAGCCGGAGCAGCGCCCATTCCCGAAGGAACTCTGCCTCGATCGGATAGCTGTTCCCTGCACCTGCGACGACCGTACAGTACGCCGTCCTCGTGAAGGTGTCGGAACCGTTCAAGAGCGGGCCGAGGCGCGCCCGCTGGGCCAGGGGCTGCTTCCCGACCTTGAGGTAATGACGGAAGAAGTCTGGGAGCTCTTCGCAGGCTCTCGCGCGCGCCAGGGTGGAAGAACCAAGGTCTCTCCAGGAAGGATTGAGATCCGGGATGGCGTCGGGGCTGTTCAGGTACAGCGCGCACTGGTAGGGACCAAGGGCATCAGTCACCTCCCACGCTTCGAGCATGGTCGGCCGCGATCTCTCGATGGCGTCCAGGTCCCCCGCGAAGCGGGCGAGACCCGGTGCCTTGAGCGAATGGGACTCGAACATCCCTGCCGCCATCCCAGCGCTCCTGATGAAACCATGGAAGCTGGCGGCAGCCCGGGTCACCTGCGCGTGTCGCGCCATATCCATATTGAAACCAGTCTGGATCAGCAGGATGTCGAGCGCTTCCGTGTCGCGGTGCGCTTCAATCAGTTTCCGGATCAGATGTTCCAGCATGGGGGAAACCCGATACAGCTCGTCCCCGGGGCTGGTCCACAGGTGTGCGGGATAGACGGAGTGCCTATGGAGGGCGTGGCTTAGGCGTTCGAGGTACGGCTTCAAAAGGATCAGGTTGGAGTCAAGATCGAAGGATGGAACCTGCCATGTTCTCTGGTCGGAGAGCGATCTGACGGTGGACGACTTTCGAATGTCACCGAAGACCGCCTGGTAATCGTCCCACGCGTTCCCCGGGAGCGGATCGTCGAGGATCGGTGGCCGGATCAACGACTGGCGGAGGTACTCCTCAAAACGTGCCTTGGTCTCCACCTCGTAACGATCAATCGTCTGCCGCGCGTGGCGGAGGGCGTTCAGGACCAGGATCAAGGGGAGAAAGAATATGGCCGCCAAGACCAGCCAGACGATCTTGCTGAGCGGGCGGCGGGGCGGCGGGCCTTCCATCTCCTCCAAGTGTAGCGCCTTTTGAAGACCGCCGGTACGATGCGCCCCTATGGACGAGGCGGAGTTCCTTTCGCGCAACCTCGACGCCTTCCGCGAGCTTCTCGCGGCGGAAATGAAAAGCGCCGCGAACCGCGAAGGGAAGGTCCTCGTCCAGAAGCCAATCGACGAGATCCTCCGCGAGATCGATTTCGAGAACGTCATCTCACAGGGGCACGTCGACCTCGCCGGCCTCGTCCGGATCATCCTCGCGAACAGCACGCGCCTCCGCCACCCGCGCTTCATGGCCCACCAGGTCGCCGTCCCGATGCCATCGTCCACGCTCGCTGACCTCGTCTCCGGCTTCGCGAACAACGGAATGGCCGTCTACGAGATGGGGCCCGCGGGAACGGCGATCGAGAAGGGTGTCGTCCGCTGGATGCTTTCGAAGGTCGGGTGGAAGGAGGGCGACGGGGTTCTCGTCCACGGCGGGAGCCTCGGCAACCTGAGCGGCATCCTCGCGGCGCGGGCGAAGATCCTCCCCGAAAGCTGGGCGGAGGGCATGCCCCCCGGGTTCGTGATCCTCGCGTCCGAGATCGCCCACTACTCGGTCGAGCGTGCGGCCGCGATCCTCGGCCTCGGCGCGAACGCCGTCATCAAGGTCCCCGTCGACGGCCGCCTCCGCATCCACGTCGAGTCGCTCAAGAGGGTGTTCAAGGAGCAGACGGACGCGGGGAAGGAGATCCTCGCAGTCGTCGCCAACGCGGGGGCGACGGCGAACGGCGCGTACGACCCGCTCCGCGAGATCGGGGGCTTCTGCTGGAACGAGGGGCTCTGGCTCCACATCGACGGCTGCCACGGCGCGGCGGCGGTCGTCTCGCCCCGGTACCGCTCGCTGGCCGACGGGATCGAGCTCGCCGACTCGCTGGCGTGGGACACCCACAAATTGCTGGGGACGTCGGCCCTCTGCTGCGGCGCGCTCTTCCGCGACGCGGCGTCGCTCGCCGGCTCGTACGCGCAGCACGCGCCCTATCTCTACGGCGAGGAGCGGCCCGGCGAGGACCTGTCGAAAAAGACGTTCGAGTGCACGAAGGCGCTGCTCGCGCTCAAGCTCTTCTTCAATCTCGCGACCGTCGGCGAGTCCGGGATGGCGGAGCATGTCGAGCGTCTCTACGACAACACCCGACGCTTCCACGACTTGCTGGCCGGTCGCAAGGGCTTCGAGTGCTTCGGCTCGCCCGAGTCGAACATCCTCCTCTTCCGGTACGGCCGGGACTCCGGGCTCCAGGATCGGATCCGGGAGACGCTTGTGCGAGAAGGCGACTTCTTCATCACGCGCGTCACCGTGCGGCGCGAGACGTGGCTGCGCCTCGTGATCATGAACCCTTTGACCGCCGACGACGACATCCGCGCGCTCGCCGACCGGATCGAAAACTTGGCGCGGGCCTGAAATCACAAGTAACATGCGGGGGTGATCCGCGTCGAACGCCTATGAATACGATGCTCGCGATCGCGCTTGCCCTGTGCACGCAGGTCAAGTACCCGGCGCGGCCCGCGCAGGGCGAGTTCATCCTCGACGATGCGAAGCTCCTCACGAACGACGACGCCTCGCAGGTCCGCAAGATATGCGGAGAGGTGCTGGCGGCGAAGCGCGCGCCGATCGTCATCGTGACGATCAAGTCCCTCGCGGATTACGGCGCGTCCGGCTGGCCGATCCAGCGGTACGCGATGAATCTCTTCTCCGAGTGGGCGGTCGGGACATCGGACTGGAACTACGGGATGCTCCTCCTGGTCTCGTCCGGCGACAAGAAGATACGGATCGAGCTCGGGGCGTCGTGGGGCCACCTGAAGGACGCCGATGCCCAGAAGGTGATGACCGAGGAGATCGTCCCGCGGTTCAAGCGGGGCGACTTCAGCTCGGGGATCGTGGCGGGCGTCAAGGGGCTGCGCGGCATCGCGACGGCCGAGATTAAAGGGGAGCCCACGCCGCAGGTCTATGGCCCGGCCCCCGCGAAGACGAAGTACGCCCCGGCGCCGACGTTTGCGCCGCCGGCCGATGATCCGCCACCATACCAGCGCACGCGATCCAACTGGATCCCCGACACCTCGTCGTCCTTCGGGGGCTGGGTGGGGATCGTGATCGTGATTGTCGTCGTCCTCGTGGTCGTGATGATTGTCGTTTCGGTCATCAAAGGGATGGGGACGAGTTCGTGGGGTTCGGCGTCGGCCGGAGGGAGCCCGGGCTGCTCGGCGTTCTCGGGCGGCTGCCTGGGCTCGGGGCTTGGCAGCTGGTTCGGCGGTGGCGGGGGATACGGAGGCTACGGGGGCTACGGGCGCTACGGGTACTACAACGATCCGTGGGACCGCCCGTGGGGCTGGGGCGGCGGGGGCGGCTGGTTCGGCGGCGGCAGCTCGTCGCGGGTCGACCACTACTATCACAGCGACAGCAGTTCCAGCTCCAGTTCGGGGTCGAGTGACAGCGGCGGCAGCTCGTGGGGGAGCAGCGACAGCTCGTCGTCGGGGGGCGGCTTCTCGGGCGGCGGCGGGGCGAGCGGCGAATGGTAAGCGCCGGCGAGCTGTTCACGAAGGACGACCGCGCGGCGATCTCGAGGGCTGTGGCCGCTGCGGAGAAGCGCACGGCGGGGGAGATCGTCCCCGTCGTCGCCTCGACGAGCGACCGCTACGACCGGGCGGAGGACACGTTCGGCCTGTGGCTGGGGATGCTGG